>NZ_JBIVWS010000005.1:398360-486891 GCF_044768905.1 Streptomyces sp. NPDC090994
TCCGTCCCGTTCGTCGCCTTCAACGCGTACACCGTGCCCGCCGGATCCACCAGATCGACCTTCACCTCACCCAGCCACTCATGCGTGAGATCCACACCTACCCGCAACGCCTTCGGCGCCTTGCCGGAAACACCCTCGACCGTGATCGACGACTGGGCCGTTCCCGGGTCGGGTATGGCGTGGGCTCCGTCGTTGATGAGAGTCGAGCGGCGGGGCTTCGCGACCGGATCGGGCTCCGTTTCGCCGAGTGCCTCACCGATGTCGATACGCGGGGTGGTGGCACCTGTGTAGGCGACTGGCTTCCCGGTGGCTGTCAGCAGTGATTCGAGAGACGCGATGCTCTTGCCCGGATATGCCTGCCGGAGCACCGCCAAGGCACCCGTCACATGCGGAGCCGCCATCGACGTCCCGTTCTTCGAGGCGTAACCGTCACCGGGCACGGACGAGACGATGCCTGTGCCGGGGGCGAAGACGTCCAGCAGCGCACCCCGGTTGGTGAACGAGGACAGTTGGTCGTCGTCGGTCGTGGAGCCGACCGTGATGGCGGAGCCCACACAGCCCGGGGCGTTCACCGCGTCGCTGTAGCCGTTGTTGCCGGCCGCGACCACGGTGGCGACACCGTCGGCGAGCAGCGCGTCGATGGCCAGGGCACGGGGATCGCCGTCGCAGGCGGCGGTATACCGGCCGCTGCCGAGACTGAGGTTCGCGGCGACGACCGGCACTCCTGACTGCTCGATCTCCAGCACCTTCTCCAGCGCCGCGATCTGCGCACTGGTGAAGCTGAGCACGCAGGGCGCGGCGCCGGTGCCGCAGTAGGTCTCGGAGCTGAACTCGCTGAAGACCTGGATGGCGATGATGTCGGCGCCGGGGGCCACACCGGACGCGGGTGCTCCGGTGATGCCGTCGCCGTTGCCTGCGGCGATACCCGCCACATGGGTTCCGTGCTGGCATGCGGTGATGGCCGCGCACGCCCCGGTCTCGGAGTCGGCGGTGCCCGGCCCTTCCTCCTCGTCCTCGCCACCTGGGCAGAGGCTGGAGGCGGAGTAGTCGGAGTCGGCCGGGGAGAAGCACGCCTCGGTGACGACCCGGTCCCCGAGGAACGGGTGGCCGGTGGCGACGCCGGTGTCCAGGATGGCGATCGCGCTGCCGTCCCCGGTCATACCGGCCTGTGCGGCCCGGTCTCCGCCGATGAGCGGAACACTCTGGTCCAGGCTCGGCGGAACGGGCGTGTCCTCGGTGACACTCACCACGCCGGGCTGGGCCGTGAGAGCGTCCAGGCCCTCGCCGTCCACCTTGAGGGTGACGATCGGCAAGCTGTGGAACGTCTGCAGGATTTCACCGGCGGATGCCGCGCTGGACAGGTCTGTGCGGCTCCCGGTGACGACATTGACGCGGACCGTGCCGCCGTCCGCGGTGGCGTCGTACAGCGGCGGGTCGACGGGGTCGGCCGTCGCTCCGGCCGCCGCTAGGGGGGTGAGGGGCGTGGCGGCGTGAGCCGGCAACGCGCCGAGGGACACGGCGATCACCGTTGTGGCGACCGTCGCCCATATCGGTCTTTTCAATTTCTCTCCATCGAGAAGCAGAGGGCGGGCACATCGAGGCCCGAAGAAATCGCGCGTGCCGGAAGGCCGGATGGACGAGGATCACAATCCGACCTTCCTGCCTATTACGCGTGGTCTTCAGCGGTGCCGCAGACGGTCAGGTCGCATTCGCACCGTTCTTCGCCCGGCCGAACACCGTCACCGCCGCGTAGTACAGGTTCGCGGCGGAACGGCAGGGGCTCTTGATCCAGTAGCCGTTGCAGGTCTTGGTGTAGAGGGACGTCCAGAAGACGCCGTCCACGGCGAATCCCTTGTTGCGGGACAAGTACTTGTAGTAGCCCTTGTAAGAGTTGCCGATGGTGCCGTACCCGTAGTCGTGCTGGTCACAGGCGGGGCGGAAGTCGTAGCCCAAGGGCCGGTCCGGAGCGCTGGTGCAGTGATCGTGGTTGATGCCACGCACCTTGGTGCCGTTCGGCAGCTTCTTCCACGCGGGTGAGTGCCAACCGTAGTGCGCCACCTTCGTGGTGCAGCCGGACTTCGTGTAGTACATCCAGCTCGTCGCGGTGTTGCACTTCGACGGGTACGACTGCGGCCCCGACAGGTCCTCGTCCACGAACTCCGAAGCGGGCGGCGCGTCGGTAAGGGTGGCGTCGGGGTCCGAGGCGTCGCCGTCGACCGTGTCGCCCGGCGTCGGAACCGCCTCCCCGACCGGGGTGACACCCGGAAGCGCGGATCCCGCCGAGAAGTCCAGGTGCCAGTCGCCGCTGATCGGCGAGGTGATGTCGGAGAGCCGATCGATGGCGTCGTAGGAGTAGGTGGCCTGCGGCTCGCTCGACTCGGCCGGATTGGTCACGGTGCGCAGCAACCCGGACGAGTCATAGGCGTACCGGGCGAGGGTCTGCGTGGTGGCCCCTTCGGTGACGGTGATCTCCTTCACCTGTCCCACGTAGTCGCCGGCCGAGGAGGCCGTGGCCGTGGTGGCGGTGGCATAGGCGATGGTGCTGGTCGTCGCCGGCTTCTCACCGAAGGCCGGGTCCGTGATCTCGGCGACGCGCCCCTGGGCGTCGTACTCGACGTCGGTGGCGTAGATGTTGCTGCCGACGCTGGTGACCCGCCACGCGTCGGCGTCCGTGCCGGCCTGCTCCCACTCGTAGGTGGGTTTGAGGTCCGCCGCCGGGATCGGCTCACCCGACTCGTCGGTGAAGGTGTCGTCTCCTTCCTCCGTCGCGGCGAGGTCCACCCCGATGACCTCGACGATCGACGTCTCCAGAGTGCCCGTGGCGTCGTTCCACCTGGAGGTCTCGGTGATCTGGGACCCGTCGGCGGTCGCGTAGTTCTTGACGCCGCCGCCGTTCGGGAAGTCGACGCTGGAGGTGAGTCCGTACCGGAGCGTTTCCTCGGCACCCAGGTCGGTCACCAGGATGGTGTCGCCCTGCTGTTCCAGTGTCCTGTTGAGCTGGCCACCGACGAACTCCGCTTCCCAACTGGGGCCGAAGACGCCCATGTCGGTACGCGTGTCCGGAGCGTCCTCGGGCGAAGCGACACCGTCGGCCTGAGCACTCACCGAGTGTCGACGGTTGGCCACGATGCCGGCCACATCGCTCTCGGTCACCTCGAAGGTCTGGGTCTCCGAGTAGTACTGGCCGGGGCCGACATCCAGAATCGTCCCCTCCGCCAGCGGTTGGTCGATGGCCTCCGCCGCCATCGCTTGCTGCTGTGGAAGGAGCAGTGAAAGGCCGAGCACGGCGACGACGGGCAGCGCGGTTCTGCGCACAGGTCCCCCCTCATGGGATTCAGGTCGCTTGATCGCCTCGGACCTTAAAGGGCTGGTGATCTCGTCCACCAGATCATCTGAAAAGGGCGCCCGCACTCCCTCTTCGTTGCAGCAGTGAAAAGCGTCTCCCTCACTCACCGAGGTACAGCGAGTGAGGGAGAAAGTACTTTTACGCCACGCATGGCTCGAATGGCGAGGTATGAATCCGGCGAGATACCGGCAATGCCGTTTGCGACACCATCTCGCCCACTCGACAACGCGGCGATTTCGCACTGCCCGGCAGGCCGCGCGCCGACACCGAGGAGCGCGAACGGACCACACTTTGAGTAGTCGGGCATTCACGCTCGGGAAGCGGAACGTAAGACTCGACATTCCTGTGATCCGGATCACTCACACGGGGGACCGCATCCCGAGAACCATGATTTCAATCGCGATGCGCGTCACACAGCCACCGGATGCGAATCGTCAGCGGGTGACACGTCAGGCCCGGTGCGCTCCCGGCTTCCCCCGTGGCGCGGCCTGGCTCCCGTCGGGCCACATCTGCGGCCTGCGCTTGGCCGCCACGTCCTCCATCCAGCCGAAGCAGATGACGCAGGTGCAGATGAACATCCACACCAGCACCAGGACCGGCCACGGGCTCTCCAGCAGCCAGGAGAAGTGCTGCCACATCACGTCGATGTTCCACAGCTGGTCCCAGAGGGTCGCGGCGGTGAGGATGCAGATGTTGTGCCACAGGTAGATCGTGACCGCGCGTGAGTTGAGCAGGGTGATGATCCTGTCGAAGCGCCGCAGGAACCGCGGCCACTCCGTCCACGAAGGGCTGACGTGCAGGAGCAGCATCACCGTGGCGAAGGACCACAGGGACTGGGCGAACGGGATGTCGTCCAGGTCGTGACCGGCCTTGAAGCCGTGCGTCAGCGCGTACCAGAGGCCGTAGCCGGCGACGAACGGCACCAGGGAGGGGACGACGTACCGGGGCAGCTTCTTCAGGACACCCTGCTGGTGGGCCATGCCCAGGATCCAGCAGGCACCGAACGTGCTGAAGTCCGTGACGGCCGAGTCGATCCGGGTGAACGGGATGTGCACCCAGCCGAACTCCAGGGCGGCGGCCAGCGCGATGGGCGACAGGATCGTCGGCCAGGGCAGCGCCTTCAGGGCCTTGAGGATGACGGGGGACAGCAGGACGTACCAGAGGTAGGCGCGGATGTACCAGAGGGGACCGGCGAGCTCGGCGGCCCAGTCCTCGCCGATGATGTTGTGGACACCGGGCAGCCCCTCCGCGTACGGCGGGTCGCTGAGCGGCACGATCCAGTACAGCAGGTGGAACCACCACCAGCCGGGGTGGCCCTCCGCGTCCGGCCCCCAGCCCTGGAGCACCATGCCCGTGACGCCGACGGCGCCGAGCAGCCACAGCGGGGGCAACAGGCGGCGCATGCGGCTGCGGACGACCTGGACCGCAGGGCGCTTGAGCGAGCGCGCCATCAGGTTGCCCGCGAGCGCGAACATCACGCCCATGGAGGGGAACACCACCGGGAGCCAGGCCCAGCCCATCAGGTGGTAGAAGACGACCCGGAACAGGGCGACCGCGCGCAGCAGGTCGAAGTAGCGGTCACGGACGGGCTTGCGCCGCTCGGCCGTGGCCGGGGGCGCGGGCGGAGCCACGTCCCCCGTGGTGGGAGGCGGAAAGGCCGGTGCGCCCAGCGGGGGAGGCACTGTGCTCATCGGACGGGCTCCTGCTTCTCGTTCATGACGCGCTGCCGCTGCGCCGGTATCCCGCCGGGCGCCTCGACGACGCCCGTCCGCCGCAGTTTCTGCCAGCGCAGGCGGCCGCCGGTGAGGGCGGTGATCCAGGACTGGAGCAGCACGACGTACATGAGCTGTCGGTAGAGGATCTGCTGGAGGGGCAGCGAGATCAGGTGGGTCATGCGTTCGCGGTCCAGGCGGAAGGCGTACGCCGCGCAGACCGCCTGGAGCGCCAGGACGCCCAGCCAGGCGCCGATCGTCTTCTCGGTCGGGCCGAAGATGATGCCGTAGAGGAGGAAGATGTCGATCAAGGGGGCCAGCAGGGGGGCCACGACCATGAACAGGGACACGAAGGGGAGGCCCACGCGGCCGAAGCGGCCCGAGGGGCCCTTGTCGATGACGGCGCGGCGGTGCTTCCAGATGGCCTGCATCGTGCCGTAGGACCAGCGGTAGCGCTGGGACCAGAGCTGCTGGACGGTCTCGGGGGCCTCGGTCCAGGCGCGGGCGTTCTCCGCGTAGACGACCTTCCAGCCGTCGCGGTGCAGGGCCATCGTGACGTCGGTGTCCTCGGCGAGGGTGTCGTCGCTCATGCCGCCGACGCGCTCCAGGGCGGAGCGGCGGAACGCGCCCACCGCGCCGGGGATGGTCGGCATGCAGCCCAGGACGTCGTACATACGGCGGTCCAGGTTGAAGCCCATCACGTACTCGATGTGCTGCCAGGCGCCGATGAGGCTGTCCTTGTTGCCGACCTTGGCGTTGCCGGCCACCGCGCCGACCTTCGGGTCGCCGAAGGGCTGGACGAGTTCGCGGACGGTGGAGGGTTCGAAGACCGTGTCGCCGTCCATCATCACGACGATGTCGTGGGAGGCGTTGGCCAGGCCCCGGTTGAGGGCCGCCGGCTTGCCCGCGTTGAGCTGGCGGACGACGCGTACGTTCGGCAGGCCCATCGCCTCGACGATGCGGGCGGTGCCGTCCGTGGAGCCGTCGTCGACGACGACGATCTCGATGGGGTGGTCGCTCGACATCAGGGAACGGACGGTGTTCTCGATGCACTTGGCCTCGTTGTACGCCGGGACCAGCACCGACACCGGTTCGGTGACCGGCGGCCCCCAGGCGAAGTTCCGGCGGCGCACCTTGCGGGCGTGCGCGGCGGAGAGCAGGAGCATCATGCCGAACCGGCCGATGACCAGCGTGCCGATGACCGCGAGGCCGACGACCAGGGCGTCCGTGACCTTCTCCGACGCCTGGACGAGGAAGACCCATGCCTTGGCCTTCCAGAGGTCCGCGCCGGTGACCTCGGAGTGCGCGCTGGGCAGGTCCAGAGCCTCGGAGAGGTTGTCGAACTCGTACCCCTTCTCCTGGAGGCCGGGCAGGAACCTGTCCAGCGCCCGCACGGTCTGGTGGCGGTCGCCGCCGGAGTCGTGCATCAGGACGATGGCGCCCTCGCCGCCGTGCGGGGTGGCGCGGCGGATGATCTCGTCGACGCCGGGCTTCTTCCAGTCCTCGCTGTCGGTGTTGTTGACGACGGTGAGGTAGCCGCGGGAGCCGATGTACTCCGTCACCGGCCAGGACTTGTTGTCCATCGCGTCGGCGAAGGAGGAGTACGGCGGGCGGAAGAGGGAGGTGCGGATGCCGGCGGCGCCGGTGAGGGCGAGCTGGTTCTGCGACAGCTCCCAGTCGATGCGGGACTGCGACTGGTAGGAGAGGTCGGGGTGGTTGAAGGTGTGCAGGCCCACCTCGTGGCCCTCGTCGACCATCCGCTGGACCAGGTCCGGGTAGCGGGAGGCCATGGTGCCGGTGACGAAGAAGACGGCGTGCGCGTGGTGCTTCTTCAGCACGTCCAGGACCTTCGGGGTCCAGGTCGGGTCGGGTCCGTCGTCGAAGGTGAGGACCAGTTTGTGGTCCGGCACGCTCATCGACTCGGTGCGGCCGGCCCGGGTGTCGATGACCGGGCCGCCCTCCAGGATCTTCTCCGGCACCTTGTCGGTGGCGGCGGGCGGCTGGACGCGGTGGTCGGCGAGGATCTCGCTGTGCACGTAGCCGCGCAGCATGAGCATCGCCATCAGGGCGACGAGGACGAGCACCGGCAGCAGCAGGCGCAGCGGCAGACGGCGCCGCCGGGAGCCGCCACGGGCTCGGGGTGCGGCGCCGTGACGACGGGTGGGGGCGGCCATCAGTAGGTGTACTCCACGAGCGGTGAGCGGGGGGACGAGGTGCCCGGGGCCTGGGCGAGGGTGCCGGAGCCGAGACCGGTGCCCGCGCTGTCGCCGCCGGTGGTCGCGGTCGGGTCGGGCGTGGTGCCGCCGGTGTCCGTCGGGGTCGGGTCGGGCGAGCCGGCGGCCGGTTCCGTGGCCGTGTCGGTCGGGTCGGGCTCGGTCTCGTCACCGTCCTGGGCGGGCGCGGTGTCGGTGACGGTCGGCCCGGGGTCGGTCTCGGTCTCCGTCGGTCCGGTCGCGGGCGCGGTGTCGGTCGCGGAGGCGTCGGCGGACGGCGACTGCTCCTCCGCGCCGGTGGCGGAGGGCGTGGGCTGCGGGGAGGGGCTGCCCGTCAGGGAGGGGTCCACCGATCCGGTGGGCAGCGGGGTGGTGTCGACCTTGCCGGCCGGTGCGCCGTCCTCCTGGCCCGGTACGGGAAGCCAGGGCGCGTCGGAGTTGCCCGACAGGAGGGTGACGACCATGACGACGGCGTAGACGGCGCAGGCGAGGCCGACGGCTATGCCTATCCGGCGGTAGAGGCGGCTGCGGCGGCCCGACTCGTCGACGAAGACCGGCCGGTCGGCCGCGTCGGCGGACACCGGCCCGCCCGCCGCCCTGCGCAGCACCCCGTCCCCGAGCTGCACGGCGTCGAGCTGGACGGTCACCTCGTGCGGGTCGTGCTGCTCCGGCTCGTCCGCGGCGAGGGCGCCGCCGACCGGTCCGACCGCACCGCGGCCCGCGCCGGGAGCGGTGGCGGCCGTACCGAAGGCGCCGTCGCCCTCCTGCCAGGGGTCGCGTACGGAGGCGGGGGCGGGGGCGCTGGGCAGTACGTCCGTGACGGCGGTGGGAGCGGGGACGGCGGCGGTGGCGGTGGCCGGCCTGGGGAGCTTGGGCCAGCCGCTCGTCGTGGCGGCGGGGGCGGCGGGCCGGCCGGTCTCGACGCCGGTCCCGACGCTGGTCCCGGACGGGGACGGGGACGGGGGCGCGGGCGCGGGCGCGGGTGCCGTGGACGGCGGTACGGCCCCGGGGGCGCCGGCGGCCGGTCCGGAGCCCTTGCGCGGCACGTCCGCCGGACCACCGGAATCGGACAGCGCGGGCAGCACGGCGGTCGGGTCGGCCGGTGCGGGCACGGACGGCAGCACAGCGGTCGGGTCGGCCGGTGCGGGCACGGACGGCAGCACGGCGGTCGGGTCGGCCGGTGCGGGCACGGACGGCAGCACGGCGGTCGGGTCGGCCGGTGCGGGCACGGACGGCAGGACCGCGGTGGGGTCGGCGGGGCCGCCGACGGCCGGCAGCAGGTCCGTGGCGTCGGCCGGTCCGCTCACCGTCGGCAGCACGTCCGTGGCGTCGCCCTCGGGCACACGTACCGGAGGCGGTACGTCCGTGACGTCGGCGGAATCGGCGGAATCACCCCGGGCGTCACCGTCGGCGGCGCCCCTGCCGAACCAGGAGATCTCGCTCCCCGCGTGCGCCCCCGGCTCCGTCTTCGGGAACTCCCGGGTCCCCGACGCGGCCTCGGGCCACTCCGGTTGGGCGTCTTTCTGCCAGTTTTCCACGCGCCGCACTTCCCCCCAACGAGCAGGTACAGGGCGCGCTTCGACTCCGAGCACCCGTCGAGCGAACCCGGCCCCCACCAGGTTCGAGCGCCCCCATTACCACACAGTGCTCGGGGAACGAATGTAGCGCACCGACAGACGGTGTGTCGGCCAGGTGCCCATCTGTTAAGACGGGATCACACGCCCGTCAAGGCGTCATCACGTCCGCGTCATCGGCTGGAATCCATCCCTCGCGGGGCCGCCGCAGCCACCCCTCCTCCGCCGCGACCCGGCCCGCGGCCCGGCGCAGCGCCTCCAGCGCCGGGTGGACCAGCCCCTTTCGCCACACCAGGGAGACCGGCGACAGCGGCACCGGATCGACCAGGGGCCGCACCACCGTCGCGGGCATGGCCGGAAACCCCGTCACGGCGAGGACCGGATGCCGCGTCTTCGCCATCAGCCGCTCGAACTCCTCCTCCCCCACCGCCAGCGGAGCCGGCGGCGCCACCGCGATGCCGCGCCCCTCGAAGAGCCGGCGCGCGAGGTCGGTCCACTCCGGCGTACGGTCGTTGCCGGCGCCGGCGTACACGGTCTCCCCCGCCAGCGCGGCCAGCGGCACCTCGGGCAGCGGGGCCAGCGGGTGGTCCTCAGGGAGGATCACCGCCATCGGCTCGTACCGCACCGGCTGTTGCTCCAGGCCCGCCCGCAGCGCCGGTGCCAGACCGGCGAACCGTCCGAAGGAGGCGTCCAGGCGCCCGGCCGCCATCTCGGCGGCGGCCCAGGTCAGCCCGCTCTCGTAGCGGGCCATCAGCTCCAGTTCGGGGACGAGCGTCCGGGCCCGGTGCAGCACCCGGCGTCCGGTGCCGAGCCCCGGCGAGTTGAGGTCCACCAGCAGCGGGCGGACCTGTCCGAAGGCGGTCAGCAACTCGTCCTGCGCCTGGAGCACCCGGCGCGCGTACGGCAGCAGCCGCGCGCCGTCGGCCGTCAGCGTCACCTGCCGGGTGGAGCGGACGAACAGCTCGGCGCCCAGCTCCCGTTCGAGGCGCCGCACATCGCGGCTGAGCGCCTGCTGGGCGACGTACAGCCGGTGCGCGGCACGCGTGAAGTGCAGTTCCTCGGCGACGGCGACGAAGGCGCGCAGGAGGCGGGGGTCGAGGTGGCTCGGCACGGGCATCCGGAGAATTTACAACGGGAGTGCGTGAATCGGGACCCGGCAGGTGTTGGACCCCGCGTCCGGCCACGGGCGACGGTAAGGCCCATGCCGCACCACGCCTCTCCCCGCCCCCGCCCCCGCGCCTGCGACCGTCCCGCGGTGACCATGGCGGTCACCGCCGACAGCCTGGTCACCGCCGACTTCCGCCCCCGCGAACGGCGCCGCGCCTCCCGGGGCCGCCCGCCCGGCCCCTACCGCCGGCTCCTCTCCGTACCCGGCGCGCGGGCGTTCACGGCCGGCAATCTCGTCGCCCGCCTGCCGCAGGGCATGTTCAGCGTGAGCGCGGTCGTCATGATCTCCGGGACCCGTGGTTCGTACGCCCTGGCCGGCGCGGTCGTCGCGTCCGGGCTGGCCGTGACCACGGTGGTCGCCCCGCTGCTCGCCCGCCTCGTCGACCGGCACGGCCAGGCCCGGGTGGCCGTGCCCGCCACCCTGATCACCGTCCTGGGCGCCCTCGCCCTGGTGCTCTGCGTCCGTCAGGGCGCCCCGGACTGGACCCTGTTCGCCGCGCAGATCGCCACCGCCGCCACCCCCAACACGGGCGGCATGGCCCGCGCCCGCTGGAACCACCTGCTGCGCGGCGACCCCGCCGCCCTGCACACCGCCAACTCCTTCGAGCAGGCCGCCGACGAGCTGTGCTACATGCTCGGCCCGGTGGTGGCGGCCTTCCTGTGCACGGCGTTCTTCCCGGAGGCGGGCACGCTGGTCGCCGCGGCGCTGCTGATGACCGGCATCCTGCTGTTCACCGCCCAGCGCGCCACCGAGCCGCCCGCCCGTCCCGGCGCGTCCGCCGGGAAGGCCCCGCTGCGCGCCCCCGGCATCCCCCCGCTGCTGGCGGTGTGCCTGGCGACGGGCGCGGTGTTCGGCGCGCTGGAGGTGGTCACGATCGCGTTCGCGGACGCGCGGGGGCACCGTGCGGCGGCCGGGGCGGTGCTGGCGCTGCAGGCGGGCGGGTCGTGCGTGGCCGGGCTGCTGTTCGGGGCGCTGAAGCCGGCCGGCCCCGCCGCGTCCCGGCTGGCCTGGTGCGTCGCGGCGATGACCGCCCTGATGGCGCTGCCCCTGCTCGCGGCGGCCGGCACGGGTTCGCTGCCGCTGCTGGCCGGTGCCCTGCTGCTGGCCGGCATGGCGACCGCCCCGACGATGGTCACCACGATGACGCTGGTCCAGCAGCGCACCCCCGAGGGCCGCCTCAACGAGGGCATGACCCTGGCGGTGACCGGCCTGCTCGGCGGCATCGCCTGCGGCAGCGCGGCCGGCGGCTGGACGGTGGAGCACGTCTCACCCACGGCCGGGTACGGCATCCCGGTCACCGCGGCGGCGGTGGCCCTGCTGCTGGCACTGGCGGCAGCCGCCCGGTCCCGTACACCCAGGCCCAGCGCGCCCGGGTCCAGCGCACCAGCCCCGTGAGCCCCGCCCCACTCCCGAACACCCCCCGCGTCGCGCCCGCCCCACCCCCGAACACCCCCCGCGTCGCGTCCGGCCCATTGACGCCTTCGCCCACCGCGCCTACCTTCCTCCGTCCAAGCCGCTCCGACGGCGCTCCGACCGGCTCCCCGGAGGAACCCGACCATGCCGATCACGCCGCCCGCGCCGGGCACCGGCTGATGGCCAGGATCACCGACGTGGCGCGCCGCGCCGGCGTCTCCCCCAGCACCGTCTCCTACGCCCTCAGCGGCAAGCGCCCGATCTCCGCGGAGACCCGGCGGCGCGTCGAGGCGGCCGTCCGCGAGCTGGGCTACCGTCCGCACGCCGGTTCCCCGACCGGCGTGCTGGGGCTGCTGCTCCCGCTGCGCGGCGGGACGTGGGAGCCGGCGACGGCGGGCTGCGCGATGTCGGTGGTCACCGCCGCCCGCGCGCACGGTCACGACGTCCTGCTGATGACCGGGGAGGAGGGCGAGCGCTCCCCGCACCGCGCGGTGGACGCGCTGATCGTGACGGAGGTGGGCCTGCGCGATCCCCGGCTGCCGTCGTTGCGCGGCCGGTCCGCCGTGCTGATCGGGGTGCCCGCCGAGCCCGAGGGGCTGACCTGCGTCGACCTCGACTTCCGGGCAGCCGGTGAACGGTGCGTCGCCCGGCTGGCGGAGCTGGGGCACCGGGTGGTGGCGCTGGTCGGCGGGCCGCCTCAGGTGTACGCCCGGCACACCGCGTCCGCCCACCGGGTGGTGCGGGGCTTCACGGCCGCCGCCCGCCGTGCCGGGCTGGTCGCGTCCGTGCACCCGAGCGCAGCCGCGCCGGACACCGCCCGGGACACGGCCGAACGGCTGCTGCGCCTGCGCCCGGCGCCCACCGCCGTCGTCGTCCACAACGATCCGCTGCTGGCACCCCTGCTCGACGCCTTCGAAGGCCTCGGCCGACGGGTCCCCGGTGACCTGTCCGTCGTGGCGGTCTGTCCGGACGACGTGGCCCTCGCGGCCCGGCCCCCGGTCACCTCGGTCACCGTCCCGTCCGCCGTACTGGGCACCCGGGCCGTGGAGCTGGCGGTACGGGCCCTCACCGGTCCCGCCGCTCCCGGCGTGCACCTGCTGCCGCCCCGCCTGACCGACCGCGCGAGCACGGCTCCCCCGGCATGACGGTCGCCGGCGTGGCCGCATGACAAAGGCCCCGCCGCTCGGGAGCGACGGGGCCTCGGCCCACATGGGAACTGTGGAGATGGCGGGAATCGAACCCGCGTCCAACGGTGCGGAACCAGGGCTTCTCCGTGTGCAGTCCGCTTCGATTTTCTCGGCCCCGGAGATCACGCGGACAAGTCTCCGACGGGCCCAGTCACTGTTTGGTTTCCCTCTTCACCCCGTGACCGGGATCAAGGTTTAGTCCCCTAGCTGATGCCAGGATCCGGGTCGGGAACAGCCCCGGGCTGACACTCCCTTTAGTAGGAGGCTCGCTTCGCTACCTGAGATCAGGCAGCGAGGGCGAAGGCCTGCTGGGAGGAATCGCGCTTGGTGTTGGCGATTATTTTTTTCGGCCTGTGGTTTACGAGATCATGGCCGCTTCCTCGACACGCTTCCCCTGCTTCGACAGCCGCTGTCGAAACCGATCATCCCCATGTTGATTTTTCAAACCACTGCACCGGCGAGCGATGCGAGTGCCATCGTACGTGACCAACGCACGACCGTGCCAGCTTATTCCTGACGTCCCGGAGGGCTCAGCCCCGCTCCCGGCGCTTGATCGCCGAGATCGTCCGCTCCGCCTCCCGCCGGTCCTGCTTCTCCCGCAGCGTCTGGCGCTTGTCGTACTCCTTCTTGCCGCGCGCGAGCGCGATCTCGGCCTTGGCCCGGCCGTCCTTGAAGTACAGGGCGAGGGGGACGATCGTGTGCCCGGTCTCCTGGGACTTGGCCTCCAGCTTGTCGATCTCCTCCCGGTGCAGCAGCAGCTTGCGCTTGCGGCGCGCGGAGTGGTTGGTCCAGCTGCCCTGGTGGTACTCGGGGATGTGGGCGTTGTGCAGCCACGCCTCGCCCCCGTCGATCTGGACGAACCCGTCGGCCAGCGAGGTCCGTCCCTCGCGCAGCGACTTGACCTCGGTGCCGGTGAGCACCATTCCGGCCTCGTAGGTGTCGATGATCGCGTAGTCGTGCCGGGCCTTCTTGTTCTGGGCGACGATCTTGCGCTTGCCGCCCTTCTCGCCGTCCCGGGCCTTGCCGCCGCCCCCGCCGCCCTGCTTGGGCTGGGACTCCTTCGGTACGTACATTCCCTTGCTCATAGTGCGCCCATTTTCGCACTACGGAGGGGGTCCGCGGGAAGCCGATTACGTGACCGGGCAGCCTGCGGACGCGCTACCGCCCCAGTCCGCCCAGCAGCGTCGCCGCCCGGTCCACGGCGGTGGGCCGGGCCGGGTCGATGTCCAGGTCGGGGGTGATGCCGGTGCCGTCGACGCCGCGGCCGGAGGGGGTGCGGTAGTGGCCGACGGTCAGTTCGGCCACCGAGCCGTCGGGGAGCCGGCTCGGCATCTGGACCGAGCCCTTGCCGAAGGTGCGGGAGCCCACGACGACCGCCCGGCCGCGGTCCTGGAGGGCCCCGGCGAGGAGTTCGGCCGCGCTCATCGTGCCACCGTCGACGAGCGCGACCAGGGGTCTGGAGGTGTCGCCGCCGTCCTCGGCGTGCAGGGCGCGCTGGTCGCCGTCGACGTCGTACGTGGCGACCAGGCCGCCGTCGAGGAAGGCGGAGGCCGCGGTGACCGCCTCGGCGACCAGCCCGCCGGAGTTGCCGCGCAGGTCGAGGACGACGCCGGTGCCGGCCGGGGTGTCGCGGACGGCGGCGCGGACCTGGTCGCCGGCGCCCTTGGTGAAGGAGGTGATCCGCACGACGCTCGCGCCGCTCGCGAGCCGGCGCACGGTCACCGGCTGGGTGCTCAGCCTGGCCCGGCGTACCGTCTCGGTCCACGCGCGCGTGCCGCGCTCCAGGCCGAGCCGCACGGTGGTGCCGGCGGGCGCGTCGGTGGCGTCGCCGCGCAGCAGGGAGACGACCTCGGTGACGGGACGCCCGTCGACCTCCTCGCCGTCGACGCTGCGCAGCCGGTCGCCCACGCGGACGCCGGCGCGGGCCGCGGGCGACCCGGACCGCACCTTCGTCACCTCGACGGCACCGTCGCGCCCGCGCCGCGCGGAGATCCCGACGCCGGTGTACCGGCCGTCCAGGGCCTCCGCCAACTCCTCGTACTCGCCCCGGGAGTAGACCGCGCCCCAGCGGTCGCCGCTGCGGCTGACCGCGCGCTCGGCGGCCTCCACCGGGGACTTGCCGTCGGCCATCGCCTCGGCCGCCGCCCGCGCCACCTCCCGGCGCGAAACGGCGGAAGCGGCGGAAGCGGCCGAAGCGGCGGACCCGCCGGACCCCGCGGACGTACGGGCCGCCTCGGCCGCCGCGTTCGGGTCGGCCTCGGGCAGCGAGCCGGTGGCCGCACCGGCCGCCAGGACACCGGCGAACACCAACGTCAGGGTGGCCCCGCGGCGGAGGCGGCGGGGCGGGCAGAACCGGTCACGACCTGACATGCCGGTGAGTGTAGGACACGGCAAGAGGGCCGCACGGGAGCTTGCCCGTACGGCCCTCTTGGCATGTGTCACACCTTCAGATACTTGCGCAGCGCGAAGAACGCGGCCAACGCCGGCATCAGCACACTGGCCGCGATGATGAGCGGCAGCTTGGTCAGTACGGCGTCCCAGCCCACGAAGTTGATGAGGGTCAGCTTGTTGGACAGGGCCATGCCGTGGTCGATCGTGAAGTACCGGCCCACGACGAGGAACACGCACGCCAGGGCGCCGCCGATGGCGCCGGCGACGGCGGCCTCCATGATGAACGGGGCCTGGATGTAGAAGCCGGAGGCGCCGACCAGCCGCATGATGCCGGTCTCGCGGCGGCGGCTGAAGGCGGAGACGCGCACCGTGTTGACGATCAGCAGCAGGGCCACGACCAGCATGAGCACCATGACGCCGAGCGCCGCCCGGTTCATCAGGTTCAGCAGTTCGAAGAGGTTGTCCAGGATGCCCTTCTGGTCCTGCACGGACTGCACGCCGTCCCGCCCGTCGAAGGCGGTGGCGATCACCTGGTACTTCTCCGGGTCCTTCAGCTTGATGCGGTACGACTCCTGCATCTGGTCCGGCGTCAGGGAGCTGGCCAGCGGGGAGTCGCCGAACTGCTCCTTGTAGTGCTTGTACGCCTCGTCCTGCGACTCGTACGTCACGTCCTGGACGACCGACATCTCGTCGAGGTCGGCGAGGATCTGCTTCTTCTGGTCTTCGGTCACCGCGCCCTTGGCGCAGTTGGGGTCGGACTCGGCGTCGCTCTTGTTGCAGAGGAAGACGGAGACGTTGACCTTGTCGTACCAGTAGCCCTTCATGGTGTTGACCTGGTCGCTCATCAGCAGCGAACCGCCGAACAGGGCCAGTGAGAGGGCGACGGAGACGATGACCGCGAAGGTCATCGTCAGGTTGCGGCGGAGACCTACACCGATCTCCGAGAGGACGAACTGGGCGCGCATGGCGTCTGGTTAAGCCTTTCCGTGGATGCCGGGCGTGCTGCGTGTCTGCGTGCTAGTGCTGGTAGCCGTAGACACCGCGCGCCTGGTCGCGGACGAGGCGCCCCTTCTCCAGCTCGATGACGCGCTTGCGCATCTGGTCCACGATGTTCTGGTCGTGCGTCGCCATGATCACGGTGGTGCCCGTCCGGTTGATGCGGTCGAGCAGCTTCATGATGCCGACGGAGGTCTGCGGGTCGAGGTTGCCGGTCGGCTCGTCGGCGATGAGCAGCTTGGGCCGGTTGACGAACGCCCGCGCGATGGCCACGCGCTGCTGCTCACCACCGGACAGCTCGCCCGGCATGCGGTCCTCCTTGCCGCCGAGCCCGACGAGGTCGAGCACCTGGGGCACGGACTTGCGGATCTCGCCGCGGGACTTGCCGATGACCTCCTGCGCGAAGGCCACGTTCTCGCCGACCGTCTTGTTGGGGAGCAGGCGGAAGTCCTGGAAGACCGTCCCCAGCTGGCGGCGCATGTGCGGCACCTTCCAGTTGGACAGGCGGGCCAGGTCCTTGCCCAGGACGTGTACCTGGCCGTGGCTCGCCCGCTCCTCGCGCAGGACCAGCCGCAGGAAGGTGGACTTACCGGAGCCGGAGGACCCCACCAGGAAGACGAACTCGCCCTTCTCCACTTCCAGGGAGACGTCCCTGAGGGCGGGGCGGTTCTGTTTGGGGTAGGCCTTGGAGACGTTGTCGAATCGGATCACGGATGCACCACGGGTCGCCGGGGGTAGATGAGCGTGACCATACGCGAAGTGGGTATGGGACCGCAGTCACCGGTCGGGGTTGCGTCATGCTTGCGCGTTATGTCCGCGTTACCCGCGCGCGCCGCGGGCGTGATCCGGGCGGGCGTCCGCGCCGGGTCCGTACACCGTCCCCGGCGGGACCGCGCGCAGCGACGCGCGGAACCTGGCACAGTGGAAGGGAACGTCCGCGGTGGCGCGAGCGTTGTGTACAGGTGGACACCGGTGCGAGGAGGGCGAGCGCATGACGTACGACCGGTTGGTGTGCGCGAACTGCGCGGCGCCCGTGAGCGAGGGCCGCTGCCCGGTGTGCCGGGCGAACCGTGAGCGGCTGCA
The DNA here is from genome assembly GCF_044768905.1 of Streptomyces sp. NPDC090994. Classification (NCBI taxonomy): domain Bacteria; kingdom Bacillati; phylum Actinomycetota; class Actinomycetes; order Kitasatosporales; family Streptomycetaceae; genus Streptomyces; species Streptomyces sp. NPDC090994. Next base: position 415,444 of record NZ_JBIVWS010000005.1, read on the forward strand.
GCAGGAGAGCTTCTTCGGGAACCTGACCCCGATGACGCTGATCGCGCTGGCCGTGGTGCTGGTGGCGGCGGTGGCCCTGCTGGCCCACCAGACCGCCTGACAGAGGCTTCGGCAACGGCCGAGGGGCCCGGAGCGCCGTACGTACGCTCCGGGCCCCTCGGCCGTTGTGCTGCGCGCGTACGGCGTCCCGTACGCAGGCGGTCACCGTCAGGCAGCGGCGCCCCGGCCGGCCGCCAGGCGCGGCAGGAAGCGGAAGCCGATGCCTCCGGCGATCATCGTGGCGGCACCGATGATCAGGAAGGTGGTCTCGGCGGCACCGGTCTCGGCGAGCTCCTCGCCGTTGCCCTGGGCCGAGGTCTGGGCGGTGGTGTCCGTGCCGGTGTCGGTCAGGGACGAGGTACCGGCGCCCTGGGCGGCGTTGTCGTTGCTGCCGCCGTCGGTGTCGGTGTTGTCGGTACCGGTGTTGCCGTTGCCGGCGTTGCCGTTCCCGTTCCCGTTCCCGTTGCCGCCGCCGTTGCCCGTGCCCTCGCTCGGGTCGTCACTGGGCTCGACCGGGTCGGTGGTGCCCGGGTCGGTCGGGTCCTCGGTGGGGTCCTCGGTGGGCGGCTCCTCGGTCGGAGGCTCCGACGTGGGCGGCTGCTCCGTCGTGGGGTCCTCGCTGGGGATCTCGGTCGGAGGCGTGTCGCTCGGGGTCGGAGTCGGATCCGGCGTCTCTTCCGTGACGCCCAGGCCGATCTCGACACCGATACCGGTCGCCGAGGCGGCACCCGCCGCGGTCAGCGAGGCGCCGGCGGCGATGATGGCGCCGGCCGCGAGCCGCGCGACACGAATCCGTGTCTTCTTCGTCATATGGTTGCTACCCCCAGTAGCTGAATCGTCAGTGTGGCGGCGTCTCGGGGCCGTGATCGACGGGAGTAGCTGCTCTGTGAAGCCCCCCGGTTCACATGCGCCCCAGAAACACGCATGCCGCGCATCACCTTTCCCATTTTTAAAGGCAACGTCAAGGCCGTTGCGTACACGATGTCCCTGTACGGGGCCTATGCCGGATACAAAGACTGTGAGTGTGATGTAAAACCCGGACATCGGCCACGAAGAAAAGGCAACTGCCACCACGAGGGCGGCAGTTGCCTTGTCGACAAAGCGGCGTACGTGCGACGCCGTTACTTCTCCTGCTGCTTGCGCCAGCGAATTCCGGCCTCCAGGAAGCCCTGGATCTCCCCGTTGAACACGGCCTCGGGGTTGCCCACCTCGTACTCGGTGCGCAGGTCCTTGACCATCTGGTAGGGGTGCAGCACGTACGAACGCATCTGGTTGCCCCAGGAGTTGCCGCCGTCGCCCTTGAGGGCGTCCATCTTGGCCTGCTCCTCCTGGCGGCGCCGCTCCAGGAGCTTGGCCTGGAGGACGTTCATCGCGGTCGCCTTGTTCTGGATCTGCGACCGCTCGTTCTGGCAGGAGACCACGATGCCGGTGGGGAGGTGGGTGAGGCGCACCGCCGAGTCGGTGGTGTTGACGCCCTGGCCGCCGGGGCCGGAGGAACGGTAGACGTCCACCCGCAGTTCGGACTCGTCGATCTCGATGTGGTCGGTCTGCTCGACCACCGGCAGGATCTCGACGCCCGCGAACGAGGTCTGGCGGCGGCCCTGGTTGTCGAAGGGCGAGATCCGCACCAGCCGGTGCGTGCCCTGCTCCACGGAGAGCGTCCCGTAGGCGTACGGCACCTGCACGGCGAAGGTGGTCGACTTGATGCCGGCCTCCTCCGCGTACGACGTCTCGTAGATCTCGGTCTTGTAGCCGTGCTGCTCGGCCCAGCGCAGGTACATGCGCTGGAGCTTCTCGGCGAAGTCCGCGGCGTCCACGCCGCCCGCCTCGGCGCGGATGTTGACCAGCGCCTCACGGGAGTCGTACTCGCCGGAGAGCAGCGTGCGGACCTCCATCTCGTCGAGGGCCTTGCGGACGGAGGCCAGCTCCGTCTCGGCCTCGGCGCGGGTGTCCGGGTCGTCCTCCTCCTCGGCCATCTCGAAGAGGACCGCGAGGTCGTCGATCCGGCCGCGCAGCGCCTCCGCCTTCCTGACCTCGGCCTGGAGGTGGGAGAGCTTGCTGGTGATCTTCTGCGCCGCCTCCGGGTCGTCCCACAGGGAGGGCGCTGCCGCCTGCTCCTCGAGCACGGCGATGTCTGCCCTCAGCTTGTCGAGGTCCAGGACGGCCTCGATCGACTCCATGGTCGAGGAGAGGGACTTCAGCTCTTCGGATACATCGACGACTGCCACGCCTCCAGCGTAACGGCTCCGCCGGGCGGCCCACGCCGGGCCGTACGGACGCCGCCGCTACGGGGTCTCCGGGGCAGAGTTCCGCGTGTCCTGGGGGCCCGCGTCGGAATCGTCACCGCTGGTGGCCAGCCAGGTGCCGACGCCGATGGCCGCCAGCAGCGCCACGGCGCCCGCGCCGACCGCGGCCCGGCGGCGGCGGGCGGCGGCCCGGTTGCGCGCCGAGCCGGGCCGGCGGGCGCCCGGCGTGCGCGGGGCGCGGGCGGTGCCGTGGGCCGGGCCGGCCAGCTCGTCGGGGGCGGGGACGCGCATGGACGTGTGGGTGTCCCGGTTGGAGTCGGCGGGCTTGGCGCCGGGCACCAGCGAGACCGCGCCGCGCCGCCGGACCTCGTCGCCGTCCCGTCCCGCCCCGGTCCCGGCGGACGGCTCCCGGTCGGCGTCGGCGGCGTCCTCCGGCTGCTCCCCGCCGGAGTCGTCCACGTCGAGCGGGGGCATGCCGGCCAGCATCGGCAGCAGCTCGCGCAGCCGGGCGCCCAGTTCGGAGGCGCGCAGCCGGGAGGCCGGTGCCTTGGCCAGGCACTGCACCAGCAGCTGCCACAGCTCGTCGGGGATGCCGGGCAGCGGGACGACGGTCTCGGTGACGTGGCGGCGCAGTACGGCGCCGGGGTGGCCGCCGCCGAACGGCGTGAACCCGGCCAGCAACTCGTACAGGACCGTGGCCAGGGCGTAGATGTCGACCGAGGCGCGCGGCGGGAGGCCCTCGACGATCTCCGGGGCGAGGTAGTCGGGGGTGCCGATGATCTTCGTGGCGCGGGTGCGGCGCGGGGTGTCGATGAGCTTGGCCACACCGAAGTCGGTGAGCAGCGCGCGGTGCGAGCCGCCGGGGCCGAGCGGGCCCTGCATGTCGAGGAGGACGTTCTCCGGTTTCACGTCGCGGTGCACGACCCCGGCGGCGTGCGCGGCGGCCAGCCCGTCGGCGACGTCTGCGGTGATCGCCACCGCGGCCTCGGGGGGCAGCCGCCGCTCGCGGTCGAGCCGGGTGCGCAGGTCGGTGCCGCGGACCAGGTCCATGACGAGGGCGAGGTCGTTGCCGTCGACGACCAGGTCGCGCACGGAGACGACGTGCGGGTGCTCCAGGCCGAGCAGGGCGGTGCGCTCCTGCACGAAGCGGCCGACCAGCTCCTGGTCGGACGCGAGGTCCTCGCGCAGCAGCTTGATCGCGACGGGTCCCTCGGGGCCCTCGCCCAGCCACACCGTGCCGGCGCTGCCCCGACCGAGGATCTGGTGGGCGGTGTACCGGCTGCCGATCTTCCGTGCCAAGACTGCTCCTACCGACGCGTGTTGCCGACAAAGCTACGCGTCCGTGGAGCCGGCCTTCACCTCCGAGGCGGAAAACACCCGTGGGATGTCGACAAATCGCCGAACCCGCCGTACAGCGGGCGGAACGGCGGTCAGCCGGTGCCGCCGGAGTCGCCGGAGCCGCTGCCCAGGTCCCCGATCCAGTCGGTGGCGGTGCCGACCCAGTCGGTGAGCTGCTCCCAGTAGCCCTTGCCCGTGCCGATCCAGTCCTGGAGCGGGCTCAGCTCCCAGATCAGCCAGCCGGCCACGAACAGCACGACGATCGTGACCAGGCAGCCCTTGAGGCAGCCGAGGCCGGGGATGCGCATCGGGTTGGCGCTGCGCTGCCGGGGCTCGCGCCGGGGGCGCTGCGGCTCGGGCGCGGGCGGCGGGGCGTACCGCTGCGGCGCGGGCTGCGGGGGCGGCGCGGGCTGCTGCGGCTGGGGGGTGGCGTACCGCCGCTGCGGCTGCTGCGGCTGCTGCTGGCGGCCGTAACCCTGCGGGGGCTGCGGGGGCTGGCGCCGGGGTTCTTGCGGGGGGCGGGCGACCTGGCGCTGGGGGCGGCGGCGCAGCGGGTCCTCGTTCGGGTCGAGGTACTGCACCTGCGTCTGCTCGTTGCGGTCGCGGGCGGCGCGCAGCTGGTTCTGCCAGGGGTGCGGGTCGTCCGGGTTCTGTCCCTGGGGGGACTGGCCGGGCGGGCCCGGCGGTACGGGCGGCATGACGGCCGTCGGATCCGCCGCGCCGGCGGGGCCGCCGGTGTGCGGGAGCACGGCGGTGGGGTCGGCGGCGCCGGCCGGGCCGGTGTGCGGCAGGACGCTGGTGGCGCCGTTGGGGTCGTACACGCCGCCCGGGTTCTGCGGGAGCACCTGCGTCGGGTCGGCGGCGCCGGGGGTGTCCGGGACGGACGCGGGCGCCGGGTCGGGGACGAGGAGCGCGCCGACGTTCTCGGCGGCGCCGATCTGCGCGGAGTTGGCGTGCACGCCGATGCCCTCGGCGACGACGCGCAGGCCGCGCGCCAGGTTCTCGGCGCTGGGGCGTTCGTCGGGGTTCTTGCGCAGGCAGCGCTCGATGACCGTCCACAGGGGGTCGGGGACGGTGGACGGGCGGCGGGGCTCGGCGCTCAGGTGCTGGTGCAGTACTTCGAGCGCGGAGCCGCCGGAGAACGGCGGGCGGCCGGTGACCAGCTCGTACAGCAGGATGCCGGCGCCGTAGATGTCGACGGCGGAGGTCTGCGGGCGGCCCTCGGCGGACTCCGGCGCGATGTACGCGGGCGTGCCGACGAACTCGTGGGTACGGGTGAGGCCGGGCGAGTCCGCGAGGCGGGCGATGCCGAAGTCGGTCAGCATCGGGTGCAGCCGGCCGTCGTCCTGCTTGAGCAGCACGTTGGCCGGTTTCAGGTCGCGGTGGACCACGCCGTCGGCGTGGCTGGCGGCGAGCGCGTCGGCGATCTGGGCGGTGAGCAGGGCCGCGGCGACGGGGCTGAAGGGGCCGTTCTCCCGCAGGTAGCGGTGCAGGTCGGGGCCGTCGACGAGGTCCATGACCAGGGCGAGGAGATCGCCCTCGACGACCAGGTCGCGGACCCGGACGATGTTGGGGTGGGTGAGCCGGAGCAGGACGGAGCGCTCCCGCAGGAAGCGCATCACGACGTCGGCGTCGTTCGCGAGCTCCTCCTTGAGGACCTTGATCGCGACGGTCTCGCCGGGCTGTCCGGGCACGGCCGCCTCGGCGCCCGCGGTCTCCCGCTGGCGGGCTCGCCAGACGGTGCCGGTGGCACCGCGTCCGAGCGGCTCCTCCAGGAGGTACTTGCTGCCTACCGGCCGCACGTCATGCGCTCCCTGTTGCTTGCTGGCTGTTCCGACCCACTGTCCGGACCACTGTAGTGCCGAGGAGTACAGCACCGGGCTGTCGTTCGGCTGTGCTGCTTCCGGAAGCCGCGGCCGTCCCGGAACGTGCCGGAAGATGTTCGAAGGAAAGACGCGGGATCCGCTCCCCCGGTTGCCGGACGCGAACGTGACCGATCTCAAGCGGTATTCAAACGATCATCTTGAGATCACTGGTCAGGCATTTTTAAGGGCAGAGCCGACCAATCAAGATCATTTGACAGCCGGGGCCGGGCGCGTTGTCAGTGGCAGGTGCGAGGATGCGTGCAGTACTGGCCGACGTGCGCGTGCGGCGGGTGGGGGAAGTCCGTGGTGACATCCGTGGTGGGGGACCGCGGGGCGGCTTCGTCCCCCCGGCTGCGCGGGCGCCCGCGCAGAAGGGACCGCTGACGGCGATGCAGATCCGGCTGACCGTCGTAGACCCGCTGGGCCCGTCCTCCCCCACGGCGCCCGGCCTCCCCGCGCGCTGCGACGTGCTGGTCACGGCACCCGCCGGCACCGCCCTCGCCACGGTGGCGCCGGCGCTGGCCTCGGCGGTCCCGGGCGGGGACGGCACCGGTGCGTCCGGTGCGGGCTCAGGTTCCGGTTCCGGGCCCGTGGTGCTGTACGCCGGTGAGCGCCGCCTGGACGCCCAGCGCTGCACCCTGGGCGAGCCGCCGCTGGTCGACGGCGCGGTGCTGTTCCTCGGCGCCCCCGGCGACCCCGAGCCGCATCCCGAGTCGGCCGACGCCCCGGCCCAGCTCCACGTGGTCGCGGGCCCCGACGCGGGCGGCGTCCACCTGCTGCACGGCGGACAGATCCGCATCGGACGCTCCGCCGACGCCGACGTGGCGCTCGACGACCCGGACGTCTCCCGGACCCACTGCGCGGTGACCGTCGCGGCCGACGGCCGGGTCGCGGTCGCCGACCTCGGCTCCACCAACGGCACCACCCTGGACGGCACGCGCGTGGGCGACCGCGCGGTGCGCTTCCCGGCGGGGGCGCTGCTGCGGATCGGCGAGTCGGCCCTGCGGCTGGCGCCCGCGCCGGTGGCGGCGGCACGGGTGGAGACGGCACCCGACGGGGAGGGGTGCGTGCGGGTTCGGGTACGGGCCGGACGGGCCGGCGGGGGCGGTGAGGCGGGCGGGGGTGCTGGTACTCCTGGGGCTCCTGGGGCTTCCGGCGGTGTTCGGCCGGCTCCTGGCGGTACGTACGCGACGGGCGGCGGCACGGGCGCGGGCGGTGGGGACACGGCGGCGGGCGGCGGTGCGGCGGGCGGTGGTGCGGCGGGCGGCAGGCGCGCGACCGGAGGCGGCGCGACCGGAGGCGGCGTGGCTGGTAGTGGCGTGGCCGGCGGTGGCTCGGCAGGTGGTGCCGCGACCGGAGGCGGCGCGGCCGGCGGTGACGTGACCGGGAGCGGGGTGGCCGGCAGCGGCGTGACCGGCAGCGGGGTGGCCGACGAGCACCTCGCGGCGCACGCGCGCGTGGCCGACGCGGCGGACGCGGTGGACACGCGCGGGAGCGACGGTACGGCGGGCGGGCCGGCCGGGCCGGGCCGGGCCACCGGGTACACCCACGGCACGCACGGCACGATGAGCGTCGACGGACCCGGACGCCGGGGACCGGGACGAGGACAGGGACCGAACCACCGTGCCGCCGAACCCCTGGTCCCGGAGCAGGGCGGCGCCCCGCGCGCCGAGAGCCACGGCGGCGACGCCCCGGCCCCCGCGGCGGTACGGGCCGACACCTCCGGCGCCGCCCACGGGGGACGGCCGGGCACCGGCCCCCATGACGCCGCCGCCTTCGGGGGCGAGGCCGGCAGCGGCCGCAAGGGAACGCCGCTGCGCGGCACCGACGTACCGCCGGGCATGCGGCGGCGCGGCGGGCTCACGGCCTGGGCCCGGCGGCTGGCCGGCGGACGCGGCGAGCCGCCGGCGGCCGGGACCGAACCGTACGACGCACCGCCGGCCGGCCTGCCCGCCGTACCGTCCCCCGCTCCCGCCCCCGCGCCGGAGACGTGGCCGGACCCCGCCGCCCTGCTGCTGACGGCGCTGGGGCCGGGCCCCCGGCTGTGGGAGCGCGGGCCGGGGCACCCGGAGGCGCTCACCGTGCGGCTCGGCACGGCCGACCGGGTGGCCCCGGGCGGCGCGGCCCCGCTGCCCGCGGTGCCGGTGACCGCCGGGCTGCGCGAGGCCGGGGCGCTCGGGCTGGCCGGACCGCGCGAGCGGCTGGCCGGACTCGCCCGCGCGGTGCTGGCCCAGCTCGCCGCGCTGCACTCCCCCGACACGCTGGAAATCGTGCTGATCAGCGCGGACCGCGGGCGTCCGCTGCCGCGGCGCACCGCGGAGTGGGCCTGGCTGGGCTGGCTGCCGCATCTGCGTCCGGGGCACGGACAGGACTGCCGCCTGCTGCTCGCCCTCGACCACGACCAGGCCGCGGCCCGCGCCCAGGAGCTGGTGCGCCGCCTGGAGGACCACCTGACGGACACCCGGACGGCCACCGGCCCCGTACGGGCGGCGGCGGCCCCGGACCGGCGCCCCGCCTGGGCCCACCCGGACGACACGGGCGAGGCCCCGGCCGCCCCCGGCCCGTTCACCGTGGTCGTCGTGGACGGCGGCCTGCCGAGCGCGGACGTGCACGAGGCGGTGGAGCGGCTCGCCCTGGAGGGACCGCGGGCCGGCATCCATGTGGTGTGCCTGGCGGAGACACCCGCCGCGTCCCCCGCCTCCCCGGTGACGCGGACGTACGAGGCGGCCTGCGCGGTGGCGCCGGTGTTCCGGCGCTGCGGGGCCGTCGCGCTGCTCAGCGGGGACGTGGCGACGACCCTGCGGCTGCTGCGCGTCGCCCCCGAGGGCGCGGCCCCGGCCGGCCCGGTCGGCCACGGCACCCTCGCCACGGTGGACGCGGTCTCCCTGCCGTGGGCGGAGCGGTTCGCGCGGGCCCTGGCCCCGCTCCGCCCCGAGGGCGGCTCGGGCGAGCGGCACGCGCGCGTGTCGGCACCGCTCCCCCAGGCCGCCCGCCTCCTCGACGAACTGGGCCTGGCCCGCGCCACCCCGGCGTCCCTGATGGCCCGCTGGGCGGACGCGGCCGACGACCCCCAGTCCCTCGGCGGCCGGGCGCACGGCGTGCTGGGCGCCGGACCGCGCGGCCCGGTCGGCGTGGACCTCGCGGCCGACGGACCGCACCTGCTGATCGAGGGCCCGCCCGGCAGCGGCCGTACGGAGCTGCTGCGGGCGCTGGTCGCCTCGCTGGCCTCCGCCGAGCGCCCCGACCGCCTCGGCGTCGTGCTGATGGACGGCCGGGACGGTACCAGCGCGGAGCAGGGCCCCGGCGAGGGCCTGCGGGTCTGCACGGACGTGCCCCACGTGACCACCCACCTCACGGCCAACGACCCCATACGGATGCGGGAGTTCGCCCAGTCGTTGAGCGCGGAGCTGAAGCGGCGCGCCGAGCTGCTCGGCCGGTCCCACTTCACGGAGTGGCACACCGGCCGTGAGGTGTCCGGCCGGATGGTCGCCCAGCGGACGGCGGGAACGGCGGTGTCCCGGAGCACGGGTACGTCCGGCGCGGGCGCCGCCGACCTGGACACCCCGCCCAGCACGACGATCCGGCTCCGCCCGGCCGCGTCCCGCCGGCAGGCGGAACCGGCGCCGCCGCTGCCCCGCCTGGTCGTGGTCGTCGACGACCTGGACGCGCTGGTCACGCCCCCGCTGGGGTCGCCCGGCCGGCCCGCGGCGGGGTCGGTGATGCGGGCACTGGAGGCGGTCGCACGGGACGGCGAGCGGCTCGGCGTCCACCTGGTGGCCGCGACCGGCCCCGGCGGCCGTACGGCCCAGACGGAACCGGCCCTGCGGGCCACGCTCCGCGTGACCCTCGACGCCCCCGTCCCCGGCCCGGACGAACCGGCGCCCGGACGCGGCCACTTGACGGGCCCGGACGGCCGTACCGTCGCCTTCCAGGGCGGCCGGGTCACCGGCCGCATCCCCCGCACGGCGACCCTGCGCCCCACGGTCGTCCCCCTGGACTGGCACCGCATGGGCGACCCCCCGGCCCGCCGCCCCGTCCGCGAACTGGGCAACGGCCCCACCGACCTGGCCCTGCTCGCCAGCGCGCTGGAACGGGCGGCCCGGGAGGTGTCGGCGGCGGAGGTGCCGTCGTTGCTGTAGACGGGACGTCACCACAGGTGACTCACGGGTTACTCACATCTTCCGCGTTGTTGGCCGGCGGCTTCGTTTTCAGTCAAGCCGCGTCGCGGATCTTGTGGGCCGATCTTGGGCCGTGCGTGAATGGGCCGCCGCGCCCGGCCGGGCCGACCACCGGGCCGGTGCGCGACTGAAGGGCGGCAGGGGGGGCGCCGACACGAAAGTGGGGGCTTCGTCGCGCCGGGGGACACGCCGTCAGGGCGCGCCTCGACGGGCACCGACGGACGGCTTTCCGTATCCGAGCGGGGCCTTCCCGGCCGCTTCCATCAGCGACGGAAGGACTCATCCGTGCGTTTCAGACGCTCCACCAGATCGCCCGACAGATCGCCCGACAGATCGCCCGGCGGTCCGTCCGGCAGAGGCAGGTCCACCCGTTCCCGGCGGTTCCTGTCGGGTTCGCTCATCCCCCTGCTGGCCGTCGGCGCGGTGCTCGCGGGACTGCTCGGCCCCGAGTCCCCGGCCGCGGGCCGACTGCCCGACAGCGGCCTGGTCGCCGACAGTTACGACGGTTTCGACGCCGAGGCCGCCGAGCAGTTGCGGCAGGACCAGTGCTTGATGGCCGACGCGCTGCGGGTCGGCGGTTCCGAGATGAGCGCTCTCGCGCAGGCCGGCCTGAACCAGAGCCCCGAGCAGCTCCGTGTCACGGCGAACCGCGAGTACTGGACCGACACGCCGCTGGCTGCCGCGTACGTCAAGGACCGGGAGCTGATCGACCAGGAGATGGCGACGCTGGATCCGCGGCTGGAGGCCTGGGAGGACGTGCTGTCCCCCCCTGTCCTTCCCCGGCGGATTCAAGAGCTACGTCGACTTCTACTGGCCGCCCGGTGTGTCCGATGACGGCCCGACGTACTTCGGGCAGGTCGGATACTCGAAGTGGCTGGGCGAGCAGTGGTGGAGGTCGGAATCCGACCTCTATGAAGATCCTTCCGCCCAGGCTGACGAGGCCACCATCAAGGCGGTCACGGACCTGGGCACCCCGCTGTACGGGGACGCCGTGTACGACCCGTCGATGTCGAACGACGAGTGGGAACTGGCCATCGAGCAGGAGCATGCCTTCGACGCCCTGATCGCCGGCGTCTTCGGAGGAGACATGCGCGCGGACGACGCCCGCATGTTCCTGTCCGCCGGCGGCTTCCCGAGCACCGCTCCGGACCCGGACAGCCCCGAGTTCCGCATCGCGGTCGAGGATCTGAAGACCCGGTTCGCGGCCTGCACCTGGACCAATCCCATCGATCCGGCCAAGGTGCTGGGCCAGGAGGTGGCAACCGCCTCCGCGGAGTGGCAGCAGGAGATCACCGCGCAGGCCGGTCAGCGCAACGAGATCATCGACGCCAACCGGGACGCCACCAAGGCGCTGGCCGCGGGCGCGAAAGCGCTGGGGGAGATGCTGGGCCAGTCCTGGGTCGCCGACCACCTCACCCGCTGGCAGGACTACTGGTCGGCCGGTGGGCCCGGCTGGATCGGTGACAGTCCGCTGATCGTGCACATCCACGCGGCGTCCGACAAGTGCCTGGAAGTGGGCGGCAACTCCAAGGCCGACGGCGCGGTCGTGCAGATGTACACCTGCAACGGCGGTGCCAACCAGGACTGGCGGATCGACGGCAACGCCCTGGTCAACGTCAACTCCGACAAGTGCCTGGACGTCAAGAGCTCCGGCACCGCCAACGGCACCGTCGTCCAGCAGTGGACGTGCAACCAGAGTGGCGCCCAGCAGTGGGAGTACACCGCCCACGCCACGACCACGCTGAAGAACAAGGGCACCGGCAAGTGCCTGGACATGCACACGTACGCCAACAGCCAGGACGCCTGGATGTGGACGTGCAACGACACCGATCCTCAGAAGTTCGACCTGGTGCCCGACGGTCACAACGGCACGGACGACTTGGACTATCCGACGTCGGACCAGTTCAGCAAGGCGGCCACGGGCATGGCGCAGGCCAGGGCCATGGCGGCGGTTCAGCTCTCCGTGATTCAGAGGCAGGCGCAGGCGGCGAGTGTCGCGGCCACCGAGACCGACCAGTCCTTGCAGGCGGCGTACGACATCGCCGACCGTGACGGTGTCCCGCGGGGCCGGGCGCTGCTCGTCGGGCAGCAGAAAGCGCAGGTGACCAAAGCCTCGGCCGCCGCGCTGAACGCGATGGTCAAGGCCGGTGAGACCGCGTTGGCGGCCACCAAGGCCGCCGCCGCGGACAGCGCGACCATCACGGCCCGCGCGGTGACCCAGGCCGCCGAGTCGCAGGCGGCGTTCCGCACCGCCGCCGCCGAGGCCGCCAAGGAACAGGCCAAGGCCGCCGCCGAGGGAGCCGCCGCGCAGGCGGAGACCGCCCGCAAGGCCCGGGACACGGCCAAGGCCAAGCTGGCCGAGACCCAGGAAGCCGAGGCCGACGCGAAGGCCGCCGCGGCCGATGCGCACGCCAAGCGGCTGGACGCGGAGAAGGAGGAGGCCACCGCCAAGGCGGAGAAGGAGACAGCCGCGCAGAAGCAGGCCGAGGCCGCCGAACACCGGGCCAACGCCGAGGAGTACAACTCACAGGCACAGGACGCCAAGCAGCGGGCCGAGGCCGCCGACGCCACCGCGTCGGAGAAACGCAAGGGCGCCGAGACCGCGCGCGACAGGGCCAAGGAACTGCGCGACGACGCCTGGGACGCCGAGCAGAAGGCCGACGCGGCCCGCGCCAAGGCCGACGCCAAGGAGGCCTACGCGCAGGCCTCGGAATCGGAGGACAACGCCCAGGAGGCGCGGCAGGCGGCCGACACCGCCGACGCCGCGGCCGACGACGCGGAAGCGGCGGCCGCCTCCGCCCGCTCCGAGGCGGACAAGGCGACCCAGGCGGCGGCCGACGCCGACGCCGCGGCCACCCGCGCCGAAGCCGCCGCCACCCGGGCCCGCGCCGACGCCGACGCGGCTCAGGCCGCGAAACTGAGGGCCGACGCGGCGGTGCGTACCGCGACCAGCGCCGCGGCGGACGCCATTGCGGCGTCCAAGGTGGCGGCCACGGCCGCCCGCACGGCGGTCGAGCTCGCCGACGAGGCCGAGCGGCACGCCGCCGACGCCAAGGCGCAGGCGGACGCCGCCAAGGCCGAGGCGGCCACGGCGATCAAGGGGTCCAACGAGGCCGCCGGACACGCCTACACCACCGCGCAGGCAGCCGCCGACGCCGGCAACGCGGCGGCCCAGGTCGCAGACCCGGCCAATGACGCCATCCAGCTCGGTTCGCCGTACATCACCACCGACTCGGCCGCCGGACTGGCCGTCCTGACCGGACAGTCCTCCAAGACGATCGCCGAACAGCAACTGGCCGTCGCCGAGGCCCACGCCAAGAACGCCGCGGAGGAAGCGGCCCAGGCGCAGAGCGTGGCCAACGCGGCCACCGGCGACGCGAAGGCGGCCTACACCCTGGCCGCCGAGGCCGCCGGTTACGCGGCCGACGCCCGCAAGTCTGCTCAGCAGGCGCTCGGTTACGCCGCCGAGGCGGCCTCGTACGCCTCCCAGGCGGCACAATCCCTCGCCCGCACCATCGAGTACGACCGACAGGCCACCGAGGACGCGACGGCGGCCGACGCGGCGGCCGGACGCGCCGAGGGATACGCGGCCGACGCCCGGGACTCCGCCGACGCGGCTGCCCTCGACGCGGAGGCCGCCCGTGCCGCGGCGGCCGAGGCGGAAGAAGCCGCCGAGGACGCCCGGGAGGCAGCCGACCACGCCGCCGCCGAAGCCGCGGCGGCCGAGGAAGCGGCCAAGGACGCCCAGGCGTACGCCGACTCCGCCCAGCAGGCGGCCGACGCGGCCGAAAAGGCTGAGAAGGCCCAGCAGATCGACACCGGCACAGTCGTTGACGGGTCCGGTGCACCCATCGGCGGCATGTTCTACGTCGTCGACCACATCGAGAAGACCGGCGATCCGCAGGTCATCAAGAAGACGGAAGGCTGCGACGGCTGGATCGACCAGCTCTTCTACACCGGTAACTGCACCATCACAGCGAAGATCACGTTCAAGGCAGCCATCGATCTGTACATGTGCACCACTCAGATCCTGGATGCCTCACTGTCCACATGTCCCTCCAGCGCAACGACATACCTGGGGGAATACCCGACCGAGGAACTCTCCACCGAGGTCGAGCACACCATCACGATCGCCGAGTACCAGGAGGGCGTCGATCCGATCGACATCCTCTTCGGCAGCTGGATCAAGTGCGCTCAGAAAGTCACTCCGGGGGGTGCGAGCGGTAGCTGGAGCGGATGCGCCTGGGCAGCCGTGGACGTCGCGACTCTGTTCGCGGGCAAGATCCTCCGACCCATCGCGGATGCCATCACAGCGGTGGACGCCTCCGCACGAACCGGTATCGGCTTCGTCGATGCGTGGAAGGGGCTGAAGGCTCTGCCGCTCGGCGAAGGCGTCGTCTCCGGCATCGCGAGCAAGATCAGGGAAGGGCTGCGGAAGAGCTGCACAGTTTCCACCAAGGCAGCGTCTGCACGGAGCGCGGTGAGCGCCGACGACGCGGACATGTGCATGCCTCCGCTGCTTGACGATGTCGGGGAGGACTACGTCCGCAGCAAGCATGTGGAAGGCGGCTCACTGGTCACATGGCAGAAAGGCGTGTTCGACGCGGACGTGGATCTCGACGAACTGGTCTACATGTCCGAGAGCGTCAAACCCGTCGGTCCCAACGCCGACGGTCACTACGAGCGGGTCGTCGATGCCGGACGGCTGATCGGCCTCACCTCTGAGCAGACTGGCAAGAAACCCACCTCATGGTTCCTGCTGTCGCAAGACAAGTGGGGAAGTGTCCGCACCATGTACCCGGTCGAAAAGCCGATTGGATGACTGAAAGGGAGTTCTTTGGAGATCCACCTGCAGAACAGTCAACACGAACGCGTGTCAGAAAAGGTGGGAGACGACCCCACGGGGAGTTTCCTCCTGCTATGCCGCGAGGCACCCGAGAACAGTGTCCTGCACGGAGTGCAGGCGATCGGTGACACGATGTTCAACGAACTGCAGTGCCAACGCCTCGTGGCCGAGCTGAGCGCCCTTCCTGAGACGCGTCTGACACAGGTGGTCCGCCGCGTCATGGAGATGGCGCGGCAGGCGGCTTCATGCCACGGATACCTGTACTTCACAGGAGACTGACACACCTCCTCGGGCAGGGGCAGGGCAGCGCACCGCCCCGCTCTTGCCCGACACTGGACAGTGCTAGAAAGGTGAGAGCCGTATGCCCCTTGTCATTTACGTGGAGGACCAGGTCCACGCGCGCATGGCCAAAACCCATGAGGACAGGAAGGAGACCTTCCTGTCCCTGTGCGAAGCGTCGCCCGAAGACAGCATGATGCGTTCGGTGAGCCGGTACGGCGACACGA
Organism: Streptomyces sp. NPDC090994; assembly: GCF_044768905.1. Classification (NCBI taxonomy): domain Bacteria; kingdom Bacillati; phylum Actinomycetota; class Actinomycetes; order Kitasatosporales; family Streptomycetaceae; genus Streptomyces; species Streptomyces sp. NPDC090994. Next base: position 430,462 of record NZ_JBIVWS010000005.1, read on the forward strand.
TGTTCAATGAGGCCCAGCTCGTGCGGTTCGTGGCCGAACTGAACGAGCTGCCCCCTGAGAAGCAGAACAGCACAGTGCGGAAGCTGGCAGCGGCGGCCGGGTTCGCGATCGCCTCACACGGCTACCTCTTCTTCGAAGGAACGGAACGCCAAAAAATGACGAGCCCAGCGAACTGACACTGCCATCAGGACGATCGGTTTCGCGATGCCGGACAGCGGGCCCAACTGCCCCAGATCCTTTGAGAAGTGATCCCGCGTCCGGGTTCGTCAGGTCAGTCCGAGGACGGTGAGGGGCCGCTGGTGGTCGCGGACGGTGCGGCGGGGGGCTGCGGCGATGTCGGTGTGGCCGTCCCGACGGTGGATATCGATGGCGAGGTCGCGCAGGCCGGCCATGACGCGGGGCAGGTTGCGGGTGCCCACCACGGCACTTCTCAGTGGTCGTTGATCGAGCCGGTGATCACCGCGTGGAAGGACCGGCACCGCTCGGTCAGCGGCCACCAGGGCGCCTACGACATGCGGGAGATCGTGAACGCGATCCTCTACCAGGGGCGGACCGGCCGCCGGTGGGCCTATCTCCCGCACGACCTGCCCCAGAAGAGCGCGACCTACTGCTGCTTCGCCGCCTGGCGGGACGACGGCACTGATCAGGTCATCCATGAACTCCTGCGTTGTCAGGTCCGTGAACGCGCCGCCGATGAGAGAACCCGACCCTGGTGGTCCTGGACACCCAGAGTGTCCACGTGGCCGCCGGGGTCCCCGCCACCACGAGTGGCCATGATCCGGTCAAGCGGGTGCCCGGCCGCAACGCGGCCTGGCCGTGGACGTCCTCGGCCAGGTCATCGCGGTCGTCGTCCTCGCCGCGAACACCCACGACAACGCCGTGGGCGTCGCCCTGCTGGACCAGGTCGCCGAGCACGCCGGCGGAAGCGTCCGCAAAGCCCTGGTCGACCAGGGCTTCAAGAACCAGGTCGTCACGCACGGCGCCGGCCTGGGCATCGACGTCGAGATCGTCCAACGCAACCCACAGGTCAAGGGTTCGTGCCGCAGCCGAAGCGGTGGAGGGTCGAGCAGACCTACGGGATCCTGATACTCCACCGGCGCCTGGTCCGCGACCACGAGCACCGCCCCTCCATGCCCGCTCTCGAAGCGATCTGTTCAGTCTTCGACGTGCGTGGTTATCCGTGAGGGCGCGCTCCGTAAGTTCTGGAATCCGTTCCGCCCGGGCCGGCAGATCCATGTGCCACAGATGTTTGCCGTGCATGTCCGGATCGTCGGAGAAGCACTCGGCATGGGCGCTTACCAGTGTGATCGCCATGTCCCGTTGTTGAAGCCGTTCCGCCGCACGAGCTTGCTCCACCCAGTCCACAGGACGAGTATCGCCTGTCGCCCCACAGGACAGCGCATTCGAAGTAACCGCTGATGGGCGCCTTACAAGGCATGTCACGGCCAAAAGCTTGCGAACCACCCACTCGAAAACCCTGCCAGCCGCCCCGCCTCGGACGCGAGTCGCGCGGCCCAGCAGCCGTCCCGGCCCCCAATCGGAGCACCAGAATGTCCTCCATCCGCCGCCAGCGGGTCGAGGGCACCTCAGAAAACCTCACCGACGGCCGTCCGTCCACTCCGGGCACTTCGGGTGCTCCAGACAGTCACGACGCGGTCACGATCCCCCGCCCCGCGCGGGACGCGCTCTTGCCGCCCTCACCCCCCTGGCGTACACCAGAGCGCACGGGACAGCGCACGACGTTCGACGAACGAGGTCGAAGGACGGGGCAGGGATGCGCACGAGCAGCACCACCGGCACCAACCGGGCACGGACACGGACCCGCAGAACCGCACGAGCCGCACGAGCCGCCGCGGCCGTCGTCGCGGGAGCCCTCGCCTTCTCGCTCACCGCGTGCGGGGGCGACGACGACAACGACGAGGGCGGCGCGGACAAGAACCCCGAGGAGACGGCGGCCACCGTCACCCTCCCGAAGCTGGACGGCGAGACCCTGGAGGTCGCCGCGGTCTGGACCGGGGACGAGCAGAAGAACTTCAAGCAGGTCCTGGCGGAGTTCGAGAAGCGCACCGGCGCCAAGGTGACCTTCGTGCCCGCCCAGGACCCGATCATCAACTTCCTCGGGTCGAAGATCGCGGGCGGCGCTCCGCCGGACATCGCGATGCTCCCGCAGCCCGGCGCCATCAAGCAGGCCGTCGACAAGGGCTGGGCCAAGCCGCTGGGCGCCGAGGCGCTCAAGGAGCTGGCGGAGAACTACTCCCAGGGCTGGCAGGACATCGGCAAGGTCGGCGACAAGCAGTACGGCGTCTACTACAAGGCCGCCAACAAGTCGCTGATCTGGTACAACGCGCAGGTCTTCGAGAACGCGGGCGCGGCCGAGCCCAAGACCTGGGACGAACTCCTCGACACCGCGCAGATGGTCTACGACTCCGGGGTCACCCCGTTCTCCGTCGGCGGCGCCGAAGGCTGGACCCTCACCGACTGGTTCGAGAACGTCTACCTCTCGCAGGCGGGTCCGGAGAAGTACGACCAGCTGGCGCAGCACGAGATCAAGTGGACGGACCCGTCGGTGAAGGAGGCGCTGACCACCCTCGCCGAGATCTGGGGGAAGAAGGACTACGTCGCGAGCGGCGCCCTCCAGACGGACTTCCCCGCCTCCGTGACGCAGACCTTCACCGGCGGCGACCAGCCCAAGGCCGGCATGGTCTACGAGGGCGACTTCGCGCAGGTCAACATCACGCAGACCAAGGCGGAGGTCGGCACCGACGCCAAGGTGTTCCCGTTCCCGGCCGTGGGCGACAGCGCGCCCGTGGTCTCCGGCGGCGACGCGGCCGTGATCCTGGAGGACTCGGAGGCGGCGCAGGCCCTGGCCACCTTCCTGGCCTCGCCGGACGCGGCGACGGTGCAGGCGAAACTGGGCGGGTACCTCTCGCCGAACAAGAACGTGGACGCGTCGGCGTACCCCAACGACGTGCAGCGCAAGATGGCCGAGGCGCTGATCGCGGCCGGTGACGACTTCCGCTTCGACATGTCCGACCAGGCGCCGCAGGCGTTCGGCGGCACGCCCGGCAAGGGCGAGTGGAAGGCGCTCCAGGACTTCCTGAGCGATCCGAAGGACGTCGCCGGCACCCAGCGGAAGCTGGAGGCGGACGCGGCGGCCGCCTACGGGGACTGACGCGATGGCGTCGACCGCGGCGGCGGGGGCCCCACCGGGCCCCTCCGCTCCCACCTCGCGCAAGAGCGTGACCGGTACGCGCAGGGCCGTGGCGGTGCTGTTCCTGCTGCCCGCCCTGGTGCTGCTCGGCGCGCTCGTGGTCTACCCGATCGGGTACTCGGTCATCCGCTCCTTCTACGACCAGTCCGGCGACGGCTTCGCCGGATTCGACAACTACCAGGCCCTGTTCACCGACGACGGCATCCGCACGGCGCTGAAGAACAACATCATCTGGGTCGTGTTCGCGCCCACGGTCGCCACCGCGCTCGGGCTGGTCTTCGCCGTACTGACCGAACGGGTGCGCTGGGGCACGGCATTCAAGCTGGTCGTCTTCATGCCGATGGCCATCTCGATGCTCGCCGCGGGCATCATCTTCCGCCTGGTGTACGACCAGGACCCGGAGAAGGGCGTCGCCAACGCGGTGTGGGTCGGGGTGCACGACACCTTCGCGCAGGCGTCGGCGTTCCCGAAGGCGCACCCGGGCCGCGAGTCGCCGCTGGAGGCGGCGGGCGGCGGCGCGTTCGTCACCAAGGAGGCCGTCGAGGCCGGTACGCCGGTCGCGCTGCCGCTCGTCGGGGTCGCGCCCGACCAGATGCCGGACGGCGCCGGGACGGCCGCGGCGCCGAGGACCGACCCGGCGAAGGTCACCGGCACCACCTGGCAGGACTTCACCCGCGGCAAGGGCGTCGGCACCCTCAACGAGGTCGACGGCGGCGAACTCGGGTACGCCGGGATGAAGATCGAGGCCGTGAAGGACGGGAAGGTCGTGGCGTCCACGACCGCCGCCGACGACGGCACCTTCACGCTGCCCGCCGCCGCCGACGGGGCTCAACTGCGGCTGCCCGCCGACAACTTCAAGGAGCCGTACAACGGCCTGGACTGGCTCGGCCCGTCCCTGGTCACCCCGGCCATCATCGGCTCGTACGTGTGGATGTGGGCCGGGTTCGCGATGGTGCTGATCGCGGCGGGGCTCGCGGGGGTGCCGCGGGAGCTGCTGGAGGCGGCGCGGGTGGACGGCGCCAACGAGTGGCAGGTGTTCCGCCGGATCACCGTGCCGATGCTGGCGCCGGTCCTCGCCGTCGTCACCGTCACCCTGATGATCAACGTGCTGAAGATCTTCGACCTGGTCTTCATCATCGCGCCCGGGTCCTCGCAGGACGACGCCAACGTCCTCGCACTGGAGCTGTACCGCAAGGGCTTCTCCGAGGACCAGCCGGGCATCGCGAGCGCGATCTCGGTGTTCCTGCTGCTGCTCGTCATCCCGGTGATGTGGTTCAACGTACGGCGGCTGCGGCGGGAGGTGCGGCGATGAGCGCGGAGTCGTTCACGAAACCCCGGCGGTCGCTGGGCTCCCGGCTCGCCGGAGGCGTCAGCGGCGGTCTGGTGCGGGTGGCCCTGATCGTCGTAGGACTGTTCTGGCTGGTCCCGACCATCGGGCTGCTGCTGTCCTCGCTGCGCAGTCCGGAGGACATGGCGGCCGAGGGCTGGTGGAAGGTGTTCAGCGAGCCGTCGCGGCTCACCTTCTCCGCCTACTCCGACCTGCTGGCCAACGGCGACATCACCGACTCGCTCGTCAACACCGTGCTGATCACGGTGCCGGCGACGGTCCTGGTGGTCGTCATCGGCTCGCTGGCGGGCTACGCGTTCGCGTGGATGGAGTTCCCGGGGCGCGACTGGTGGTTCCTCGGGGTGGTCGGGCTGCTGGTGGTGCCGGTGCAGGTGGCGCTGATCCCGATCGCCGAACTCTTCGGCTCCATCGGCCTGTTCGGGTCGCTGCTCGGTGTGATCCTGTTCCACGTCGGGTTCGGGCTGCCGTTCGCGGTGTTCCTGCTGCGGAACTTCTTCGCCGAGATCCCCCGGGAGCTGCTGGAGGCGGCCCGGCTCGACGGGGCCGGTGAACTGCGGCTGTTCACCCGGGTGGTGATGCCGCTGGGCGGGCCGGCCATCGCGAGCCTGGGCATCTTCCAGTTCCTGTGGGTGTGGAACGACATGCTGGTCGCGCTGATCTTCACCGACTCGGGGAACCAGCCGATCACGGTCGCGTTGCAGACGCAGGTACGGCAGTTCGGCAACAACGTCGACGTGCTGGCGCCCGGCGCGTTCATCTCGATGGTGGTCCCGCTGGTCGTGTTCTTCGCGTTCCAGCGGCAGTTCGTGTCCGGGGTGATGGCGGGCGCGGTCAAGTAGTCGACGTGTGTGCGGTGTTGGGGGCGGGCCGGGTGCGGTCCGCCCCCGGTCGTGGGTGCGGCCGTGGTCCCCCGAATGCCGCAGGCGGCGTAACCAAGTCACTCCATCGGCCGTTCCCGGGCCGAACGCCCGCGCCGACCCATGGATGTCCCGTGCCCAGGTTCAGTGTCATCGTCCCCGCCCACCAGGTCCAGGCGTACCTGCACGCGTGCCTGGAGTCGGTGCTCTCCCAGTCGTTCCCGGACCTCGAACTGATCGCGGTCGACGACGCCTCGCCGGACGCCTGCGGCGACATCATCGACGAGTTCGCCGCCCGCGACCCGCGCGTCAGACCCGTCCACCTGCCCGCCAACCAGGGCCTGGGCCCGGCCCGCAACGCCGGGATGTCCCAGGCCACCGGCGACTACCTGGTCTTCCTCGACGGCGACGACACCCTCACCCCGGGCGCGCTGCGGGCGATCGCCGACCGGCTGAAGGAGACCGGCGACCCGGACGTCCTCGTCTACGACTACGCGCGCACGTACTGGACCGGCGAGACCGTCCGCAACCAGGCCGCCGCCCGCCTCACCGAGGACGGCCCGGCCCCGTTCCGGCTGACCGACCGCCCCGGCCTGCTGAACCTGCTGATGGTGGCCTGGAACAAGACCTGCCGCCGGGAGTTCGTGGAACGCGCCGGCCTCTCCTTCCCGCCGGGCCTGTACGAGGACACCCCGTGGACGTACCCGGTGCTGATGCGGGCGGAGACGATCGCGACCCTGGACCTGGTCTGCGTGCACTACCGGCAGCGCCGCCGGGGCTCCATCCTGGGCACGCCCAGCGAACGCCACCTCGACGTCTTCGCCCAGTACGACCGGGTCTTCGCGTTCCTGGAGAGCGATCCGGAGCTGGCGCGCTGGCGGCCGGTGCTGTTCCGCCGGATGGCCGACCATCTGGCGGTGGTGTTCTCCCGGCGCGACCGCCTGCCGCGCGGCGTGCGCGCCGAGTTCCTGCGCCGGGCCCGCGCCCAGCTGCGCCGCTACCGCGTCCCCGGCGCCCCCGCCCCGTTGCCCGTCCGGCTGCGGCACGGCCTGCTCCGGCTGGGCCTGCACCGCACCTACCGGGCGCTGCGGCAGGCCTCGGCCGGATGCCGGCGGGTCCTCCGGATCGGCGCCAAGGCGTTGCGCGCCGTGCGCTCCGGAGTACTGCGCCTGCACTACCGGACGCAGCGGCTGCTCCCGCTGCGCGCCGACCGCGCGCTCTTCGCCGCGCACGCCGGGTACGTCGCGCAGGCCGGGTACGCCGGGCAGGCGAATGGCGGTCACGGCGGTCACGGCGACTACAGCGGTTGCGACGGCTACGGCGGGTACGGCGGCTACGGCTGCAACCCGGGCGCGCTGGAGGAGGCGTTCCGGTCCGTCGTGCCGCGGATCCGCACCGCCTGGGTGGCCGCCCCCGCGCTCCACCACACGGTGCCGCCCGGCCCGCGCCGCGTCTCCCCCGGCTCCGCCCGCCACCTCACCGAGCTGGCCCGCGCCAAGTACCTGGTGGACAACGCCCCCTTCGACCCGCGACTGGTCAAACGCCGGGGCCAGGTGCTGGTCCAGACGCAGGCCGGCACGCCGCTGGGCCACGAGGGACTGGACCGCCAGGAGCGCCCGGCCGCCGCCCGCTCCACCGACTTCGCGGCACTGCTGCGCGACGTCGACCGCTGGGACCACGTGCTCTCCGCCAACCGCCACTCCACCCTGACCTGGCAGCGCGTCCACCCCGGCGGCTACACGGTCGTGGAGTGCGGCCAGCCCCGTACCGACGTCTTCCACCGGGCGACGGCGGCGGACGTGGCCCGGCTGCGGGACGGGCTCGGCATCCCCGAGGACACGGTCGCCATCCTGTACGCGCCGGCCCGCCGCGACCACCGGCGCACCCAGCGCTTCCCCCTCGACCTGGAGCGCGTCGTGCGCCGCCTCGGCCCGCGCTTCGTGGTGCTGGCCCGGGGCGAGGCCGGACCGGGCCCCGGGGACGCCCCGCCCCCGGTCCCGCGCGCCGCCCGGGTCATCGACGTCACCGCTCATCCCCGGTTGCCGTCGCTCTGCCTGGCCTCGGACGTCCTGGTCACCGACTACGCGCCGCTGATGGTCGACTACGCGGTCCTGGACCGGCCGATCGTGCTGCACACCGAGGACCACCAGGCGTACGAGGCGGCCCGCGGCCTCTACATCGACCTGCGCGCCGTCCCGCCGGGCGTCAGCGCCCGCGACGAGGACGAGCTGATCGACGTCTTCGCCACCGGGCACTGGTGCGGATCGCGCGCCGCCCAGCTGCGGTCGGCGTTCCGCGAGCGGTTCTGCCCCTGGGACGACGGCCGGGCCGCCGAACGCGCCGTGCGCCGGATCGTGCTGGGGGAGCGCGCGCCGCTGCCGGTGGTACCCCTCGGCGCCCGCCGCCCCGTGCCCGCCCCGCCCCCGCGCACGCCCCTGGTCACCCTGCCGGGGCCGGCCGGTCCCGGCGACGCCGCCTCCACCTCCGCCCCCACCCCCACCTCCGGCGTCTTCCGGCCACGCCCGCCCCTCTCCGACCACCGCTGACCACTTCCGACCACCGCTGGCCCCCAGCACGACAGGCCACCCCCGAGCACCACTGGCCACCCCGAGCACCGCTGGCCACCCCCGACCACCGCCGACCGTCCCCGACCGTCCCCGATCGCTTTCCCCGGGAGTCCGTATGCCCCCCAGCCCGTCCCGGCCCGCTCCGACCCGCCCGCCCGGGCGGCGGCCGACGGGACGGCCCGGCCGCCGCGGCAGGGGCGGCGGCGCCTGAGACCGGGCGGCGGCGACCGCGTGACCGACGAAGCCAGAACAGCAGCACAGCACGACGACGGAGAGAGCAGCATGCCGCGCTTCAGCATCATCGTCCCGTCCCACGGGGTCGCGGGACGGTTGTCCCAGGCCCTGGACTCGGTGCTCGCCCAGTCCTTCGGCGACTTCGAGCTGATCCCGGTGTGCCGCACACCGGACTGCTCCGCGGCCGACGTGGCCGCCGCCCTCGCCGGGCGGGACTCCCGGGTGGCGCCCGTGCACTCCCCGCCGGCCGACGGCCTGGCCGGGGCGCGCAACACCGGCGCGCGGGCGGCGACCGGCGCGTACCTGCTGTTCCTCGACGGCGACGACGTCCTCGTCCCCGGCGCGCTCGCGGCGCTCGACGCCCGGCTGGCCCGGACCGGCGACGTCGACGTCCTCTACTTCGAGCACGAGCGCACCCCCTGGTGGGAGGGCGAACCGGCCAACCCGGCCGCCCCGCTCCTGACCGGCACGCCCGACGGTGCCTTCGCCCCCGACGCCGCGCCCCGGCTGACCGGCGTCCAGCTCCCGGCGTGGAGCGCCGCCTACCGCCGCGCCTTCCTCACCGAGCATCGGATCACCTTCCCCGACGGGCACTTCACGGACGTCGGCTTCGGCGGCCTGGTCGCCGCGGAGGCCGAGCGGATGGCGGTGCTGCGCTCCGTCGTCGTACGGCATCTGGTGCGGCGCCAGGGCAGCCGGCTCAACCGGCCCGGCGACCACCACGCCGAGCTGCTCGACCAGGTGGAACGGGTGCTGACCCGGGCCGCCGGGCCGGCCCTGTCCGACGTACGGCGCGCGGCGCTGTTCGAGCAGCTGTTCGCGGCGGTCCTGAAGACGGCCGCCCATCCGCGCCGGCTGCCGACCGGCCGGGCCGCGTTCTTCCGCCGGGCGAGCACGCTGTACGCCGCCCACCGCCCGGCCGGTTTCCAGGTGCCCGGCGGTAGCCTCGGGGTGCAGCACCGGCTGCTGGCCCGGGGGGCGTACGCGGCGTTCCGCGCGCTGCGGGGCGCCAACCGGACGCTGACGGCGGCGCGGGGCGCGCTGCCGTACCCGCGCGGCCTGCGCACCCGCCTGCTGTACCGCGCGCACCTGCTCCGCCCGCTCGACCCGAACCTCGCCGTCTACTGCGCGTACTGGGGCCGCGGCTACGCCTGCAATCCGGCCGCGATCCACGCCAAGGCCCGCGAACTCGCCCCGCACATCCGCTCGGTGTTCCTGGTGGAGGCCGGCCAGGAGCACACGCTGCCGCCGGACGTCGACCACGCGGTGATCGGCAGCCGCCGGTACTGGGAGGTGCTGGCCCGGGCGACGTACCTGGTCAACAACGCCAACTTCGCGGAGGGCGTGGTCAAGCGCCCCGGCAGCGTCCACCTCCAGACCCAGCACGGCACCCCGCTGAAGAAGATGGGCGTCGACCAGTCGACGTACCCGGTGGTGGCCGCGGCCACCGGCAGCTTCGGCAAGCTGCTGGGCCGGGTGGACCGCTGGGACTTCAATCTCTCCTCGAACCGGCACTCCACCCAGATGTGGGAGCGCGCCTTCCCCGGCTCCTACGAGCACCTGGAGTACGGCTATCCGCGCAACGACGCCTACTACACGGCGACCGCCGACGACGTGGCGCGCGTCCGCGCGGAGCTGGGCGTCCCCGAGGGGGCGACGGCCGTGCTGTACGCGCCCACCCACCGCGACTGGGAGACCGGGTTCGGCGCCGGCGGCCTGGACCTGGCGGCGTTCTGCGAGGCGGCCGGCGAGAACGTGGTGGTGCTGCTGCGCGCCCACTACTTCTACGACCGGGGGGAGGCGCTGAGCAGCGGCGGCCGGATCATCGACGTGACCGCGCACCGCAGCGCCGAGGACGTCTGCCTGGCCGCCGACGCGCTGGTCACCGACTACTCGTCGATCATGTTCGACTACGCCAACCTGGACCGGCCCATCGTCATCCACGCCGACGACTGGGAGGTCTACCGGGAGACCCGCGGCGTCTACTTCGACCTGCTGGCCGAGCCGCCGGGGCCGGTCGCCCGCACCCCGGAGGAACTGGCCCGGATCTTCCGCGACGGCACCTGGGCGGACGCCGGGTCGGCCGCGCTGCGGGCCGCCTTCCGGGAGCGGTTCTGCGAGTTCGACGACGGGCGGGCCGCCGAGCGCGTGGTGCGCCGGGTGTTCCTGGGTGAGCCGCCGGAGGCGATCCCGCCGGTCGTCCCGCTCGCGGAGCGTACGCCGGCGCCCGCCGCCCCCGCCCCTTCGGTCTCCCTCACGCCCCTCTCGTAAGGAGCTGACGTGCCCCGCTTCAGCGTCATCATCCCCTGCTTCAAGGTGCAGGGCTTCCTGCGCGAGTGCCTCGACTCGGTCCTGGAGCAGTCGTACCGGGACATCGAGGTCATCGCCGTGGACGACTGCTCACCGGACGGCTCCGGCGCGATCCTGGACGCGTACGCGGCCCGCGACGACCGGGTGCGGGTGCTGCACCTGCCGGAGAACGTGGGGCTCGGCCCGGCCCGCAACGCCGGGCTGCCGCACGCCGCCGGCGACTACCTCCTCTTCCTCGACAGCGACGACACCCTCACGCCGGGCGCGCTGCGGGCGCTGGCCGACCGGCTGGCCGAGACCGACGACCCGGACGTGCTGGTCTTCGACTACGCCCGCACGTACTGGTGGGGCGGCACGCGCCGCAACGTCCTCGCCCACGTCCTCGCGGAGTCCGCCGACGGCACCTTCACCGCCGCCGAACGCCCGGAGATCCTCGACCTGCTGATGGTGGTGTGGAACAAGGTCTACCGGCGTTCCTTCGTCGAACACGAGGGCTTCGCCTTCCCGCCCGGCTACTACGAGGACACGCCCTGGACCTTCCCGGTGCTGCTGAGCGCCGGGCGGATCGCGACGCTGGACCGGATCTGCCTGAACTACCGGCAGCGCCGCCAGGGCAGCATCCTGTCCACCACCAGCCGCAAGCACTTCGACGTCCACGCCCAGTACGAGCGGGTGTTCGCGTTCGTCGACGCCCGCCCGGAGCTGGCCCGGTGGCGGCCGTTCCTGCACACCAAGATGGGCGAGCACTGTCTGGACATCCTGGCCAAGCCGGACCGGCTGCCCCCGGCCGACCGCGCCGAGTTCTTCCACCGCACGGCCGAACTGTTCCGCGCCCACCGGCCCGAGGGGGCGCGCACCCCGGCGGACCTGCGCGTACTGGAGGGCGGCTACCCGGCGTACGTGGCGCGCAGCCAGGGCGCGCGGGCCGGGCGGGCGCTGGCGCGACGCGCCGTGCGGGTCCGTACGGCGGCGGCCGGGCGCCTGCACCGCGCCGGGTCGGCGCTCCGCACCCGCCGCCCCCTCGACCCGGACCTCGCCGTGTACTCGGCCTTCTCGCACCGGGGCGTCCTCGGCGACCCCGCGGCGGTCTACCACGAGGCCCGCCGCATCGCCCCGCACCTGCGCGGGGTGTGGGTGCTGCGCGACGAGGAGCTGGTGCCGTCGCTGCCGCCCGGCACCGAGCACGTGATCCTCGGCAGCGCGGCCTGGCGCCGGGTGACCGAGCGGGCCACGTTCTTCGTCAACAACGTCAACTGGCCGGGCACCGTGCCCAAGCGCCCCGGCGCCGTCCACATCCACACCCACCAGGGCACCCCGCTGAAGTACATGGGCGCCGACCTGCTCGGCAAGCCCGGCGCCCGGCACGGGACCGACGTGCCGCAGATGCTGCGCCGCGCCGACCGCTGGGACCACAGCCTGGTCGCCAACCTGCACTCGGAGCTGGTCTGGGAGCGGGCCTACCCCTGCCACTTCGCCTCGGCCCGCACCGGCAGCCCCCGCAACGACGTGCTGGTCCGGGCACGGAACGACAAGGCGGCCGGCGCCGGGTTCCGGCTGCGGCACGGCATTCCCGCCGGGCACACGGTCGTGCTGTACGCGCCGACCCGCCGCGACTACCGGCGCGGCGGGCACGTCGACCGGATCGACCTGGCCCGGTTCGCCGCGGACCTCGGCGCGGGGCACACCCTCGTGGTCCGGCTGCACCCGTCCCTCGCCACCGGCCCCGCGCGCGGCCTGGGCCTGGCCGACCTGCACCGGCGGGGCGTGCTGGTCGACGCCACCGACGAACCGCACGTCGAGGACGTCCTGCTCGCCGCCGACCTCCTGGTCACCGACTACTCCGCCCTGATGTTCGACTACGCCGTCCTGGACCGGCCGGTCGTCGTCCACGCCGACGACCTGGAGGCGTACGCGGCCAGTCGCGGCCTGTACTTCGACATCACCGCCGAGCCGCCGGGCCACGTCTCCCGCTCCTACCGGGAGCTGGCGTGGCTGCTGGCGTCGGGGACCTGGCGGGACGGGGAGGCGGCGCGGCTGAGGGCGGCGTTCCGGGCGCGGTTCTGCGCGTTCGACGACGGGCGGGCCGCCGAGCGGGTGGTGCGCACGCTGATGCTGGGCGAGACGATGCCGGGGCCGGTCACCGTGCCCGGGGCCCGCGCGGTGCCGTCCGGCCGCGACCTGCTGACCCCGTCGTGAGGCCGCGTGGCGGGGTACGTACGCGAGTGCTGCTGCTGGCGCTGCTCTTCGCCCTCCTCCAGCTGGCCGACGTCACCGGCCGGGACACCCCCGACACCAAGAACTACCTCTCCTACGCCCTGAGCCTGTCCGGCGAGGACAAGCGGGGCGCGGCGGCGGGCGCCATCGAGCATTACTGCGCCAGCCGGGCGTCGAGCGCGAAACGGGCGCAGAGCGTGCACGTGGTCCGCTTCCACCGGGCCGACCCCACCGCCCGGGTGACGGCCGAGTGCCGGGCGCGGGAGTGGCGGAACGTGGAGCGGCGGCTGCGGGCCGGGCAGACCGGCGGGCACACGGTGCCGTTCATGCCGGAGCGGTTCATGCGGATCTTCGAGGCGCGGCCCGGCTATCCGGCGTTCCTGGTGCCGTTCGTGACCGTGCTCGGCGTGACCTGGGGCGTGTGGACGGCGAGCGTGCTGGTCGCGGCGGCCGGCGGGGTGCTGGTCTTCCTGATCCTGCGCACCCTCACCCTCCCGGTACCGCTCGCGCTGACCGGTCAGGCGCTGTACTACGTGCTGCCGTGCGGGGCGGTGGCGATGCGGCCGATGACCGAGGGGCTGCTGATGGCGCTGACGCTGGCGGCGGTGTGGGGCTGCGCGCTGGTGTCGCGTGCGGTGCCGGAGCGGCGGGGGTACTGGCTGGTCGGCGGGTCCCTGGCGCTGCTGTTCACCGTGAAGCACTCGCAGGCGCTGTTCCTCGGCGGGTGCCTGGCGGTGGCGGGCGCGGCGGTCGCGCTCCGGCGGGTGCGCCGGGGCGAGGCGCCCGGCCGGGGCGTACTGCGGCTGGCGGGCGTGGGGCTGTGCGCCGCCCTCGCCACCGTCGTCCTGGCCCGCCTCCTGCACTACCCCTCCGAGTCGGAGAGCCTCCAGGACCTGCTGGCCGACCACTTCGCCCGGCCCGACCGGGAGCGTCCGTGGCCGGAGTTCTTCCAGTTGCAGGGCAACTTCTGGACCGAGTGGTCGCGCCGGCAGCTGCGGGAGCCGTTGTTCGTCGCCGCCCTGGCGGCGGGTGCGTGGGGCGCGCTGCGGCGGCCCGCGTCCGGCGCGTTCCTGATCGCGGCGGCGGCCACCGGCATCCTCACCCAGGCCGGGCACCCGGACATCAACATCTGGGGCGGCCGGCTGATCGTGCTGGCCTGGCTGCTGCCGGTGGTGGGGCTGCCGCTGCTGTTGGAGCCGGTGGTGCGGGGCCGGGCAGCGGTCCCCGCGCAGGGCCAGGTCGGCCGGGCGGCCCCGGCGGCCAACTGACCGTCACTCGATGCGGTGACGACGGGTCATGCCGTTGACCCGACCGGGAACATACGGCAAATGCCCCAGACGCTCCCCACCCCGTTCCTCCGGTGAGCGCCGGAGTCCTCGTCCGGCGGGCCGCGCACGGTGCCTCGGCGCTGCGCGGCGGCCGCGTCTGGCGCCCCACCCCCTACCAGGCGGCCGGTTTCCTGTTCTGGCTGGTGGTGTCGCTGGCGTACTGGCGGGTGCCGCTGTGCTGCGACGCCGGCCAGCACGCGGCGGTGGTCGAACGCCTCAAGGCCGACCTGCTCCACCCCCGCCACCCGATGGCCGACCTGCCCGGCGCGGGCAGCGCGTACTACTCGCCGTACGCCCTGGCGCAGGGCGTGTCCGCCCGGCTGACCGGGCTGGGCGGCTGGGAGGTGGTGCGGCTGGCCGGCCCGCTGAACCTGCTGGTGCTGCTGACCGGCGTCAACCGCTTCGTCCGGACGCTGACCCCCCGCCCCTGGGCGCCGGTGCTGGCCCTGGTGGCGATGACCCTGCTGTGGGGCACCGAGCGGGCCTGGTGGAGCGGCTACCTCGGGCTGATGTCCATGACGGGCAACCTCGGCTACCCCTCCACGTTCGCCATCGGGCTCACCTTCTGGGCCTGGGCCCTGACCGGGGCGCGGGCCCGGGACACCCGCCGGGTGCGCTGGGTGGGCCCCGGCGGCCTGCGCGGCCTGCCCGGGTACGCGGCCCTCGGCGTGCTGTACGGGCTGGTCCTGCTGATCCACCCGATCACGTCGGTCGCGGCGGTGCTGGGCGCGGTCGCCCTGGTCGCGGGGTGGCAGCGGCGCTGGTCGGGGCCGGTGCTGGGCCGCTGGGCGCTGACCGGCGCGACGGCCGCGCTGACCGGCGCGGCGTGGCCGTACTTCGACGTGTTCGCACTGGCCGGGAACGACAGCGTGGACGCGGTGCACCGCACGCTGTACGCGCACCTCGCCGGGGAGTTCTGGCTGGCCGTGGTGGTGGGGCTGCCCGCACTGTGGCGGCGCGGGCGCCGTTCGCCCCGGGACCCGCTGGTCCTGATGTTCGCCCTGGACTGCCTGGTGGTGGCGTACGGCCGGCTCAGCGGCCACTACACCTACGGCCGCGTCCTGGGCCTGACCCTCGTGCCGCTCCAGTTCGCGCTCGCGGTGGAGCTGGCGGCGCCCCGGCCGTGGAGCGCGGCGCGGCGCGTCCTGGGGTGGGCGGCGGCGGCCGGTACCGCCCTCGGCTTCCTCACCGTCCACGCGGGGGCGCTGATCCCGGCCGGCTTCCCGCAGCCGCCGAGCTGGCCGGCGTACGGCTGGGCGGCCCGGCACATCGGCCCCGGCGAGGTGGTGATCACCGACGGGTACTACGCCGGCCACGCCATCGCCGGGTACGGGCCGAACCTCGCCGCGCCCGCCTGGCCTGACCCCTCCCTGGACGAACGGGAGCGCGAGCGGCGCGAGGCGGACGTGGCGAGGTATCTGGACCGGGACGCGACCCGCGCCGAGCGCGCCGCCGTCGTCCGCCGCTACCGCGTGCGCTGGCTGCTGCTGACCCGCTGGCGGCCGGTGCCCGAGGAGGCGGTGGTGGTGGCGTGGAGCGAGCGGACGGGGGAGGTGCTGGCGCGGGTCGGGTCCCCGGGGCCGGGGCCGGGGGCCCGGTAGGCGTTACTCGATGACCAGCTCGACCGGGATGTTGCCGCGGGTGGCGTTGGAGTAGGGGCAGACCTGGTGGGCCTGCTCGACCAGCTTGCGGCCGGTCTCCTGGTCGACGGTGTCGGGCAGCTCCACGCGCAGGGTGACGGCCAGCGCGAAGCCCTCGCCCTCCTTGCCGATGCCGACCTCGGCGGTCACCGCGGCGTCGGTGACGTCGACCTTGGCGGCGCGGCCCACGGCACCGAGAGCGCTGCCGAAACAGGCGGCGTATCCGGCGGCGAAGAGCTGCTCCGGGTTGGTGCCCGTGCCGTCGCCGCCCATCTCGACCGGGAAGCCGAGCGCCAGGTCCAGCTTGCCGTCGGAGCTGACGGCGCGGCCGTCACGACCGTGGGTGGCGGTGGCCACGGCGGTGTAGAGCGGGTTCATGGAGAACATCCCTCCAGAGAGTCCGGGTCGGGTCCGGGTCTTGTGATCTCGTACGACGAACAGTGAAGCACACAATTAAGTTGGGCACAACCAAATCACGCCTCATGGTTACCCTGGAGACATGACCACGCCCGCACCCCCGGCCGACTGGCTCCGCCTCGACCAGCAGATCTGCTTCTCCCTGAACGCCGCCTCGCGCGCCTTCGGCGGCGTCTACCGGGTGATCCTCAAGGACCTCGGGCTCACCTATCCGCAGTACCTGGTGATGCTGGTGCTGTGGGAGCACGGCGAGCTGCCGGTGAAGCGGCTGGGCGAGCACCTGAGGCTCGACTCGGGCACCCTGTCGCCGCTGCTCAAGCGGCTGGAGGCGGCCGGTCTGGTCCGGCGCGAACGCAGCGCCCACGACGAACGGTCGGTCCAGGTGCGGCCCACCGGGGAGGGCCTGGCGCTGCGCGAGCGGGCGCTGGAGGTGCCCCGCCGGATCGCCGCGGCCACCGGCTTCGACCTGGCCGAGATCCAGGACCTGCGGTCCCGTCTGGACCGCCTGACGACCGCCCTGGACCGGGCGACGGCCGACGGCGCGTGATCCGGAGCGGCGAGCGGAAAGGCACAGCGGGCGTTTTACTGTGCTATGCCCGCATGCTCCCCTCCTCCGTCCCGGCAGGTCGGCGTCGTCGTCATCGGGTACCAGGACGCGGCCCATGTGACCGACGCCGTGCGCTCCGCGCTGGCGCAGGGCGCCGCGGTCCGCGAGGTCGTCGCGGTGGACGACTGCTCGGCCGACGGCAGCGCGGAACTGCTCGGCCGGCTGGCCGCGACGGAGCCCCGGCTCCGGGTGCTGCGCCGGCCGGCCAACAGCGGCGGCTGCGGCACCCCGCGCAACACCGGGCTGGCCGCGGTGACCGCGCCGTACGTGATGTTCCTGGACAGCGACGACGTACTGCCGCCGGGCGCGGTGGACGCGCTGCTCGCGGCGGCCGTCGAGGAGCGCGCGGAGGTGGTGAGCGGACTGTGCGTGCGCCGGGAGCTGCCCTCGGGGCGCGAGGTGCCATGGCAGGCGCCGCTGTACGCGACGCGCACCGTGGTCGCGCACCCCGCCCGGCACCCCCGCCTGGTCCACGACACCCTCTGCGTCAACAAGCTCTACCGCACCGCCTTCCTCCACCGGCACGGCATCCGCTTCCCCGACGGCCGCTTCCCCTACGAGGACTTCGTCTTCACCGCGCGCGTCCTCGCCGCCGGCCCCCGCGTCGCGCTCGTCCCCGACCCGGTCTACGTCTGGCACGTACGCCGGTCCGCCGAGCGCCTGTCGATCTCCCTGGACCGCGCCGACGTGAGCAACTGGCGGGCCCGCACGCACGCCTGCCGGACGGCGTACGACATCCTGCTCGCCGCCGGGCAGAAGCGGCTGGCACGGGCGGCCCGCGCCAAGTTCCTCGACCACGAGCTGCGGATGTACGTCCGCGAGCTGGAGGTACGGGACGTGCGCTACCGGCGTGCGTGGTGGGCGCACACGCGGGCGTACCTCGCGGAGTACGACGCGGCCGACTGGACCCGCTCCCCCACCGCGCCGGGCCGCCTGATCGGCCGGGTGATCCTGGCCTCCCCCGAGCCGCGCGACCTGCCCCGCCTGCGGGAACTGGCGGCCCGCCCGGCCCGGCTGCTCCCGCCGTACCCGACGGGGTCCGACGGCCTCCCCGTCTGGTCGCAGGACCTCCCCCAGGTCACGCTGGAGCCCTTCCTCACCCGCCCGGTCCGGCTGCTGCCCCTGGCGGTGGACGCGGAACTGCGCCCGTCCGCGCGGGGCACGCGGCTGTCGCTGCGGCTGCACGAGCTGTACGGCCGGGTGGAGCGGGCCGGCGGTCCGGTGGCCGTCGAGGCGGAGTGGCGGCGACGGGAGGACGGGCGGTGCGGGGGACGGCGTACGGCGGTCTCCGGACCACCGGAACGGTCCGCACCACGGGCCGGCGGTGCGGTCTGGCCGGTCCGCGTCACGGTCGACCCCGCCGCCCTCGGCGCCGGCACCTGGGAGCTGCGGCTGCGCCTGCGCTTCCGGGACGGCACGGCGCGCGAGGTGACGGCGCACGCCCGCACGGACCTGCCCGGCCGCCTGCGCCGCCGCGCCCTGCCCAGCACCCGGCACGGCATCGTGCTCGTCCAGCCGTACGCCACGCACTCCGGCGCACTGGCGCTGCGGGTGGCGCCCGGGGCGCGGGGTGTGGCGACGGTGGTACGCGGCAGGCTCCGGCGCCTGCTTCACTGAGAGGCGACCACTGGAGAGGCGACCACTGCCACTCAGGCAACGGACGAGGGGACGGCCACCATGACCTGGCTGATCACCGGCGGCGCCGGCTACATCGGGGCGCACGTCGTACGGGCGATGACCGAGGCGGGCGAGCGGACCGTGGTGTACGACGACCTGTCCTCCGGCGTCGCCGCCCGGCTGCCCGCCGGCGTGCCCCTCGTCGAGGGCTCGGTCCTGGACGCCGGCCGGGTCCGCCGCACCCTGGCCGACCACGGCGTCACCGGCGTGGTCCATCTGGCGGCGAAGAAGCAGGTCGGCGAGTCGGTGGAGCGTCCGCTGCACTACTACCGGGAGAACGTCGAAGGCCTGCGCGTCCTGCTGGAGGCGGTGACGGAGGCGGGCGTGTCCTCGTTCGTCTTCTCGTCCTCGGCGGCGGTGTACGGGATGCCGGACGTGGACCTGGTCACCGAGCAGACCCCCTGCGTGCCCATGTCGCCGTACGGCGAGACCAAACTCGCGGGCGAGTGGCTGGTCCGGGCGACCGGGCGGGCGACGGGGCTGTCGACGGCGTCACTGCGCTACTTCAACGTCGCGGGCGCCGGCGCCCCCGAGCTGGCGGACACCGGCGTGCACAACCTCGTCCCCATGGTCTTCGAGAAGCTGACGGAGAACGCGCCCCCGCGCATCTTCGGCGACGACTACGCCACCCCGGACGGCACCTGCGTCCGGGACTACATCCACGTGGTGGACGTCGCCGAGGCCCACGTGGCGGCGGCCCGCGCGCTCCAGGCGTCCTCCGGCCGCGACCTCACCCTGAACATCGGCCGGGGCGAGGGCGTCTCCGTCCGCGAGATGATCGACCGGATCAACACCGTCACCGGCTACGGCCTCTCCCCCACGGTCGACCCGCGCCGCCCCGGCGACCCGGCCAGCGTCGTCGCCTCCGCCGACCGCGCCGCCGCCGAACTGGGCTGGAAGGCCAAGTACGACGTGCAGGACATGATCACCTCGGCGTGGGCGGGCTGGGTGGCCCTGCGCCCGGAGGCGGCTCGGGGGGACGGGGCGAGCGGAGCGAGCGGGACGAGCGGGACGAGCGGGACGAGCGGGACGACCGGAGCCTGAGAGTCCCCGCCCACGGCACGTCCGCACGACGATCCGCGCCCGCTCCAGCCGGGGCGTTCACCCGCCCCGCCCGCTCCAGCCGGGGCGCGCACGCCCCTTCACCCCGCCCCCGCCCCGCCCCCGCCCCCGCCCCGCTCACAACGCCTTCAGCGCCGCCGCCGTAGCCCGGGTCAGCGCCCCCAGATACCCCTTCGGCGGCTTCGGCCCCCTGATCACCACCGACCGCCAGTACAGCGGCCCGGAGATCAGGTCCAGCGCCAGGTCGTGGTCGAAGCCCGCGCGGATCTCGCCGCGCCGCCGCGCCGCCGCCAGAATCGAGCTGGCGACCCCGTCCTGGCCTTCCCGCAGCGCCTTCTGCATGGCCTCGGCGATGTCCGGGTTGCGGGCCGCCTCCGCCTGGAGGTCCGGGATGACCTGCGAGGCGACCGGGTGCCGCAGCGCCCTGGACGTCACCTCGTAGAGCAGCCGCAGATCGCCCTCCAGCGTGCCCGTGTCCGGCGCGGGCAGCCCCTGCACGGCCAGCGCCGAGACGATGTCGAGCACCAGGTGCAGCTTGGAGCGCCAGCGCCGGTACACCGCCGTCTTGCCCACCCCCGCGCGGCGCGCGATCCCCTCGATGGACATCCGCGCGTACCCGACGGCCGCGAGTTCCTCGAAGACGGCCGCCCGGATGGCCTCCGTCACGTCCGCCCGCAGTACGGCGGCCCCGGCGGGGGCCCTGCGGCGCGGACGTGGCTGAGGCTCGTCGGCGTTGGTCGTCATACGCCCCAAGCATAGGGGCGTGAGGACGAAACGGTTGCGTTCCGACGTCAATTCGGCCTAGTCTCCCGTTGCGACGATACGGTCCCGTCCCGACGTAGCACCGCGACTACTCACCCCTCCCCCCGAGTGAAAGCAGCGGATGTGAGCCAGGTCCTCCACACACCGCCCCCGCCGACCGCCCCGGCACCGGCCGGCACCGAAGACCTCGCGGCCCTCGCCGCCCGGCACGGCCTCGCGGTCAGCGGCGCCCGTCCTTCCCTGCCCGACTACGTGCGCCAGCTGTGGGCCCGCCGGCACTTCATCGGCGCCTTCTCCACCGCCAAGCTCACCGCCCAGTACAGCCAGGCCAAACTGGGCCAGGTCTGGCAGGTCATGACGCCGCTGCTGAACGCGGCGGTGTACTTCCTGATCTTCGGCGTGCTGCTGCAGACCAAAAAGGGCGTGCCGGACTACGTCCCGTTCCTGGTCACGGGCGTGTTCATCTGGACCTTCACGCAGAGTTCGATCATGTCGGGCACCAAGGCGATCTCCGGCAACCTGGGCCTGGTGCGGGCCCTGCACTTCCCGCGCGCCGCGCTGCCGGTCTCGTTCTGCCTCCAGCAGCTCAAGCAGCTGATGTACTCGATGGCCGCCCTGGTCGTCATCCTGCTGGCCTTCGGCGTGCCGCCGGCCCCCTCCTGGGTGCTGGCGGTCCCGGCCCTGGTGCTCCAGTTCACCTTCAACGCCGGCGTGGCGATGATCATGGCCCGGCTGGGCTCCAAGATCCCCGACATCGCCCAGCTGATGCCGTTCGCGCTGCGCACCTGGATGTACGTCTCCGGCGTGATGTGGAGCATCGACCAGCTCATCGACAAGCACGGCGACCTGCCGTCCTGGGTCGGCCCGGTCCTCCAGGCCAACCCCGCCGCCGTCTACATCGACCTGATGCGCTTCGCCCTGATCGACACCTTCCACGCGAGCCAGCTCCCCTCCCACGTGTGGGCGCTCGCCCTGGGCTGGGCCCTGCTCGCCGGGATCGGCGGCTTCATCTACTTCTGGAAGGCTGAGGAGACCTACGGCCGTGGCTGAGCACACTGACGAACGCGTCCCCACCGTCGTCGCCGACGGCGTCGACATCGTCTACCGGGTCAACGGCACCGGCGCGGGACGGGGCAGCGCCACCGCCGCCCTCAACCGGATCGTCCGCCGCAAGCAGACCGAGAAGGCGTCCGGCGTCCGCAAGGTGCACGCCGTGCGGAACGTGTCCTTCGCCGCGTACCGGGGCGAGGCCATCGGCCTGATCGGCACCAACGGCTCCGGCAAGTCGACGCTGCTCAAGGCCGTAGCCGGCCTGCTGCCGGTGGAGAACGGCAAGATCTACACCGACGGCCAGCCGTCCCTCCTCGGCGTCAACGCCGCCCTGATGAACGACCTCACCGGCGAGCGCAACGTGTACCTCGGCGGCCTCGCGATGGGCATGTCCCGCGAGCAGATCAGGGAGCGCTACCAGGAGATCGTCGACTTCTCCGGCATCAACGAGAAGGGCGACTTCATCACCCTCCCCATGCGCACGTACTCCTCCGGCATGGCCGCCCGCCTGCGCTTCTCCATCGCCGCCGCCAAGGACCACGACGTCCTTCTCATCGACGAGGCCCTCGCCACCGGCGACCGCTCCTTCCAGAAGCGCTCCGAGGCCCGCATCCGCGAGCTGCGCAAGCACGCGGGCACGGTGTTCCTGGTGAGCCACAGCAACAAGTCCATCCGCGACACCTGCGACCGGGTGCTGTGGCTGGAGCGCGGCGAGCTGCGCATGGACGGCCCGACGGACGAGGTGCTCAAGGAGTACGAGGCGTTCACCGGCGGCCCGGACAAGGCGCGGCCCAAGCCGAAGCCCAAGCCGAAGCCGAAGGCCGCCCCGAAGCCGGCCCCCGAGACCGACACGACCGCCCCGGAGCGGGCCCCCGAGACCGGCACGACCGCCCCGGAGCGGGCCCCCGAGACCGGCACGACCGCCCAGAAGCCGGCCCCCGCCTCCGCCCCGAAGCCGGACCCCACCCCCGACCCCACCGACCCCACCGACCCCACCGACCCCAAGGCGGCCCCCTAGGTTCCCTCGTGAGGCGCAGCCCGGCTTAACCCTTCCGTCCGTTCGATGCCACTATGTCCGGACAGGTGTGCCGGGGAGCGTCGCTGACGAAGGAGACCACCGAGATGCCCGAACTCAGTGTCGTCGTCCACGGGCCCGACACCCGGGACCACCTGACCGGGCTCCTCGCCTCCCTGGCCGCCCACCCGCACCCGGACACCGAGGTCGTCGTCGCCGCCGTCGGCGACTGGGCGCGGGAGGCGGCCGAGCGGCACATCCCCGCCGTCGAGGTGGTGCCGCTGCCGGACGGGACGGACCCGGCCGCGGCCCGGGCTGCGGGGGCGGCCCGGGCGACGGGCCGCTGGCTGCACTTCGTCCGCGCCGAGGACGGACTCCCCGCCGGCGCCCCGCGCACCGTCGCCGAGCGCGCCGCCGCCCTGCCCGGCCAGGTCGACGTCCTCCTCCTCGACCACGTCCGCTCCACCTGGCGGACCTCCGGCCTCCCCTCCGCCGACGGCCCCCTGCTGGCCCGCGCGGGCCGCACGGACCGCACGGACCGCGCCCCACTCGCCCTCGACGACCACGCCCCCCTGCTCAGGACGGCCCCGCTGCTCGGCACCCGGGTGGTCCGGGCGGCGTTCTGGCGGGCGCACGAGCGGTTCCTGACGTCGGGCCGCGACGAACCGTTCACCGCCCGCGCCGCGCTGCTCCTCGCCGACCGGGTCGCCGCCCTGCCGCACCCCGCGTACGAGCACCGCCCGCCGCGCCCCGAGAGCCTCCCGCCGGTCACCGCCGAGCAGCACCACGCCCTGGTCGACCGCTACGAGGCGCTGCTCGATCTCGCCCGCGGCCGCCCGGCCCCGTACGCCGTCCTCTACGACCTGATGGTCCGCGACTGCCTGCGCGCCTTCGTCCGCGCCGGGATGCCGGAGCCCGTCGCCCGCGAGTTCTTCCGCCGCGCCTCGCTGGCCGCCCTGCGCCGCCGCCCCGAGGGCTACTCGCGCCCGCCCGGCCCGGAGGGGCTGCGCCGCTCACTGCTCGAAGAGGGCGCGTACACCAAGTACCGCGCCTTCCAGACCGCCAACAAGGCCCGCCGCGCCGTCCGCGGAACCGTCCGCACCCGCCGCCGCCAGGCCGCCGCCCTGCTCCGCGACCACCAGTACCGCCGCGCGCTCACCGCCCCGGCCGACCCCCGCCTCGCGGTCTTCTCCGCCTACTGGAACCGCGGCGTGGCCTGCAACCCGGCCGCGATCGCCGCCAAGCTCGGCGAACTCGCCCCGTGGATCCGCCCGGTGTGGGTGGTGAACGCCGCCGACGCCGCCCTGCTGCCGCCCGGCACCGACCACGTCGTCCCCGGCACCCGCCGCTGCGCAGAGGCGCTGGCGAGCGCCACGTACCTGGTCAACAACGTCAACTTCCCCAATTCCGTGGTCAAACGCCCGGACGCGGTCCACCTCCAGACCCACCACGGCACACCGCTCAAGCGCATGGGCCTGGACCAGCTCCCCTACCCGGCCGCCGCCCGGGGCCTCGACTTCCAGGCCCTCCTGGAACGCGTCGACAAATGGGACTTCAGCGTCAGCGCCAACAGCCACTCCACCCGCATGTGGCGGCGGGCGTACCCGTCCCGCTGGGTCTCCCTGGACCACGGCTATCCGCGCAACGACGTCTACTACACCGCCCGCGCCGCCGACATCCGCGCGATCCGCGCCCGCCTGGGCATCGCCCCCGGCCGCCGCGCCGTCCTGTACGCCCCCACCCACCGCGACTACGAGGCCGGCTGGACCCCGCGCCTGGACCTCGCCGCCCTCGCCGCTCACCTCGGCGAGGAAACGGTTCTCCTGGTCCGCGCCCACTACTTCTACGGCTCCGCCCCCTCCCCCCTCACCGGTCTGCGCCGCACCGGCCGCGTCATCGACGTCTCCCCCTACGAGCCCGTCGAGGACCTCTGCCTGGCCGCCGACGCGCTGGTCACCGACTACTCGTCGATCATGTTCGACTACGCCAACCTGGACCGGCCCATCGTCATCCACGCCGACGACTGGGAGATCTACCGGGAGACCCGCGGCGTCTACTTCGACCTGCTGGCCGAGCCGCCAGGACCGGTCGCCCGCACCCAGGCCGAGCTGACGGAGATCCTCACCACCGACGCCTGGCGCGACGCGGACGCGAC
This sequence comes from Streptomyces sp. NPDC090994, assembly GCF_044768905.1. Classification (NCBI taxonomy): domain Bacteria; kingdom Bacillati; phylum Actinomycetota; class Actinomycetes; order Kitasatosporales; family Streptomycetaceae; genus Streptomyces; species Streptomyces sp. NPDC090994. Next base: position 454,916 of record NZ_JBIVWS010000005.1, read on the forward strand.
GAAGGCGCGGGCCGCCTTCCGCCGCCGCTTCTGCGAGTACGACGACGGACGCGCCGCCGAACGCGTCGTACGCCGCGTCTTCCTCGGCCAGGACGAGAACGCGCTGCCCCCGGTGCCGCCCCTGGCCGAGCGCACCCCGGCGCCGACCCCCGAGGAGGCCGCGTGACCCGCCCCGACGTCACCGTCACCGTCATCGTCCACAACGACGCCGAACGCCTCCCCAGGGCCGTCGCCTCCGTCCGCCGCCAGACCCACGCCGGCCTGGAGATCGTCATCAGCGACGACCACTCCACGGACGGCACCCCGGCCGTCGCCCGCGCCCTGGCCGCCGAGGACCCCCGGATCCGCTACGTCCGCCTGCCCGAGAACAGCGGCGGCTGCAGCGCCCCGCGCAACCGCGGCATCGAACTCTCCCGCGCCCCGTACCTGATGTTCCTGGACAGCGACGACGAACTCCCCGAACGCGCCGTCGAGACCCTGCTCGCCGCCCACCGCGCCCGCGACCTCGACTTCGCGATGGGCGCGGTACGCCGGATCCGCGCCGACAACGGCCGCCGCTCCACCTGGATGCCGCACCTGGTCGCCGAAGACCGCACCCTCGACGGCATCGAGGCCGACCCCCGCCTCTTCTTCGAACACCTCGCCACCAGCAAGATGTACGCCCGCGCCTTCCTCGACCGGCACCGCCTCCGCTTCCCCGAGGGCATCCACTACGAGGACCAGCTCTTCACGGCCCAGGCGTACTGCCTGGCCAAGACGTTCACGATCGTCCCGGAGCCGGTCTACCTCTGGTACATCGCCCCGTACGCCGCCGCCTCCGCCGCCTCCATCTCCAACCAGCGCGACCGGCTGACCAACGTCGCCGACCGGATCCACGTACAACGCCTGATCGACGCGTTCCTCGCCGAGAGCGGGCACGAGTCGCTGCGGGAGGACAAGGACCACAAGTTCCTCAAGCACGACTTCCGGATGTACGCCGGTGACCTGCCCTACCGCGACGAGGCGTGGCTCGCCTCCTTCGCGGACCTCGTCGTCCCGTACCTGGACACGCTCACGCCGGGGGCGTACGCCCGGCTGCCGCGCGCCGAACGGGTCGTCGTCCAGCTCGTCCGCGACCGGCGGTTCGCCGACGCCCGGCAGGCCGCGCGGGGCCTGGGGCACGACGTGGCACCCCGGCAGCTCACCACCGGCCCCGACGGCCGGACGTACTGGGGCGACCGGGTCCCGGAGGGTGCCGCGGCCCGCCGCGAGCTGGACCTCACCGACCTGGAACCGGAGACCCGGCCGTTCTTCGACGCCCCGTTCCGGCACGAGATCACGGACGTCGGCCGGGGCCCCGGCGCCTCGGTCGACCTGACCGTCCGCACCTACGACCCGGCCCTGCGCCTCCCGGTCGGCCCCCAGCGCGCCGCCCTCCTCCTCACTCCCGGCAAACGCCGCCTGTCGGTCCCCTTCCGCCTCTCCCCCGTCCGCCCCGGCGTCTTCGAGGGCCGCGTCCGCCTGGACCTGGCGGCGGCCCGCCTGCCCCTGTGGGGCTTCGACGGCGTACGGCACCCCGTGCTCCGCCTCCGCCACGAGGGCCGTGCCCACACGGGCATCCTCCTGGCCCCGCCGGCCTTCCCGCCCTTCACGGCCCGCGTCCCCTACCGCTCCGGCACCACGCCCCACCGGCTCACCGTCGAACCGGAAGGCCACAGCCCGGGCCGCCTCCAGCTCCGCTGGGAGCCGGTGGGCGTACTGGCATCAGCCGTACGCCCCCTGATTCATCACGTGCGCTGACCTACAGCGCAGCCGCCTCCTGCGCCCACCTCACGGCACGACCGCGTACAGCACCTGCCCACCCGGCCCCCGAGCCACCACCCGCAGCCCCTCGACGACACCCCCTTCCCGATCCACCACCCACCGCACCCCGTAAGCCCGCAGAATCCCCCACCGCTCCTCCGCCGACGCCCCCTCCCCGAAGTACCTCCGCACAGCCGTCCCCCGCCGCCCCTCATCCGGCAGGAAGAAGTCCGGATACCCCGGCGCCACCGTGTACGCCCCGTACGCCGGGATCTGCCGCGCCGCCCGCACCCGCGCCATCACCACGTCCCCGTACCGCACCCACGGCGTGATCCAGTGGTACCCCTGCCACGGCTCCCGGTACTTGGCCTCCACCACCCCCGGCAACACCCCCCGCCCGACCACGTACCCCACCGTCCCCGCCTGCGTCCACGCCCCCACCGCCAGCGCCCCGGCCAGCACGCACGCGGACCCGGCCCGCACCCCCCGCCGCCCCGCTCCCAGCACCTCCACCGCCGCCGCGACCTGCGCCGGAATCACCACCGCCGGCAACGCCCGCCCCCACGACCAGTGCCCACTGACTCCCCCCGCCCCGACCACGACCACCCCCAGCACGAAGAACAGCACCAGCACGTCCCACCGGTCCCGCCCCCACCGCACCCCCAGCGCGACGACCCCCGCCAGCACCAGCCAGTACCGCCCGGCCAGGTCCTCGTACAACGGCCGGTGCACCGCCTCCAGCCCGCCCCCCGCCCCGAACAGCGCGAAGAAGTCGTAGTACGGCCACACCCACAGCACCCCCGCCCCGAGCGCCGCCCCGCCCACGATCCGCGCCCCGGCCGGCCGCCACGCCCGCCGCCCCGCGACCAGCACGGCGACGGCCCCCAGCGAGGCCACCACCCCCGTGAACTGATGGCACAGCAGTACCACCGCCCACAGCACCCCGAGCCCCAGCCACTCCCCCCACCCGCCCCCGCCGCCGACCGCCGACGCCAGCCCGGCCCACAGGTGGAAGGCGAGCCCCAGGGCGAGCACACTCGGGTACGCCACCGTCAGCGCGAGCGAGTTGAGCCCGAGGAACCCGCTCCACGCGAACACCTCGGTGCCCCACAGCAGCAGCAGGCACAGCAACGCCAGCGCCGGCGCCGCCCGGTGCGCGCCGAGCGTCCGCACGTACCGCCACACGCCCGTCACCAGCAGCCCCAGCCCGACCAGCGCGCCCAGCCGCAGCACCACGAAGACCGAGGCCCCGCCGGCCTTGGCGACGGCCCCGAGGACGACCGTCCACGGCGAGTAGTACGGGCTCGGTGTGTCCGCGTCGACCAGCGGGTTGCCGGGGTCGGTCAGGCTGTGCCGCAGCCGTTCGACGGTGGCCGCGTGCAGCCCGAGGTCACCGGCCCACGGCAGCCGGACCACGACCAGCAGCAGCAGAAAAAGCACGAGCACGGCGACCGTCCAAGGGACGACCACCGTGCTCGGCCTGGAACCCGACGCGGACCCGGACCACCCAGCCATCCGGCCACTTTATCCGGGATGCCCCGAATGTCCGGTCAGCTGGGGGTCACCGGTCAGGAATGCGTGCGCAGCAGCGTCCGCATCGTCCGCATCGCCACCGACAGATTGGCCAGATCGAACGCGTCCGAACTCCGGATCTCCTCCAGCGTGGCCCGCGCCCGCCCGAGGATCGCCGCGTTCTTCTGCTCCCACACCTCGAACCGCTGCTCCGGCGTCGACGTGCCGTTGCCCGCCGCCAGTACGTCGGCGGTGAGGGCCGCGTGCGCCGCGTACAGGTCCTCGCGGATCGCCGCGCGGGCCATGGACTGCCAGCGGTCGGCCCGCGGCAGGTCGCTGATGCGGTCCATCAGCTGGGTGATGGTCAGCCGGTCGGCGAGGTCGTAGTACACCTCGGCGACGTCCAGCGGCTCCTTGCCCGTGCGGTCGGCCACCGAGACGATGTCCAGCGTCGGGAAGGCCGAGGAGAACCCGGCCACCCGGGTCGCCACCTCGTCCGGGACGCCCGCGCCGGTCAGCTCGTCGTGGATGCGCTGGTACCAGTCGGCGTCCGCGCCGCGCAGCAGCTTCGGCAGCTGCGACCAGACCTGCTCGACCCGCTCGGCGAAGAAGTCGACCGTCTCGGCGAGCTGGAGCGGCTGCGGCCGGTTGTTCAGCAGCCAGCGGGTGCCGCGCTCGACCAGGCGGCGCGAGTGCAGCCGGATCCGGGTCAGGACGGCGGCCTCGACCGTGTTGTCCAGACCCTCCACCGCGTCCCACACCGGGTACGAGCGGAAGATGGCGCGGGCCGCGGTCTGCGCCCGCACGATCTCCTCCAGCGAGGCACCCGTCTCCTCGCGCAGCCGGTGCAGATACGTCGTACCGCCCGTGTTGACCGTGTCGTTGACCAGCACGGTCGTGGTGATCTCGCGGCGCAGCGGGTGGCTGTCGATCCGGTCGGCGAACTGTTCGCGCAGCGCGGTCGGGAAGTACGCGTGCAGCAGCGTCTTCAGGTACGGGTCGTCGGGCAGCGAGGTGTGCAGCAGCTCCTCGGCGACCGTGATCTTCGTGTACGCCAGCAGCACCGCCGTCTCCGGGCCGGTCAGCCCGCGCCCGTTGCTGAGCCGCTCGCGGATCTGGCGGTCGGTGGGCAGGAACTCCAGCGCCCGGTCCAGGTGGCCCGCGCGCACCAGGTGCTTCATGAACCGCTGCTGCGCGTGGAGCATGTCCTTGGACTGGGCCAGCGCGTTGGCGATCGCCGTGTTCTGCGCGTAGTTGTTGCGCAGCACCAGCCGGCCGACCTCGTCGGTCATCCCGGCGAGCACCTTGTTGCGCTGCTTCACCGTCATGTCGCCGTCCGCGACCAGGCCGTTGAGCAGGATCTTGATGTTCACCTCGTGGTCGGAGGTGTCCACGCCCGCGCTGTTGTCGATGGCGTCGGTGTTGACCCGGCCGCCCTGCGCGGCGAACTCGATCCGGCCGAGCTGGGTCAGACCCAGGTTGCCGCCCTCGCCGACGACCTGGACGCGCAGATCCTTGCCGTCGACGCGGATGGCGTCGTTGGCCTTGTCGCCGACATCGGCGTTGGACTCGGTGGACGCCTTGACGTACGTACCGATGCCGCCGTTCCACAGCAGGTCGACCGGTGCCTGGAGGATGGCCTTCATCAGGTCGGCCGGGGTCATCTTGGAGACCTTGCCCTCGATGCCCAGGGCCTCCCGGATGTGCGCGTTGACCGGGATCGCCTTGGCGCTGCGGGGGAAGACGCCGCCGCCCGCCGACAGCAGCTCCTTGTTGTAGTCCTCCCAGGACGAGCGGGGCAGCTCGAACAGGCGGCGGCGCTCGGCGTAGGAGAGCGCCGCGTCGGGCTTCGGGTCGATGAAGATGTGCCGGTGGTCGAAGGCGGCGACCAGGCGGATGTGCTCGCTGAGCAGCATGCCGTTGCCGAACACGTCACCGGACATGTCGCCGATGCCGACGACCGTGAAGTCCTCGCTCTGGGTGTCCGTGCCCAGCTCCCGGAAGTGCCGCTTGACGGACTCCCAGGCGCCGCGCGCGGTGATGCCCATGCCCTTGTGGTCGTAACCGGCCGAACCGCCGGAGGCGAAGGCGTCCCCGAGCCAGAAGTCGTAGCTCTCGGCGACCTCGTTGGCGATGTCGGAGAAGGTGGCGGTGCCCTTGTCGGCGGCGACGACCAGGTAGGTGTCGTCCCCGTCGTGCCGGACCACGTCGGCGGGCGGGACGACCTCGCCGGCCACCATGTTGTCGGTGATGTCGAGCAGGGCGGAGATGAAGCACTTGTAGCTGGCGATGCCCTCCGCCATCCACGCGTCCCGGTCCACGCTCGGGTCGGGCAGCTGCTTGGCGACGAAGCCGCCCTTGGCGCCGACCGGCACGATGACGGTGTTCTTCACCATCTGCGCCTTGACCAGGCCGAGGATCTCGGTACGGAAGTCCTCCCTCCGGTCCGACCAGCGCAGGCCGCCGCGCGCGACCTTGCCGAACCGCAGGTGCACGCCCTCGACGCGCGGCGAGTACACCCAGATCTCGAACGCCGGCCGGGGCGCGGGGAGGTCGGGGATGGCCTGCGGGTCGAACTTCATCGAGACGTAGTCGTGCGGCAGGCCCGCCTGGGTCCGCTGGAAGAAGTTGGTGCGCAGCGTCGCCTTGATGACGGTGAGGAAGGCCCGCAGGATACGGTCCTCGTCGAGGCTCGCCACCTGGTCGAGGGCGGCCTCCAGCTCTTCGAGGAGGGCGTCGACGATCTCGTGCCCGGCGCTCTGCCGGTCGGGCGACATCCGCGCCTCGAACAGCGAGACGAGCAGCCGGGTGGTGTGGACGTTGTTGCGGAGGGTGTCCTCCATGTAGTCCTGGCTGAACGTCGACCCGGCCTGCCGCAGGTACTTGGCGTACGCGCGCAGCACCATCGCCTGCCGCCAGGTCAGCCCCGCGCTGAGCACCAGGGCGTTGAAGCCGTCGTTCTCCGCCTTGCCGTTCCAGGCCGCGGCGAACGCGTCCTGGAAGCGCTCACGGGCGTCGTCGCCGAGGTAGTCGGCGCCGCCGGCCACCGCCTTCGGCATGCGCAGGCCGAAGTCGTAGATCCAGGCCGTGGTGGTGCGGTCGGCGCAGCGCAGCTCGTAGGGGCGTTCGTCGGTGACCTCGACGCCGAGCCGGCTGAGCACCGGCAGGACGGCGGAGAGGGAGACCGAGCCGCCCTTCTGGTAGATCTTGAACCGGCGTTCCTCGGGCGCGGCGCCGACCGGCTCGTACAGGCTCAGCGCGAAGGTGCGCTCCTCGTCCAGCGCTTCGAGGTGGGCGAGGTCGGCGACGGCCGAGCGGGGGCCGTGGTCGGCCTTGTAGCCCTCGGGGAAGGCGCTGCCGTAGCGGCGCAGCAGCTCGGCGGAGCGCTCCTCGCCGAACTCCGCGGTGAGCGCCTCGGCGAACCCGTCCGCCCAGGACCGGGCGGCCTCGACCAGCCGGGCCTCGATGCGGTCCTTGTCGGCGTCGGACAGCTGGGGCAGCTCGGTGCCCTGCGGGACGCGGACGACGAAGTGCAGCCGGGACAGGATCGACTCGGTGTTCCAGGCGGTGAAGTCGACGCTGGTGCCGCCGAGTTCCTCCTTGAGGATGTCGATGATCCGCAGCCGGACGCCGGTGGTGTAGCGGTCCCGGGGGAGGTAGACGAGGGCGGAGTAGTAGCGCCCGTACTCGTCCTGGCGCAGGTAGAGCCGCAGGCGGCGGCGCTCCTGGAGGTAGAGCACGGAGGTGGCGATGGTCTGCAGCTCGCCGACCGGCGTCTGGAACAGCTCGTCGCGCGGGTACGTCTCCAGGATCTGGAGCAGGTCGCGGCCGTCGTGGCTGTTGGGCGAGAACCCGGCCCGCTCCAGCACCTCCCGCACCTTGCGCCGGATGACCGGCACCCGGCGGACGGACTCGGTGTAGGCGGCGGAGGAGAACAGCCCGAGGAAGCGGCGCTCCCCGACGACATTGCCCTCGGCGTCGAACTTCTTGACGCCGATGTAGTCCAGGTAGGAGGGCCGGTGCACGGTCGCCCGGCTGTTGGCCTTGGTCAGCACCAGCAGCTTGTGCTCGCGGGCCTTGGCCCGGGCGTCGGCGGGCAGCCGCTCGAAGGACGGGCTGACCGGGTGATCCTCGCCCGACTCGTGGTGCGGGTCGGCGCGCAGGATGCCGAGGCCCGAGCCGGGGACGGCGGCGAGGGAGTCGTCGCCGCGCAGCTGGTACTCGCGGTAGCCGAGGAAGGTGAAGTGGTCGTCGGCCAGCCAGCGCAGCAGCTCGCGGGCCTCCTCCAGCTCCTGCGGGTCGAGGTCGTCGGGGGCGGGCTCGGCGGGCAGGTCCTCGGCGAGGCGGACGGCCGCCTCACGCATCTTGCCCCAGTCCTCGACGGTCTCGCGGACGTCGGACAGGACCCGCAGCAGGTCGGCGGTGATCTGCTTCAGGTCGGCGCGGTCGGTCTCGCGGTCGATCTCGACGTGGATCCAGGACTCGACGTGCGCGTCGTGCGGGAGGTCCTTGCCGGGCGAGGTGGTGAGCACCTCGACGAGCTTGCCGGTGACGTCGCGCCGCACCACGAACTGCGGGTGGACGACGACGTGGATGCCGCGTCCCTGCCGGGTCAGCTCGTTGGTGACCGAGTCGACCAGGAAGGGCATGTCGTCGGTGACCACCTCGACCACGGAGTGACTGCACGTCCAGCCGTTCTCCTCGACCGTCGGGGTGTGCACCCGGACGTTGGCCGTGCCCTGCGGGCGGTTCTCGGCCAGCCGGTGGTGGGAGACGGCCGCTCCGAAGACGTCGACCGGTTCGCGGTCGCCCAGGTCCTCCGGGGCGGTGTGCCGGTAGTAGCGCTGGAGGAACGCGAACACGGATTCACGGTCCGGGGTGTCCGGGGAGTCCTCGTCCGTCGTCCCAGTCGGTAGGTACCCCCCGACCGGGCTGTTCTCAGCTACCCGTGCGGCCCTGTCGAGCAGCTCGGCCTTTGCTTCGTCCAGCTTGGTCTGCATTGTCCTCTGGCTCCTGTCGCGCGCCGTTGCGTGACGTAGAAGGAAGTACGGTCTCCCGCCTTCCGACGCAACGCCCAGACGCGGGGTGTCCGTTCTGATCCGACGCTATGCCGCAAGGTGAGAGGAGCGGGGGCATATCAGCCATGTCCGACGCGTCCGCCGGGTGTGATACCGCTCTCGTCGGCGTCACCGTCCGGGGAATGCTCGGCGCCTCGGGGTTCCTCGACGCCCCGTCCCGCCCGCGAGGACCAGCGACCGCCGCCCGGTCACGGATGTCGTCCGTGCTCTCCGGGCGCAGGGCAGGGACACGGATGCCCCCGCGAGCTATCGCGCTGATCACGCCATAAGGCTATCGCTCCTTCCCTGGAACCCGTCATGAGCCGCATGTGTACAAAACCGGGGGCGGATCTTTGACGTTCCGCACAGCGACGGGCACGCGGCGGGCTGCGTGGGTCGCACGCGTCCGCTCACGCCGCCAGCCGCTCGGCCTCCTTGACCGCCTCCGCCAGCGTGTCCACCACGGGCACGCCCGCCTCCTCCAGGCTCGTACGGCTGTGCGAGCCACCGGTGTAGAGCACCGCCCGCGCCCCCGCGTGCCGCGCGGCGGTCGCGTCGTCGACGGCGTCCCCGATGACGACCGTCCGGGCGGGGTCCACTCCGGCCAGCGCCGCCAGGTGCCGCACCATGTGCTCGGCCTTGCTGCCGCCGGAGGGACCGGTGCGCCCGTCGACCCGTATGAAGTGCGTCTCGATCCCGAACCCCCGCACCATCGGGACCAGTTCCTCATGGCCGTACAGGCTGAGGATCGACTGGCTGTGCCCCGCCGACCGCCATCCCGCGAGCAGCTCCGTCGCCCCGTCGGCGAGCCCGCACCGCACCCGGTGCTCGGTGTAGTGGCGCTGGAAGGCCTCGTCCATGACCTGCCACTCGGCGTCGGTGGGCAGCCGCCCCATCAGCCGCTCGTAGAACTTGGGCACCGGTACGCAGTACAGCGTCCGGTACCGCTCCAGCGTGATGGGCGCCAGGCCCAGCTCGGCGAAGGCCGCGTTCGTCGCCCCGATGATGGCGTCGTTGTCGTGGAACAGCGTGCCGTTCCAGTCCCAGACGATGTGCGCCCCTGTCCGCATTCGCATCCCCATGCCCGCAAACGTACCCGCCGCCACTGACAATCAAGGGTCACCGTGCGTCACCGCCGGGCCCGGGGCGGTGTCAGCCGGCGAGTCCGACCAGGTTCGGGATCTCCTGCGTCGCGTACCACAGCAGTTCGTGGTCCTCGGCCCCGTCCACCACGAACTGGGCGTCGTCGTCCCCGCCGTCCGCCGCGGCGAGCGCGTCGGCCGCGGCGCGCACGTCCGCCTCCGCGTCGGCCGAGTCGACGTGCACCGCCGCCGCCTTGCCGAGCGGCACGCTCCCGGCGACCCGGACCTCGCCGAGCGCGGCCGGGTCCGGTCCCCGGCCGGGGTCGGCCGCCGCGGTGCCGTCGGGTACGTCGACGGCGACCACGACCCGGCGCCGGGGGGCCGCGGCGTCCCCGGCCAGCAGCCGCAGCGAGGCCAGGGCGGCCCGGTTGAGGGCGGCGTACTCCAGCTCCTCGATGTCGTCCGAGAGGTACCACTCGCGCAGCGCGGGCGTGACGGCGTAGGCGGTGAACGGCCCGCTCCCCAGATGCCCCGACCGGTGCGCCTCGGCGAGACCGGGGAGGGTCAGGGGGACGTAGACGCGCATGGCTGGCCGCTTTCGTGGTCGGGTCCGGTCGGGTCCGCTCAGGTCGAGGCGGGGCGGAAGAGTCATCAGGATACGCGCCGGGGGTCCCCCATCGAGTTCCCCACCGAGCCGCCGCAGGCGTCCACTCCGCGCCGGAACTTCACCCGGCACGCCCTTGCCGCCGCGGGCCCGACACCAGCCGAGCCACTCGGATAGGTGAACTTCACCCCCCTCTCCGCTCTCTCCGCACCCTCTTGCCAGCACGCCACCACACCCCGTACAAGGTCCGCAACAGCAAGTTACCGCCCGGTATGCCACGGGCCGTCGAACGGGGATCCCATGAACAAGGTCATGAGCAGGGCCATGAGCCGGACCACGAACAGGGCACAGCACCGCCACCCGGGCTCCCGCCCGCCCGGACACCCCGGCTCCCGCCCGCCTGGCCGCCACGACTCCCGCCGCCCCGCCGGCACCCCGCCCCGCGGCCCCGGTACGGCCGCCACCTGGACCGCGGTGCCCGAGGACCGGCCCCCGGGCTCCTCCCCGAGGCCCGCCCAGCGCCGTACCCACCCCCAGGACACCCGCCCGCCGGGCTCCCCCGGCGGCCCTCCGGCCACCGGCCGCACGGCCGCCCCGGCCCGGACGCGAACCGCACGCACAGCCGAGCCGGCCCGGACGCGAACCGCACGCAGGACCGCCCCGGCCACACCGGCAGCCGCACCGGCCGCACGCGGGACCGCCCCAGCGGCACCCACCGCCGTCCCGACCGCGCGCGGGACCACCCCAACCGCACCCACAACCACCCCAAGGGCACGCGGGACCGCCCCGGCCGCACCAGCAGCCACCCCGGCCACACGCAGGACCGCCCCTGCCGCACCCACCGCCGTCCCAACCGCACGCGGGACCACCCCAAGGGCACGCGGGACCGCCCCGGCCGCACCGGCAGCCACCCCAGCCGCACCCACCGCACCCACCGCACCCACCGCACCCACCGCACGCGGTACCACCCCAACCGCACGCGGGACCGCCCCAGCCGTACACGGGACCGCCCCCGGCCGACGGGCCGTCGGCGGCCGTCAGGGGGCCCTCCCCGCCCCCGCGGCCGTCTCCTGGCCCGCCGCGCCCGTCGCCCCCGCCCGGACGCCTCTCGCCCCGCCCCGGACGGCACGGCCCGCCGTCCCGCAGCCCCGCCCCGCCGACCTCTTCGCGGAGCGGCTCCTCGCGGTGCTCAGCGGGCGCAGCCCGGTCCACTCCATGCTCCGGCACACCGTCGGCCAGGCCTACGACGAACTGGCCCGGCTCGCCGAGCGCGGCCCCCTGCGCACCCGCGGCACCCGGCCCGTCGTCCGGGACCTCGGCTGGTTCGAACCGCGTCCCGGCGCCGTGGAGGTCTTCGCCCGCATCGGCGCGGGCGACCAGCTGCGGGCGATGGCCTTCCGCCTGGAGCGCGGACCGGACCTGCGCTGGCGCTGCACCGCCGTGGAACTGGGCGGCCCCCGCCCGCCCCGCGAGGACCTCCACTGACCGGACTGACCGGACTGGACGGACTGCACGGGCTGGACGGGCTGGGACGGGCTGGACGGGCTCAACGGACTGCACGGGCTGAACGCCCGGAGGGCCGGGCACCCTCGGGTGACCCGGCCCTCCGTACCGCGGCGGCCCGCGACGGCCGAACCGCCGCGGACACCGCCGTCACTTCTTGCGGCGCCGCCCGCCCTTCGCCTGCTTGCGGCGCTCCGCGCGCGTGAGGCCGTCGCTCTCGGAGCGGGCCGGCTCCTCGTCGGCGCGCTCCTCGCGCTCGACGACACCGCCCTCGCCGTCCACGGTCGGCGCGGACAGGTGCAGGTTGCGCCGCTGCGGGGCGTCGAGCCCCTTGGCGCGGATCTCGGGCCGCGAGGCACTCGCCTGGGCCGGCACCGCGTCCTGCGGGCCCTTCTCCAGGGACGGCTTCTCGTCCTCGACGGGGACCTCCTCGACCTGCTGCTCGACCTGGACCTCCAGGTTGAACAGGTAGCCGACGGACTCCTCCTTGATGCCGTCCATCATGGCGGTGAACATGTCGAAGCCCTCGCGCTGGTACTCGACCAGCGGGTCCTTCTGCGCCATGGCGCGCAGGCCGATGCCCTCCTGGAGGTAGTCCATCTCGTAGAGGTGCTCGCGCCACTTGCGGTCCAGGACCGACAGCACGACCCGGCGCTCCAGCTCCCGCATGATCTCGGAGCCGAGCTGCTTCTCCCGCGCCTCGTACTGCTCGCTGATGTCGTCCTTGATGGACTCCTCGATGTACTCGGCGGTCAGCCCGGCCCGGTCGCCGGCCGCTTCCTCCAGCTCCTCGATGGTGACCTTCACCGGGTAGAGCTGCTTGAAGGCGCCCCACAGCCGGTCCAGGTCCCAGTCCTCCGGGAAGCCCTCGGCGGTCTCGGCCCGCACATAGGCCTCGATCGTGTCGTTCATGAAGTGCTGGATCTGCTCCTGGAGGTCCTCGCCCTCCAGGACGCGGCGCCGCTCGCCGTAGATGACCTCGCGCTGCCGGTTGAGGACCTCGTCGTACTTCAGGACGTTCTTGCGCGTCTCGAAGTTCTGCTGCTCGACCTGCGACTGGGCGGACGCGATCGCGCGCGTGACCATCTTGTTCTCGATCGGCACGTCGTCCGGCACGTTCGCCATGGACATCACGCGCTCGACCATCTGGGCCTTGAACAGGCGCATCAGGTCGTCGCCGAGGGAGAGATAGAAGCGCGACTCGCCGGGGTCGCCCTGACGGCCGGAACGGCCGCGCAGCTGGTTGTCGATACGCCGCGACTCGTGCCGCTCGGTACCGAGCACGTACAGCCCGCCGAGCCGCTCGACCTCTTCCTTCTCGGCCTTGACGGCCTCCTCGGCACGCTCCAGGGCGGCGGGCAGCGCCGCGGCCCACTCCTCGATGTGCTCCTCGGGGTCGAGGCCGCGCTGGCGCAGCTCCGCCTCGGCGAGGTCCTCGGGGTTGCCGCCGAGCTTGATGTCCGTACCGCGGCCGGCCATGTTGGTGGCGACCGTCACGGCGCCCTTGCGGCCGGCCTGGGCGACGATCGTCGCCTCCCGGTCGTGCTGCTTGGCGTTGAGCACCTCGTGCTGGATGCCGCGCTTGGAGAGCTGCTGCGAGAGGTACTCGGACTTCTCGACCGAGGTGGTGCCGACCAGGATCGGCTGGCCCTTCTCGTGCTTCTCGGCGATGTCGTCGACGACCGCCTCGAACTTGGCGACCTCGGTGCGGTAGATCAGGTCGGACTGGTCCTTGCGGACCATCGGCTTGTTGGTCGGGATCGGGACCACGCCGAGCTTGTAGATCTGGTGGAACTCGGCGGCCTCGGTCATCGCCGTACCGGTCATGCCGGAGAGCTTGTTGTAGAGGCGGAAGAAGTTCTGCAGGGTGATCGTGGCGAGGGTCTGGTTCTCGTCCTTGATGTCCACCCCTTCCTTCGCCTCGATCGCCTGGTGCATGCCCTCGTTGTAGCGGCGGCCGGCGAGGATACGGCCGGTGTGCTCGTCGACGATCATGACCTCGCCGTCGATGACGACGTAGTCCTTGTCCTTCTTGAACAGTTCCTTCGCCTTGATGGCGTTGTTCAGATAGCCGACGAGCGGCGTGTTGACCGACTCGTAGAGGTTGTCGATGCCCAGCCAGTCCTCGACCTTGGAGACGCCGGACTCGTGGATGGCGACCGTGCGCTTCTTCTCGTCGACCTCGTAGTCGCCGGTCTCCTCGATGCCCTTGAGCGGGTTGCCGGCCTCGCCGCGCTTGAGGCGGGTGACCAGCTTGGCGAAGTCGCCGTACCACTTGGTGGCCTGGTCGGCCGGGCCGGAGATGATCAGCGGCGTACGGGCCTCGTCGACGAGGATGGAGTCGACCTCGTCGACGATGGCGAAGTTGTGGCCGCGCTGGACGAGTTCGTCCTTGGACCACGCCATGTTGTCGCGGAGGTAGTCGAAGCCGAACTCGTTGTTCGTGCCGTACGTGATGTCGCAGCCGTACATCTCGCGGCGCTGGGCCGGCGTCATGTTGGCGAGGATGCAGCCGACCTCGAGGCCGAGGAACCGGTGGACGCGGCCCATCATCTCGGAGTCGCGCTCGGCCAGGTAGTCGTTGACCGTGATGATGTGGACGCCGTCACCGGACAGCGCGTTCAGGTACGCGGGCAGGGTGCCGACGAGGGTCTTGCCCTCGCCGGTCTTCATCTCGGCGACGTAGCCCAGGTGCAGGGCGGCGCCGCCCATCAGCTGCACGTCGTAGTGGCGCTGGCCGAGAACGCGCTTGGCGGCCTCGCGGACGGTGGCAAAGGCCTCGGGCAGCAGGTCGTCGAGGCTCTCGCCGTCGGCGTAGCGCTGCTTGTACTCATCGGTGAGGGCCCGCAGCTCGGCGTCGGAGAGGTCGACGAAGTCCTCTTCGATGGAGTTGACCTGGTCCGCGATGCGGTGCAGCTTGCGCAGGATCTTGCCTTCGCCTGCACGCATGATCTTCGAGAGGACGGACACGGGGGTTGGTCTCCTTGCCGGTCGGGCCTGGGACGGTCGTTTTCCATTGGACGTGAGTGAGCAACGGCCATCGTAAGCGAGGACACCGTCACGCCGGGAGGCCTGCCGCGACGACTGCCGCCCGCCACCGCGCACCGCCTCCGGTCCGCTCCGGGCCCGCTCCGATCCGCTCTCACCCATGACAACGTGCGGGCCCGGCCGATGGTGCCGCGCGGCGCCGGTGATTTGCGCGAAACGTGACCGGCCGCGCACGCACGGCGAAGTGATGGCGCCCGGCGCGCACCGCGCGCAGAATCGGCCGATGGAACCCCACACGCTCACCACCGAACGGCTCCTGCTGCGCACGGTCGGCCCCCGGGACACCGACGCCGTCCTCGCCGCCTGTCAGGACCCCGACATCCAGCGCTGGACCGTGGTCCCCTCCCCGTATCTGCCGGTACACGCGCGTGCCTTCACGGAACAGATGGTCCCGGCCGGCTGGGCGAACGCCACGATGTTCACCTTCGGCGTCTTCCTGCCCACCGGGGACCTGGTCGCCATGGTCGGCCTCACCATGCTCTCCCCGGGCGCGGCCGAGATCGGTTTCTGGGGCGCCAAGGAGCACCGGGGCAACGGCTACGTCACCGAGGCCGTCCTGGCCGTCTCCCGCTGGGCCTTCACCCGGCTGTCGCTCGACCGCGTGGAGTGGCGTGCCGAGGTGGGCAACGCGGGCTCCCGCGCGGTGGCCGAGCGCGCCGGGTTCACCCTGGAGGGCACGTTGCGCTCCGCGATCGACAACAAGGGCGTACGCCGTGACTGCTGGGTCGGCTCCCTGCTCCCGTCCGACCTGGGCCTGCCGTCCACGGCCTCCTACATACCCGCCCGGCCGTAGCGCGCACGGCCGCCCTCGCTGTCAGTGCCACCCCTTATCGTGCGGACGTATGACGACCTTCCCGCGCGCTGCCACGGAACTGTCGGCCGACGAGGCCCGCCGCATCGCCCTGCGGGCCCAGGGCTTCCTCGGCGCCCCCGACCGCCGCGCCGGTGTCCGCGGTGTCCTCCGTCATCTCGGCGCGGTGCAGCTCGACACCATCTCGGTCCTCGCCCGCTCCCACGAGCTGGTGCCGTACGCCCGCCTGGGCGCGGTGGGCCGCCGGACGGTCGAGGACGCCTACTGGACGGGCACCCACGCCTTCGAGTACTGGTCGCACGCCGCCTGTGTCCTGCCCATCGAGGAGTGGCCCCACTTCGCCTTCCGCCGCCGCGCCTACCGGGCCCGCCCGCACTGGAACCACGACCTGCCCGCCGGCGCCTACGACCAGGTGATCAAGCAGCTCCGCACCGAGGGCCCGCTGACCGCCACGGAGCTGGGCGGCGCCAAGCGGACCAGCGAGTGGTGGGACTGGTCGGGCGAGAAGGTCGCCGTCGAACGCGCGCTGATGTACGGCGAGGTGGTCTGCGTCGAGCGCCGGGGCTGGAAGCGGGTCTACGACCTGGCCGAGCGCGCCGTCCCGGAGGAGCTGCTGCACGACCGGCTGGACGACACCGAGTGCCTGCGCCGCCTGGTCCGTCTGGCCGGGCAGTCCCTGGGCGTCGGCACCCGCGCGGACCTCGCGGACTACCACCGGCTCAAGGCCGAGCAGGTCGACGCGGTGATCGCCGACTCGGGTCTGGTGCCGGTCACGGTGGCGGGCTGGGCCAAGCCGGCCTGGGCCGACCCCGAGGCCCTGCGGACGCCGCCGCGCGGCCGTCACCGCACGACGCTGCTGTCCCCCTTCGACTCCCTGGTCTGGGAGCGGGCGCGCACCGAGCGGATCTTCGGCTTCACCCACCGCCTGGAGGCGTACGTCCCGCGGCAGAAGCGGGTGCACGGCTACTACGCGATGCCCGTCCTGGCCGGCGGCCGGCTGGTCGGCCGGGTGGACCCGGCCCGCGAGGGCCGCACGCTGGTGGCCAAGCAGGTCACGCTGGACGGCCGCAAGGCGGTCCCGGCGGTGGCTCAGGCCCTGGTGGAGGCGGCGGGCTGGGTGGACTGCACGGACGTACGGGTGGAGCGGGTGGCCGCACCGGACCTGCGCGAGCCGCTCACCGGGGAACTGGCCCGCCTGCTGGCCTGAGCCGAAACCGCCTCCCGTACAGGGATGCGCCCGTCAGCGGATTTCGAGGATCTTCTCCCGCATCGCGTAGACCACCGCTTCCATCCGGGAGTGCAGTTGCAGCTTCTCCAGGATGTTGCGCACGTGGTTCTTGACGGTGTTCTCGGAGATGAACAGTTCCTTGGCGATGTCGCGGTTGTTCATCCCCGTGGCGACGAGTTTGAGGACTTCCAGTTCCCGGTCGGTGAGCCGCGGCGCGGGCACCAGCCGGCGTTCGTCGGTCCGCTGGATCATCGACTTGAACTCGGTGAGCAGTTTCGACGCCATGGAGGGGCTGATCTGCGACTGCCCGTCGGCGACCGCGCGAATGGCGGTGGCCACCTCGTCGGTCGAGATCTCCTTGAGGAGATAACCGGTGGCACCCGCCTTGATCGCGTCGTAGAGGTCGGCCTCCTCGTCGCTGATCGTCAGCATGATGATCTTCGCGCTGGGGGCCACCTCCTTGATGGAGGTGCACGCCTCGATACCGCCCCGCCGGGGCATCCGTACGTCCATCAGCACGATGTCGGGGAGCAGGTCCGCGGCCTTCTCGACGGCCTCGGCACCGTCGCCCGCCTCACCGACGACCTGGATGTCCTCCTCGGCGGCGAGCACGATCTCCAGACCGCGGCGGAACAGGGCGTGATCGTCCACGACCAGGACTCTGATCGGCTCCTTGCGTGGAGCACCCGCCTCCGGGCCCATGCCGACGACGCCGTCGTGGGCATCCCCGTCCCGCATCGGTCCGAAGCTGTCCGCCATCGTTCCTCCCCCTGAAGGCTGTGGCCATGAAACCCGGGCCAGCGCCAACCCAAGGCAACGGCCCACCGGTTGGGCCGTTGCGGCCATGATTCCATGCTTGGCCGACTTCGGGACGACGGCGCGGGGCGCGAACGGGGTCGCACACCGGTGCCCCTGGGGGCGCACAGACGCTCCAGGGGCACCGGCCGTACCACGCACCGGTGAGGTCAGCCGCCGAGTGCGCCGCCCGCGTCGGGCGAGGGCGTCTGAGCGACCATCGTGTCCGTACTGAGGTGGATCACGCCGTAGTCGTAGGCGTGCCGCCGGTAGACGACGCTGGGCTCCTTGGTCTCGGAGTCGACGAAGAGGTAGAAGTCGTGCCCGACCAGTTCCATCTCGTAGAGCGCCTGGTCGAGGCTCATCGGGGCGGCCACGTGGGTCTTCTCGCGCACGACGAGCGGCCCGTCCCCCTGGACCTCCAGCGAACCGACCTTCTTGGTGGGCACGCTGCCCTGTTCCTGCTCGTCGGCGGCACCGTTTCCGTTGAGCGTCGCCACGCCCGGGACGTGGTTCGGGACCTCGGCGGCCGAGATACGTGCCGTGCCGCGCCGCGAGTAGCGCTTGTCGTGCTGCTTGCGCAGTCGGGCGCCGAGCTTTTCCGCCGCCAGGTCGAGCGCCGCGTACGGATCGCTCGCCGCCGCCTCCGCCCGGATCACCGGACCGCGGGAGCGGAGCGTGATCTCCACTCGGTCGCAGCGGTCGGCCTGTCGGGGGTTGGGCTCCTTGGACACCTCGACGTCGAGGCTGATCACCTTGCCGTCGAGCTTCTGGATCTTCTCCAGGTTCAGCTTCTCGGCCACGTGCTTCCGGAACCGCTCGGGCACCTCGGTCTTGCGGCCCTTGACGACGATGTCCACGCAGAACTCCGTTCCCGGATCACTCCGCTCAGCTCGCGGAGCATCTCCCTTTCGCACCAGGTTCCGGTGAACCCGGAACCTCGGACTCGGTGACGCCCACCTCCTCCCCCAGGGGCGAGATCTCCACTCCACCGGCGCGGGTGAATTTCCGAATGGACCCGCGACTCGGCATTCGGACAAGAGAGGTGTGGCCTGCGGCTTTCCCTCACAACCGAACATATCTCGCCCGGACGGATGTCGTCACCCTCTACAGCTCCCTACCTCCGTTCAGGTGCATTGATTCGCCTATTACCTGCAACGACGTGAGTTCTCAATCAGTTCCGGTTTATTTCGAAAGACTCTGGTGAAGCGGCGACCACAGCCGCCTGGATCACGCCACGGATGGCGTCACCCGTTCGAGTCGCGCCCGTCGTTCCCGGCCCGGCGGGCGCCGCCTCCGCCCTCGCTTCCGTCATTCCGGTTCTCCGTTCCCCTCTGCCTTCCCACACCGCTCCGGGATACACGGGCGGCGTCGCCGTTCTGTAGGGACCCGCCCCCGCTTCCCGCTCAGCCACCTCGTCCGCCGCCCGCACGGCACGCGCCGCCTCCGCGAGGGACGCCCCCGTCGTCACCAGGTCGTCGACGAGCACGACCGGTCCCCCGTCGCGCAGCAGCCGGGCGGCACCGTGCACCACGGTCAGCGCCCCGGCGAGGTTGTCCGACCGCTGCCGGGACCCGAGCCCCGACTGGTCGGCCACGGCACGCCGCTGCCGCAGTACGGCCGCCACCCGGGCCGGCGTACCGGTCCGCCGCAGCTCACCCGCCGCCGCCAGCGCGATCCGCCGCGCCGGATCGTGCCCCCGGGCCCGCACCGCCCGCCGCGCGGACGGCACGGGGACCAGCAGCACCGGCCCTGTCCCGCCTGCGGCACCGGGCACCCGCGGCGCCTCACTTCTCGGCCCCTGCGCACTCACACCCACGTCGGCCCGAGCCCACGCGACCGACCAGCCCGACGGACCCGACCAGCCCGACGGACCCGACGAGCCCGACCAGCCCGACTGAGCCTGCCGAGTCGGCGGAGCCGCCCAGCCCGCCCCTGGGGCACCGTCCCCCGGCCGGCCCGCCCGCACCGACCGAACCGCCCGCCCCGGCAGGGCACCCCCGTCCTCCTCCGCCCGGCACAGTCCCGCCCGTACAGCGCCCGCCAGGGCCGCGCCGAGCGGCCCCGCCAGGGCCAGCGCTCCTCTCTCCTTGTGGGCCAGCAGCACCGCCCGCACCTCGTCGGCGTACGCCGCCGCCGCGTACACCACCGGCAGTCCGGGCGGCTCCGGCACCGGCCGCACCCGGCGCGGCGCGCCCCCGCCCAGCACGGCACGGCACTCGCGGCACAGCACCGTGCGCGGCCTGCCGCACCCTGCGCACTCGGTCGGCAGTACCAGGTCGGTGAGGTCCTGCCACCAGCCCCGCATGTCCACCACTGTGCCGCCCTCCGCACAGCCCTGCCAGCCCTGTGGAAAACCTCGGCCCACCGCACCTGCGGACCTGTGGACAACCCCCGCACCAGCGACGACACCGCAGGTCGGCCGCCCACCCCCGAGCAACCGCCCGCGGGCCGCCCTCGCCCGGGCTCACCCGGGATAGACCGGTGCCGTCCCCTTCGTTACCTTCTGCCACTGCATCCCGGACGGCAGCCGGACGATCCCGTCCTCCGAGTACGCCACCAGCGGCACCCCGTCGTCCTCGGACGCGGCGATGTCCTGCACCCCGGTGAGCGCGGCCGGCGCCGAGGTCTCCGGCGCGGAACCGTCGACCTGGACGTATCCGATCTGCTGCACGCCTCCGTGCTCGCGCCCGACCACCACGAGGCGGCTGTCACCGGCCCAGGACATGGCCGTGACCTCCTCCAACTCGGGGGTGGCCGACCGCAGTCCCCGTACCGTCGGCGGGTCGCCGGCCTTCGCGCCCCGCTCGATCCGCCCGATGAACAGCGACCGGTCGCCGTCCTTCTCCACGATCAGCGCGATCCGCACCCCGTCGGCGGCCACCCGTACCGCCTGGACCCGTCCGTCCAGC
Organism: Streptomyces sp. NPDC090994; assembly: GCF_044768905.1. Lineage (NCBI taxonomy): Bacteria > Bacillati > Actinomycetota > Actinomycetes > Kitasatosporales > Streptomycetaceae > Streptomyces > Streptomyces sp. NPDC090994. Next base: position 475,250 of record NZ_JBIVWS010000005.1, read on the forward strand.
CCCGAGACGCGCACCTCCGCCGGCTCCTCCGAGCCCTTCTCCAGCACCAGGAGCCGCGGATCGTCCGGGTTCCGGTCGGCGACCCACAGGTCGCCCCGCGCGTCCCAGCTCGGCGGCGCCAGCCGCTCGTCCTCCGTCGCCCCCTGGCTGACCAGCACCGGCTCCCCGAGCGAACCGCCCGACACCAGCGATCCGACATACAGCAACCTGGCGTCGAGCCCGACCCCGGCCGCCGTGTGCTCGTCACGCGACACCGCCACCGACCGCAGGGCCGTACCGCCTTCGCCCAGCGCCCCCGGGACGGGCTCCGCCGCCGTGGCGCTGCCGCCGGACGGCAGCCGTACCAGGCGCTGCTCGTCGTCGACGAAGTACAGGTAGTCCGGGTGTTCGGCCGAGCCGCGGGCCGCGACCGCTTCGGCACGGTCATCGGTGAGCGAACACAGCTGCTTGTCGCCGGAACGCAGTTCGACCTCGTCCACCCCCGGCGTCAGGCTCTGCAGCGTGAACAGTAGCTGCGTGGCCATCTCGGCGCACTCGTCGGCACCGGCCCGGGCGGCCTTGCCGTTCAAGGGCACCGTCAGCTTGCTGTGTTCGTCGGGGGTCAGCGCGGTGACGTTCTTCGCCAGGTCCGCACCGGCGGGGAAGCTCGACCTGACGACGGATCCGAGCGAACTCGTCGGCCCGTCGAGGAGAGAACGCACGGCCTGCGCCAGAGGTTCCACACGCCGCCGCACATAGACGGGATCGGCGACGGCCGCGGTCCGCGCGGCTCCGTCGGCGGCGTCGTCCGCCCCGCTGTGCGCGGCGAAGTAGTACTTGTTGACGGACATGTAGTTGCGCTGGAAGTCCGACTTGCCCATGACGACGCCGGAAGGCGGCGCGTCGATGCGCCACTGCCCCGTCTCGGCGTCCCGCGTCAGATGCACCGGCTGCCGGTATTCCCCCTCGGCGGGCGCGTACGACTGCTCCGCGTCCACGGTGGCGACCCTGGTACCGGTGAGGGTGACCGAGTAGTCGCTGCCCTCCTCGCGGCTCCCCGCGGGGTCGACCACGGTGCCGGGACCGTCCGCGAGCACGGTCGTGGACCGCTTCGGCCGCCAGTTCTCGGCGGCCTTGCCGGTCAGGTACTTGCGCGCCGTCTCGTAGTCCGGGTCGTCGCTGGTCAGCGCCTCCAGGAACCCCTGCACGATGTCCGTGGCGGAGGCGTCCTTCGCCGGCGGCATCGCGAAGACCCGCACCTGGGTGTCCTGTCGCGGCGTCGACGCCACGTCCCGCAGGTCCCCGTTGTCGGGCATCGACGCGCACCCCGCCAGCAGTACGGCGCCACAGGCGGCGTACACCGCCGCGCGGGCCGGTGTCGCCCGCCGGCCCCCCTCACGGTCAGCGCCCACGAGTCCCCTCCCCTTGCCTGTTCGCGTCCTCGGCCCCGGCGGCCGTACGGCCCGCCTCCGGCAGACCGGCGCGGCCCCCCTGGCCGCGGGCCTCCGGCACGTGCCGGGGCACCACGCGCGCGCCGCTGCCGGGCAGCGCCGTCGGATCGGCCGCGGGAACCGTCGCGCCCGGCCGGGGCGGAATCGCGTCCCGGGACGGGGCCGCCGCCTGCGCCGGTCCGGTGGCCGACCGGTCCGCGGCGTGCGGCTGGCCCGCGTCGCCGAGCCCCCGGTTGCGCCGGGAGTCGCCGGGCTCCAGCGGGATCGGCGAGCCCCGCAGCGGCTCGTCGGCGGTCCTCGGCAGGGTCAGCCGGAACTGCGACCCGCCGCCCGGCTCACCCCACGCCTGGAGCCAGCCGCCGTGCAGCCGCGCGTCCTCCAGGGCGATGGACAGGCCCAGTCCCGTACCGCCGGTGGTACGCGCGCGTGCCGGGTCGGCCCGCCAGAAGCGGCTGAAGACCCGGGTCGCCTCACCGGGCTTGAGCCCCACGCCGTAGTCGCGCACCGCCACTGCCACGGCCCCGCCCGCCGCGGCGAGCTTGACGACGACGTCCTTGCCGTCACCGTGTTCGACAGCGTTGACCACGAGGTTGCGCAGCACCCGCTCCACCCGCCGGCCGTCGGCCTCGGCGACGACGGGCTGCTGGTCACCGACGACCCGCAGGCGCGTCCCCTTGCGCTCCGCGAGCGGCTCGGCCCCGCTGACCACCCGCCGCACGACCTCCCTGAGGTCGATCGGCTCCGCCTCCAGCGCCGCCGCGCCCGCGTCGAACCGGCTGATCTCCAGCAGGTCCGCGAGCAGCGTCTCGAACCGGTCCAGCTGGTCGGCGAGCAGTTCCGCCGACCGCGCGGTCACCGGGTCGAAGTCCGCGCGCGCGTCATGGATGACATCGGCCGCCATCCGTACGGTCGTCAGCGGCGTCCGCAGTTCGTGCGACACGTCCGACACGAACCGCCGCTGCATCCGCGACAGGTCCTCCAGCTGGTTGATCTTCAACTGGAGGTTCTGCGCCATCTTGTTGAAGGCCTCGCCGAGCCGCGCGATGTCGTCCTCGCCGGTGACCTTCATCCGTTCCTGCAGCTTCCCGGTGGACAGCCGCTCGGCGATGCTCGCCGCCATCCGTACGGGCGTCACGACCTGCCGCACGACCAGCCAGGCGATCGCCCCGAGCAGCACGACGACGAACAGCCCCGCCGTCGCCAGGGTGCCCTTGACGAGACTCAGCGACTTCTCCTCCTGGGTGAGCGGGAAGAGGTAGTACAGCTGGTACGGCTGGCCGTTCGGGTCGTTGACCCGCTTGCCGATCACCAGGGCAGGCTGGGAGTCCTGGGCGGAGTTGTAGACGATGCGGGTGTAGCTCTGCGCCGCGACCGTGCTGCTGTCGACCCGCTCCCGCAGTTCCTCGGGAACGCTGGACGACGGGTCCACCAGCCCGGAGGCGCGCGGCCCGCGCCCGCTGCCGCTCTCGCCGCCGACGGGCAGCGTGACCACGTCGAAGGCGCCCTGGCCGCCGCTGGAGAGCGACTTCACCAGGTCGCTCATCCACTGGATGACGTTCTGCGCGGGCCGGCCGTCCACCGAGGCGGCGTCGTCGCCCGTCACCGGCGCCGACTCCTCGGCCTTCTGCTTGGCCACCGCGAACCCGCCGGTCGCCTGCGACTGCGAGGCCTTGACCTTGGCGTCCAGCAGCCCGTTGCGGACCTGCCCGATGACGACGAACCCGAGCAGCAGCACCACACCCAGCGACATCAGCAGGGTGGTGACGACCACCTTGAGCTGGATGTTGCGCCGCCACAACCGCATCACGGGCAGCAGCGGCCGCCGCACCCAGCGCATCACGAGGCGGAGCACGGGGCTGCCCTGCACCCCGCCGTTCAACAGCCCGCCCTCCAGCAGGCGTCCCCAGCGGGAACCGGCCGGCTTGCGGCCGACAGGCCGCCCGGCGCGGGCCCCGGACGTTCCGGGCGCCGAAGCGGCACTGTCCCCGGACACGTCAGCTCGGCCCCGCCTTGTAACCGACACCCCGGACGGTCACCACGATCTCCGGCTTCTCGGGGTCCTTCTCGACCTTGCTGCGCAGCCGCTGCACGTGCACGTTCACCAGCCGGGTGTCCGCCGCGTGCCGGTACCCCCACACCTGCTCCAGCAGCACCTCACGCGTGAACACCTGCCACGGCTTACGGGCCAGCGCCACCAGCAGATCGAACTCCAGCGGCGTCAGCGCGATCGACTGCCCGTCCCGCTTCACGGAGTGCCCGGCCACGTCGATGACCAGGTCACCTATGGCGAGCTGCTCCGGCGCCGGCTCCTCCGACCTCCGCAGCCTGGCCCTGATCCGGGCCACCAGCTCCTTCGGCTTGAACGGCTTCACGATGTAGTCGTCCGCGCCCGACTCCAGGCCCACGACCACATCGACGGTGTCGCTCTTCGCCGTCAGCATCACGATCGGAACCCCGGACTCCGCCCTGATCAGACGGCACACCTCGATCCCGTCGCGGCCCGGCAGCATCAGATCCAGCAGCACCAGATCGGGCTTGCTCTCCCGGAAGGCGGCCAGCGCCTTGTCGCCGTCGGCTACGAAAGACGGCTCAAAACCCTCACCACGCAGCACGATGCCGAGCATCTCGGCCAGTGCGGTGTCGTCGTCGACGACAAGGACTCGTCCCTTCATAAACGACATCATCCCATTCTCATAACGGACACAGAGGCGCAGGTGAGGCAGGTCACTGGCCTGTGACCCTAGCCGCAGGGGACGGTCACTGTCTGCCCCGGTGCCCGGGCCGGGCGTCCACCGGAATCTGGAAGCCCCCGCACCGAAGCCAACACCGCGGCCGGCCCCGCACCAGCGGCACCCCGTGACCGGCCTGCCCCACCGTGCCCCGCCATGCCCCACGCGCGGCCGGCAGCACGCCGGCACTCGCCGCCGCCGTCCCGGTCCGGTCCGGTCCCGGCCGGCGGCCACGTCCCGCCCCCTCGGCGTGCACTGTACAGAGCGGCCGGCCCGACGGCCCCGTCAGCCGGCCGTCACCCGACGCGCCCGCGTGCACAGCCCCGCGAGGGCCTCCGCGGTCACGGGCGAGATCACGCCCTCCTCCGTGACGACCGCCGTCACCAGCTCGGGCGGAGTCACGTCGAACGCCGGGTTGTACGCCTGCGTCCCCAAGGGGGCGATCGGAACGCCACCGCCCGCCCCGGACACCGGCACCTGCGGCACCGACACCTCCGTCACCTCGTACGCGGGCCGCTGCTCCACCTCGATGGCCGCCCCGTCCGCCGTGTCCGGGTCCACCGTCGTCACCGGCGCCACCACGATGAACGGCACATGGTGGTACCGCGCCAGCACCGCCAGCGGATAACTCCCCACCTTGTTCGCCACCGACCCGTCCGCCACGATCCGGTCCGCCCCGATCAGCACCGCGTCCACCTCACCGGCCGCGAACAGCGAACCGGCCGCGTTGTCGGTGAGCAACGTGTACGCCATGCCGCTGCGGGCCGCCTCGTACGCCGTCAGCCGGGCGCCCTGCAGCAGCGGCCGCGTCTCGTCCACCCACAGCCGCCGCAGCCGTCCCGCCCGGTGCGCCGCGAGCGCCACCGCGAACGCCGTGCCCTCGCCGCCGGACACCAGCGACCCGGTGTTGCAGTGGGTGAGGACGCGGTGCCCGCCCCCGGGCAGGAGTTCGTCCAGCAGTGCCAGCCCGTGCGCGGCCATGCGGGCACTGGCCTCGGCGTCCTCCCGGTGCAGCGCCCGCGCCGCGGCCAGCGCCGCCTGGGCGGCCTGCGGAGCACCGCCGCCCCGGGCGAGCACGGCCCGGTGCGCGGCCTGCGCCCGGCGCACGCCGACGGCCAGGTTCACCGCGGTGGGACGGGCTCCCGCCAGCGCGTTCGCGGCGTCGTCCACGTCGTATCCCCGCACGGCGGCGAGCGCGACCCCGTACGCACCGGCGATACCGAGCAGCGGCGCCCCGCGCACCGCCAGCGAACGGATCGCCTCCACAAGCGCGGGCGCGTCCGTACAGACCAGCTCGACCTCCTCGGCCGGCAGCCTGGTCTGGTCCAGCAGGACCAGGACCGGTCCCTCGGGTGGTTCCTCCCAGCGGAGGGCCGGTATGTCGCTCGGCCGCTTGTCCTCGCCGGTCTGCGCGTACTGATCAGCCATGCGGTCAGTCTTCCCCCTATCCGTCGGACAATTGAAGGTGCGCAGCACCTACCGCGGCCGGTCACCATCCGACCACCCCATGGCACGATGGCTGCCAACCTGCCGCCGCGACCGCGGACGGGCACCGTGAAGGAGCGACGATGAACGACACTCCGGGCTGGACCTCGCCCGGATCCGCCCCGTCCGACGGGCGGCAGCCCGGCGCGTCCGGCCCCGCCGACCGCCCCGGCCCCGGCCGGCCGGCCGACCAGCCCGGCCCGGACCCGACAGGCCCCGGCGCGAAGTGGTCCCCGGAGCAGCCGCCACCCGGCCAGTGGTCCGCGCCCACGGGCCCCACGGGCACCGGCCAGACCCCACCGCCTCCGCCGCCCCCCGGCCCCGGCTGGGGCACCCCGCCCCCGGGCCACGGCCCACAGGGCCCTCAGGGTCCCGGCGGATACGGCGGCGTCCCCGGCGGCGGCTGGGGCGGCGGATACGGCGGCCCGGGCGGTTACGGCGGCTGGGGCGCGGGCTGGGGCGGCCCCCCGCCCGCGGCCAAGCCCGGCGTCATCCCCCTGCGCCCGCTCGGCGTCGGCGAGATCCTCGACGGCGCGGTCTCCACCATGCGCGCCTACTGGCGCACGGTCCTCGGCATCTCGCTGACCGTCGCGGTCGTCACGCAGGTCATCGTCGTCCTGGTCCAGGGCCTGGTCCTGGACAGCGCGCGGACCGACGCCCTGAACGACCCCGACGCGACCCTCAGCGAACTGGGCGACGCCATGGCCGCCACCATGGTCAGCTCGGCCGTCCTCTTCGTCATCTCCCTGGTCGGCACGGTCCTGGCGACCGCCCTGCTGACGACCGTCACCAGCCGTGCCGTCCTCGGCAAGCCGGTGACCACCGGCGAAGCCTGGCGGGACGCCCGCCCCCAGGTCCTGAAGCTGTTCGGCCTGGTGCTCCTGCTGCTGGTCATCAGCGTCGGAATCCTCCTCGTCGGCGCTCTGCCCGGCATCCTCGTCGCCTTCACGGCGGGCGGCGGAGCCGCCGTCGCGATCGGCGTCATCGGCGTCATCGCCGCCGCGGTCGTCGCCGGGTGGCTCATGATCCGTTTCTCCCTGGCCTCGCCCGCGCTGATGCTGGAGAAGCAGGGCATCGTGAAGGCGATGAGCCGCTCCACCAAGCTCGTGCAGGGCTCCTGGTGGCGGATCTTCGGCATCCAGCTGCTGGCCGCGATCATCGCGAACGTCGTCGCGTCGATCGTCGTCATCCCCTTCACCTTCCTCGCCGCGGCCTTCAACGGCGACGGGTTCAGCGGCCTGGTCGACGGCAGCGGCGGCCTCGGCTGGACCTTCCTGGTGATCAGCGGGATCGGCTCGGTGATCGGCTCCATGATCACCTTCCCGATCTCCGCAGGGGTCACCGTGCTCCTCTACATCGACCAGCGCATCCGCCGCGAGGCCCTCGACCTCGAACTGGCCCGCGCCGCCGGCGTCCAGGGCTACGGCGCCCCCGGCGCGACCCCGGGGAGCTGATGCGGTGAGCAGGACGGGGGGAGTCCTCACCGAGGTACTGCCGCACACCGCCGTACGGACAGTGCTGAGCGCCGGCCACGGGCCGGCGCCGGTACTGTCGCGCTCCGACGACGCACCACCGCTGACGACGCCCCGCGACCCCGCCCGGGAGGCGGCCCGCCGCGAGCTGTCCAAGCGCATGTACCACGAGAACGACCCCAGTTGGTTCCACCGCGCCCTCAACGCCTTCTGGGACTGGATCGACGACCTGTTCAGCGCCGCCTCCACCGCGACGCCCGGGGGAACACTCGGACTGGTCGTCATCATCGCCGCCGTCGTCCTGGTCGCCGCCGCCCTCTGGTGGCGACTGGGCACCCCCCGCCGCACATCCGGCACCACCGCGGCCCTCTTCGACGACCGCCCCCGCAGCGCCGCCGAACACCGCGCCGCGGCCGAGGCGCATGCCGCCCAGGGCCACTGGAACCAGGCCGTCCAGGAACGCATGCGGGCCATCGTCCGGTCCCTGGAGGAACGCGCCCTCCTCGACCTGCGTCCCGGCCGCACCGCCGACGAGGCGGCCACGGAGGCCGGCCGCGCCCTGCCCGTCCACGGCGACGGGCTCCGCGCCGCGGCCCGGTCCTTCGACGACGTCACGTACGGCGGCCGTGCGGCGACCGAGGAGTCGTACCGGCGCATCGCCGGCCTCGACCGTGACCTGGACCGCACCCGCCCCCAGCCGGCGAGCGGCACCACCGCCCCCGGCACGGACCGCCACACCCGCCAGGGAGCCGCCGGATGACCACCGAGGCCACGCTCCCGTCCACCTCGGCCTCGCCCACCGCCCGCCACCTGTGGACCCGCACGCGCGGCATCGCGCTCGCCCTCGTCCTGCTCGTCGCGGGGGCCGTCGCGATCGCCGTCGTCCGCTCCGACGCCCGGCACGGCGAACTCGACCCGCGCTCGGCCGACCCCTACGGCAGCCGGGCCGTCGCCGAACTCCTCGCCGACCGGGGCGTGACCACCCGCGTGGTCACCACTCTGGCCGAGGCACGCGCCGCCACCGGCCCGGACACCACCCTGCTGGTCGCCGCCCCCGACCTCCTGACGGAACCCCAGCAGACCCGGCTGCGCTCGGCCGCCGCCGGCTCGGGCGGACGTACCGTCCTGCTCGCCCCCGGCAGCGCGTCCGTCGAGCGTCTCGCCCCCGGCGTCACCGCCGACCCCGCGGTCAGCCCCGACTCGACACTGTCCCCGGGCACCGGCTGCGACCTCCCCGCCGCCCGGCGCGCGGGCACCGCCGACACCGGCGGCCGCCGCTACACCACCACCCACCTCGACGCCGACGCGTGCTACCGCAGCGAGCGCCTGGCCACCCTCCTGCGCATCCCGGAACCGGCCGCCGAGCAGCCGTCCCAAGACCCTGCCGAAGAAACCCCCGGAAACGGATCCGCCTCCGCGGGCGACACGATCGTCCTCGGCGCCCCCGACATCCTCCTCAACGACCGCCTCGCCGAGCACGGCAACGCCTCGCTCGCCCTCCAACTCCTCGGTTCCCGCCCGCATCTGGTCTGGTACCTCCCCTCCCTCTCCGACGCCACCGCCGCGGACGACGGCGAACGCAGCCTCTTCGGCCTGCTCCCCTCCGGCTGGCTCTGGGGCACCCTGCAGCTCTTCATCGCCGCGGCCGTCGCCGCCCTGTGGAGGGCACGCCGGCTCGGCCCCCTCGTTCCCGAAAAACTCCCCGTGGCCGTCCGCGCCTCCGAAACCGTCGAAGGCCGCGCCCGCCTCTACCGCAAGGCCAACGCCCGCGACCGCGCGGCCGCCGCTCTTCGCTCCACCACCCGCACCCGCCTCGCCCCCCTGGTAGGCATCCCCGTACCCCAAGCACACACGCCCGAGGCCCTGCTCCCCGCCCTGTCCGCCCACCTCCACGGCGAACACGGGGAACCCGGCACCGCGCAGTCCCCGCACACCCTCCTCTTCGGCCCGCCGCCCGGCGACGACGCGGCCCTCGTCTCCCTCGCCGATCAACTCGATGAACTCGAAAGGCAGGTACGCCGTCCATGATGGACCCGACCACTGACAACGCCGGGCCGGCCGGGACCCCGGGCGACGCCCGCGCGTCCCTCGAGGCCCTGCGCGCGGAGATCGCCAAGGCCGTGGTCGGCCAGGACGCCGCCGTGACCAGCCTCGTCGTGGCGCTGCTCTGCCGCGGCCACGTCCTCCTCGAAGGCGTCCCCGGCGTCGCCAAGACCCTCCTGGTCCGCGCCCTCGCCGCCTCCCTCCGCCTGGAGACGAAGCGCGTGCAGTTCACCCCGGACCTGATGCCGAGCGACGTCACCGGCTCCCTCGTCTACGACGCCCGCACCGCCGAGTTCTCCTTCCAGCCCGGCCCGGTCTTCACCAACCTGCTCCTCGCCGACGAGATCAACCGCACCCCGCCGAAGACCCAGTCCTCCCTCCTCGAAGCGATGGAGGAACGCCAGGTCACCGTCGACGGAACCCCCCGCCCCCTCCCCGACCCGTTCCTGGTCGCGGCCACCCAGAACCCGGTCGAGTACGAGGGCACCTACCCCCTTCCCGAAGCCCAGCTGGACCGCTTCCTCCTCAAACTCACAATCCCCCTCCCCTCCCGCCAGAACGAGATCGACGTCCTCACCCGGCACGCCTCGGGCTTCAACCCACGCGACCTGCACGCCGCCGGCGTACGCCCCGTGGCGAGCGCCGCCGACCTGGAATCCGCCCGCGCCGCCGTCGCCAAGACCACCGTCTCCCCCGAGATCACGGCCTACGTCGTCGACATCTGCCGCGCCACCCGCGAGTCGCCGTCCCTCTCCCTCGGCGTCTCCCCGCGCGGCGCCACGGCCCTCCTCGCCACCGCCCGCGCCTGGGCCTGGCTGACCGGCCGCGACTACGTCACCCCGGACGACGTGAAGGCCCTGGCCCTCCCCACGCTCCGCCACCGCGTACAGCTCCGCCCCGAGGCCGAGATGGAGGGCGTGACCGCCGACTCCGTCATCAACGCGATCCTCGCCAACCTCCCCGTCCCCCGCTGATGGCACCCACCGGACGCGCCGCGCTCCTCGCGGCCCTGGGCTCCCTCCCCGTCGGCATCTGGGAACCCGGCTGGACGGGCATCCTCGCGGTCAACGGCCCGATCGCCCTGGCGTGCGCCTGCGACTACGCCCTGGCCGCCCCCGTGCGCCGTCTGCGCCTCTCCCGCTCCGGCGACACCTCCGTGCGCCTGGGCGACAGCGCCGACGTCACCCTCACGGTCACCAACCCCTCCAACAGGCCGCTCCGCGCCCGCCTCCGCGACGCCTGGCCCCCCAGCAGCTGGCAACCGGGCACGGAAACCACCGCGTCCCGCCACCGGCTGACCGTCCCGCCCGGCGAACGCCGACGCACCACCACCCGCCTCCGCCCGACCCGCCGCGGCGACCGCCAGGCGGACCGCGTGACGATCCGTTCCTACGGCCCCCTGGGCCTGTTCACCCGCCAGGCCACCCACAAGGTCCCCTGGACGGTACGAGTCCTCCCCCCGTTCACCAGCCGCAAGCACCTCCCCTCCAAACTGGCCCGCCTGCGCGAACTCGACGGCCGCACCAGCGTCCTCACCCGAGGCGAGGGCACAGAGTTCGACAGCCTGCGCGAGTACGTCCCCGGCGACGACACCCGGTCCATCGACTGGCGCGCCACAGCTCGCCACACCGCAGTCGCCGTACGCACCTGGCGCCCCGAACGCGACCGCCACGTGCTCATCGTCCTCGACACCGGCCGAACCTCCGCCGGCCGCGTGGGCAACGCTCCCCGCCTGGACTCCTCCATGGACGCGGCGCTGCTCCTTGCCGCCCTGGCCACCCGCGCCGGCGACCGCGTGGATCTCCTCGCCTACGACCGCCGCGTACGCACCCTGGTGCAGGGCCGCACCGCGGGCGACGTCCTGCCGTCCCTGGTCAACTCCATGACGACGCTGGAACCCGAGCTGGTCGAGACCGACGCCCGCGGCCTCACCGCCACGATCCTCCGCACCACGCCCCGCCGATCCCTGATCGTCCTGCTCACCACTCTGGACGCGGCCCCCATCGAGGAGGGCTTCCTCCCCGTACTCCCGCAACTCACCCAGCGTCATACGGTCCTGCTCGCCTCGGTGGCGGACCCGCACGTAGCCCGCATGGCCACCGCACGCGGCACCACGGATTCCGTCTACGAGGCCGCAGCCGCCGCCCAGTCCCAGGCCGAACGTCATCGCACCGCGGACCAACTCCGCCGCCACGGCGTCACGGTCGTCGACGCCACCCCCGAGCAACTGCCACCAGCCCTCTCCGACGCCTACCTCGCACTCAAGTCCGCAGGACGCCTCTAGCCCTAACAAAAAAGGGGCCCCAAGGGCCCCTAACTCAATCCTCCGAACAACGCAGAAAACCCCCACACCGAAAGGTGCGGGGGTCTCCCTCTTATCCAATAATCGTTCGGCGGCGTCCTACTCTCCCACAGGGTCCCCCCTGCAGTACCATCGGCGCTGTAAGGCTTAGCTTCCGGGTTCGGAATGTAACCGGGCGTTT
>NZ_JBIVWS010000006.1:0-431335 GCF_044768905.1 Streptomyces sp. NPDC090994
GGAACGGACGCTTCCTTTGTACTCACCCGAGAGACTCTCTCAGGCTTTCCTCCGGGCGCTTCCCTTCGGTCTTGCGTTTCCGACTCTATCAGATCCTTTTCCGACCCGATTTCCTCGGTGCTTTCCAGGTTCCCGCTTCCGCGTTTCCCTTTCCGGCGGTTCCGACTCTATCAGATCCTTTCGGGCCTGATTCCCAGTCAGAGTGGGCTGCCTTCCCGGCTGTTGGGCCGTTCCGACGTCTCAAACCTTAGCGGACCCGCTCCCTGTTGCCAAAATCGGAGTTCGGAATTGAATTCGGGCATGCCGAAGTCGTTCCCGAGGGGAGGTCGTGCTGGTGGTGTGAGGTGCCGCTTGTGCGGCGAGAGTGCTGACGCAAAACCGTTACGGCGCTGCGGCAACCCGAAGAACTTTACGGATCGGGGAGGTGGCTGTCAAGCGCCCCCTGTCAACCGTTTTAGTCGAGGTCGCTGAGCCGGCCGCCGGCGTCCGGCTGGTCGTGTTCCACCCTGCGCAGGATGCGGGTGAGGACCTCGCCGAGGGCGGTGCGTTCGTCGGGGGAGAGGTCCTGGAGGAGGTCCTCCTCGAAGACCGAGGCGAGGCGCATGGCCTCCAGCCACTTCTCGCGGCCGTCGGCCGTCAGCTCGACGATGACGCGGACCCGGTTGGACTCGTCGCGGTCCCGGGTGACGAGGCCCTCGGTGACCATGCGGTCGATGCGGTGGGTCATCGCGGCCGGGGTCAGGCCGAGCCGCTTGGCGAGGTCGCCGGGGCCCATCCGGTAGGGGGCGCCGGAGAGGACGAGGGCCTTGAGGACCTCGAAGTCGGCGTTGCTGACACCGAGGTCGGCGGTCTGGCGGCCGTAGGCGACGTTCATGCGGCGGTTCAGGCGGGACAGCGCCGAGACGATCTTCTCGACCTGGGGGTCGAGGTCCTGGAACTCGCGCTGGTAGGCGGCGATCTGTTCCTCGAGTGTCGGCTCGCCGGCAGCTGCTGTGTCGCCCATGGGTCGCAGTATGGCACGGCTGAGCTTTGCCTTGAAGTCCTTCGGAATATACTCTTTAGCTTCGAAGTTTACTTTCGAAGTCTTCACTCCTAACTCGTGAGAGAGGTGAACGTGACCAGGGCGAGGGGCGCTGCGATGCGCCGGATCCATGTGGGCAACGCGCTCAGCGCGTTCGGGCTCGGTTTCACCGTCCCCTACCTGTACGTCTATGTGGCGCAGGTACGGGGGCTCGGCTCCGTGACGGCGGGGCTGGTGCTCGCCGTCTTCGCCGTGGCCGCGCTGATCGTGCTGCCGTTCGCCGGGCGGGCCATCGTCCGGCGGGGCCCGCTGCCGGTGCTGCTCGCCGCCCTGGTCGTGGCCGCCCTCGGCGCGCTGAGCCTGGGGGTGTCGGAGCAGGCGGCGACCGTGCTGCCGTCCGCCGCGCTGCTGGGGGCCGGGCAGGCCGTGATGCAGCCGGCGCTGGCGACGATGATCGTGGACTGCTCGACGGCCGATACGCGGTCGCGGGCGTTCGCCACGCAGTTCTTCCTGCAGAACCTCGGGCTCGGTGTCGGCGGGCTGATCGGCGGGCATCTCGTCGACACCTCCAGCCCCGCGTCGTTCACGCTGCTGTTCGCCATCGAGGCGGCCATGTTCCTGGTGCTGGTCGCCGTGCTGGCCACGGTGCGGATGGAGCGGGCGCCGCGGGTCCCGGAGGCTCCCGAGGGCGCCAAGGGGAGCTGGCGGCAGTTGCTCGGCAACCGGGCCATGGTGCAGTTGCTCGTCCTGGGGTTCGTGCTGTTCTTCGCCTGCTACGGGCAGTTCGAGTCGGGGCTGAGCGCGTACGGCGTGGAGGCGGCCGGGATCTCGACGTCCGCGCTGGGGACGGCGCTGGCGGCGAACACGCTGATGATCGTGGTCGCGCAGTTCGCGGTGCTGCGGTTCGTGGAGCGGCGGAAGCGGTCCAGGGTGATCGCGTCCGTGGGGCTGATCTGGGCCGTGGCGTGGGCGATCGCCGGGTACGCCGGGCTGGGGCACGGCAGCCAGACCATGGCGACGGCCGCGTTCATCTCGACGTACGCGCTGTTCGGGCTGGGTGAGTCGCTGCTGTCGCCGACGCTGGTGCCGCTGGTCGCGGATCTGGCGCCGGAGGGGATGGCGGGGCAGTACAACTCCGCGTTCGCCCTGGTGAAGCAGCTCGCGCTGGCGGTCGGGCCGGCGGTGGGCGGGCCGCTGGCGGCGGCGCTGCCCGGACCGTACATCGTGGTGTTCCTGCTGATCTCGCTGGTGATGAGCGTGCTGGCGGTACGGATGGGGCGGGCGCTCACTCCGGTGCAGGACCGGCCGTGGCTGCTGCGGGCCACCCGGGTGGTCCGGCAGGGCGGGGCGCCCGCCGGCTCGGCCGCGCCGGCCGAGGCGTAGCCGTCACGGGCGGGGCAGGGCGAACTCGCACCAGACCGCCTTGCCGCCGCCCGGGGTGCGGCGGCTGCCCCAGCCGGAGGCGATCGTCGCGACGATGGCGATGCCCCGGCCGGACTCGTCGGCCGGTTCCGCGCGGCGCCGTCTGGGCAGGTGGTCGTCGCCGTCGGTGACCTCGATGATCAGACGGCGGTCGGTGCGGCGCAGGCGCAGCCGCATGGGGGGTGTGCCGTGCTGGAGGGAGTTGGCGACCAGTTCGCTGGCGGCCAGGACGCCGAGGTCGTGCAGGTCGGTGGGGAAGCGCCAGCTGGTCAGGACGCCGGAGGCGAAGGCACGCGCGCGTGGGGCGGCCTCGACGCCGCCGAGGAGTTCCAGCGCGGCGTTGCGGAAGAGGTCGTGTTCGGGGCCGGTGCGCGCCGGGTGCTGGAGGACCAGGACGGCGACGTCGTCGTCGTGCTCGGGGGTCACACCTGCCGAGCGGACCAGGCGGTCGCAGATGACCTGCGGGGTGCCGCGGGCGCCGGCCAGGGCGCGCTCCAGGGCGGCGATGCCCTCGTCGAGGTCCTGGTTGCGGCGCTCGACCAGGCCGTCGGTGTAGAGGACGGCCGTGGAGCCGGGGGCGAGGGGGACGGAGCCCGAGGCGTGCAGCCAGCCGCCGGTGCCCAGCGGCGGGCCGGTGGGTTCGTCGGCGCGGTGGACCGTGCCGCTCTCGTCGCGGACCAGGATCGGGAGGTGCCCGGCGGAGGCGTACACCAGGCGGCCCTCGTTGGGGTCGTGGATGGCGTAGACGCAGGTGGCGATCTGGTTGGGGTCGATCTCGGCGGCGAGGCCGTCGAGGAGCTGGAGGATCTCGTGCGGGGGCAGGTCGAGGCGGGCGTAGGCCCTGACCGCCGTACGGAGCTGGCCCATGACGGCGGCGGCGCGGACGCCGCGGCCCATGACGTCGCCGATGACCAGGGCGGTGCGGCCGCCGCCGAGGGTGATCACGTCGTACCAGTCGCCGCCGACGGCGGCCTCGGTGCCGCCGGGGTGGTAGGTGGCGGCGATGCGGAGGTCGTCGGGCTGCTCCAGTTCCTGCGGGAGGAGGGAGCGCTGGAGGGTGACGGCGGTCTCGCGCTGGCTGCGTTCGCTGGCGCGCAGGCGCTCGGCGGCCTCGGCGTGGTCGGTGACGTCGGTGGCGAAGACCAGGACGCCGCTGTCCTCGCCCTCGGTGACGGGGGTGCAGGTGAAGGTGTAGGAGCGGCCGTCGGGGGCCTTGCGGGACTTGAGGGTGCGGGGCCGGTGGCTGCGCTGGACCTGGTCGAGGAGGGGGAAGAGGCCCAGTTCGGCCAGTTCGGGGAGGGCCTCTCTGGCCCGTTCACCCAGAGGGCGTACGCCGAAGGCCGCCGTATAGGCGTCGTTGACGTAGGCGATGCGGTGGTCGGGGCCGTGGACCAGGGCGACGAGGGCCGGGACGCGGTCGAGGACGTCGCGGACGGGGAGGTCGTCGACGGCCGGTACGGGAGGGGGTTCGTCGGTCAGCTGTTCGGTGCGGGCGGCGGGCACGGAGGTCTCCGACCGGCTCTCTCCCCGCCGGTCCGGGGAGACCGTGGTGTCGTTCCGCGCTGCCGCGCGGCGCTGCGTTCCGGGGAGCCGGGCGCTCCAGCGCGTGAAGTTCACGAATCCTTGCCTCGTGTCAGTCGTCGGCGGCCGGCCGGAACCGGCCGGGGCCCCGGGGGCCGCGCGGGGGTGAGCGGCGGCCCGCCCGTGGTGGTGTGGACCAGTCTGGCAGGGTGCCGACCGGGCCGACATCCGTCAGACGCCGGGCCGGGCGGCGGAGTTCCTCGGTCCGGTCAGGACTACCCCTTCGGGTTCTCCGGGGGCTCTTGAGGAGGGATTCCCCCGGCAGCCAGTTCGAACTCCGCTCGCGGGTGTTCCAGTGAACCCAGCGAGACGATCTCCCTCTTGAAGAGACCGGAGAGTATCCATTCGGCCAGTACGCGCGCCTTGCGGTTGACGGTGGGGACGCGGCTGAGGTGGTAGGCGCGGTGCAGGAACCAGGCCGGATATCCCTTCAGCCGGTGCCCGTGGACCTGGGCGACGCCCTGGTGGAAGCCGAGGGAGGCGACCGAGCCCGCGGACCTGTGGGCGTACGTCTCCAGGGGTTCGCCGCGCAGGGCGTGGGCGATGTTGTCGCCGAGGACCCTCGCCTGTCGGAGCGCGTGCTGCGCGTTGGGGGCGCATTCCCGGCCGGGTGCGCCGGCGGTGACGTCGGGGACGGCGGCGGCGTCTCCGGCGGCCCACGCGTGCGTGACGCCCTCGACCGCCAGCTGGGGGGTGCATCTCAGCCGTCCGCGGTCGGTGCGGGGCAGGTCGGTGGCGGCGAGCACGGGGTGGGGTTTGACGCCGGCCGTCCAGACGACCGTACGGGTGGGGAAGCGGGAGCCGTCGCTGAGGACGGCGACGCGGTCGGCGCAGGACTCCAGGCGGGTGCCGAGCCGTACGTCGATGTTGCGGCGGCGCAGTTCGGTGACCGTGTGGCGGCCCAGTTCGTCGCCGACCTCCGGCAGGATCCGGTCGGTCGCCTCCACCAGGATCCACTTCATGTCGCCGGGGTCGACGTTGTGGTAGTAGCGCGCGGCGTAGCGGGCCATGTCCTCCAGTTCGCCGAGGGCCTCCACGCCCGCGTAGCCGCCGCCGACGAAGACGAAGGTGAGGGCGGCGTCGCGGAGGGCGGGGTCGCGGGTGGAGGAGGCGATGTCCATCTGCTCGATGACGTGGTTGCGCAGGCCGATGGCCTCTTCGAGAGTCTTGAAGCCGATGCCGTGGTCGGCGAGGCCGGGGACGGGCAGGGTGCGGGAGACGGAGCCGGGGGCGAGGACGATCTCGTCGTAGCCGACGGGGCGCGCGCCCGCGCCCTCCTCCTCGGTGGCGAGGGTGGTGACGGCGGCGGTGCGGTGCGCGTGGTCGACGGACTCGGCCTCGCCGACGACGACCCGGCAGCGGCCGAGGACGCGGCGCAGGGGGACGACGACGTGCCGCGGGGAGATCGATCCGGCGGCGGCTTCGGGAAGGAACGGCTGGTACGTCATGTAGGGAGCGGGGGTGACGACGGTGATCTCGGCCTCGCCCCGCCGCAGTTCGCCCTTCAGCTTCCGCTGGAGCCGCAGGGCCGTGTACATCCCGACGTAGCCGCCGCCGACAACGAGAATGCGCGCGCGTTCCTTCACCCTCCCATGACGCACCCGGCGCTTGAGTTTGTCCACAGGCCCGGCAATTCGTATGACCGGCCGGCGGTGGTGGACGGGGTCGGCCGATTCGCCGACGGCCGGGAAAAGCACAGGTCAGCGGGTATGCGTTGAGGCCGTGCCAGGGGGTCGTGGGGGGCGTGTCGGGCCCGTACTCCGATCGGGGTGCGGTCCGTGCGGAACCTGCCCCTTCTGAATTGACGCCCACTCAACTATGTTCGTTCTGACGGAGTGTAGGGGGGATGCGCTCATCGGGTCCGCGACGGGCGGCCCGGACAGCGGCCTGTTCCGCACGCGCTCCGGCTTCCGATGACGGGGAGTGTCTCCGGGGGGAGACGTCATTACCGGGGGATTGTCTATGCATGTTCAGAACTCTCATTGGCCGTCCGGCTCCGCTGTCGCCGCCGGCGGCACGATGAGCGCGACGACGGGTGTGACGACGGGTGCGGCGGGCGGCGGACGCGGGGACGGCGCGCGGTCGGCGCCGCTGCGCGTGGACGCTCAGCGCAATCTGGAGCACGTGCTGCGCGCGGCACGTGAGGTGTTCGGCGAGCTGGGGTACGGCGCGCCGATGGAGGACGTGGCCCGGCGCGCGCGGGTCGGGGTCGGCACGGTGTACCGGCGGTTCCCCAGCAAGGACGTGCTGGTGCGCCGGATAGCCGAGGAGGAGACGACCCGGCTGACCGACCAGGCCCGGACGGCGCTGGGGCAGGAGGACGAGCCGTGGTCGGCGCTCTCCCGGTTCCTGCGGACGTCGGTGGCGTCCGGCGCGGGCCGGCTGCTGCCGCCGCAGGTGCTGCGGGTGGGCGTGGCGGACGAGCATCCCGACGACGGTCCGGCCGGTCCGGCCGGTGAACCCCGGGTGCCGCAGCAGCGGGTCCAGCCGGGCTCCGGCGAGCTGCGGCTGGTGCAGGAGCAGTCCGTGGACGCGGGGGGCTTGTCCCTGGACGACGACGCGGGCGCCGCGGCGCTGCTGGAGGTCGTCGGCCGGCTCGTGGACCGCGCCCGCGCGGCCGGTGAGCTGCGGCCGGACGTGTCGGTGTCCGACGTCCTGCTGGTCATCGCCACGGCGGCACCCTCACTGCCGGACGCGGCACAGCAGGCGGCGGCGTCGGCGCGGTTGCTGGACATCCTGCTGGAGGGGCTGCGGTCGCGGCCGGCGTAGCGGGCGGGGGCTGGCGGGTGCCGGCGGGTGTCGGCGGGTACTTTCGGGTGGCTTGAGCTGCCGGGGGTGCCTGCCGACGCCGATCGGAGTCCGGCCGTATCCGTCGGTTTCTGCGCCGTACCGCCTGTTTCTGGCGTGGGGGCGCGGGGCGGCGCCGGCCGGTTGCCGGGGCGGGCACGCGGCCGCGCCCTGTGCGGGGCCCGGCGTGGTGGTTGACGCGGGGGTGGGTGGCGCGCCCCGGCGCCGACGGGGTGCCGCCGCGCCCACCCGTGCCGCCCCAGGCGGCACGACTGCCCGCGGATTACGCGGCCTGCGCCGCCCGCGGTGACGCGACTCGCGCCGCCTGCGAATACGCGGCCTGCACCGCCCCGCGCATGAAGGCCCCCGCGTTGACGCGGCCTTCGCCGCCCGCGGATTACACGGCCAGCGCCGCCCGCGGTGACGCGACTCGCGCCGCCTGCGGATACGCGGCCTGCACCGCCCCGCGAATGAAGGCCCCCGCGGTGACGCAGCCTTCGACGCCCGCGTAAGTGATCGGACTCCGCGTCCCACGCGAGTGAGCGAAAGCCGACTCCCGCGCGAGTGAGCGAAAGCCGACTCCCGCGCGAGTGAGCGAGCCCCGCGTCCCGCGTGGCGAACCGAGCCCCGCGTCCCGCGTGGAGAAGCGAGAGTCGCCTCCCGCGCGAAGAAGCGAAAGCCACCTGCCGGGAGCGAAAGCCACCTGCCGGGAGCGAAAATCACCTGCCGGGAGCGAAAATCACCTGCCGCGTGTGATGAGCGGGTGCCGCGTCCCGTGCGAGTGGGCGAGGAACGCATCCCGCGCGAATGCGGGGGGGGGCCGCGTTCCGTACGCGGCATGAGGCCGCACCCGCGCCCGCGTACGGCGAGAAGGGGACGGGGTGGGGGGTGTCCGCCCGCAGCGGTTGGCGCGTCGACCCGGGTAAGCCCCGTAGAAGACCGATTCCGCGCCGTTCCGAGGACGGACACCCCCCACCCCGGCCCCGACCACCCACCGCACCGAAGGCGCTACCCGCACCCCCACCGAACCCGCGCGGGCCGCCGCAGGCACCCCGCCCGCTCAACCGCCGGAGGCCAACGCTCCGCGCAACGGCGCGATCCCCGCCGGCACCGCCCGCGCCCGCGCCGGCGTCCCCGTCCAGCACGTCCCCCGCCGCGCCAGCAGCCGCCCCAGCCACAGCTCCAGCGACACCAGATCCGCCAGCCCGTCCAACGGCAGCGCCTCCCCCGCCGCCGCCGACCGCACCGCCTTGCGCACCACCCTCGCCTCCACCAGCCCCGCCTCCGCCAGCAGCGGCCGGTCGAACACGTCCATCAGCGAGTCCGCCGCCCCCCGCAGCCCCGCCCGCGCGGTCGCCGCCGCCACCCCCTGCGTCGGCGTACCCCAGCCCTCCGGCAACTCCCGCACCCCGGCCCCCTCCAGCACCGTCCGCAGGATCGCCGCCCGCGCCCCCGGCCGCACCCGCAGCGCCTCCGGCAGCGCCCGGCACGCCCGGACCACCTGGTTGTCGAGGAACGGCGTGTGCAACCGCTGCGACCGGATCTCCGCCGCCTGCTCCAGCACCCGCACCTCCGCCGCCTGCCGCGCCAACGCGGCCCGCGCCCGGAAGTCACCGGGCCGCATCCCCGGCCCCATCGCGGACCGCTGCGCCGCCGCCTGAAGGCGAACCGATACTTCAGCCAGCGCCTCCCCGGTCAGCCACCGCGCGGCGGGCCCGGGTCTCCCCCAGCTCAGCGCGGCGAGCGACGCGCCCACCGCCCCCTCCCCCGCCTCGTCGGCGACGACGCGCCCCCGCAGCTGCTCCGCGAGCCCGTCGAGCCCCGCCCGGTACGGCGTCCGCGACAGCCGCCGGGCCGCCCCGTACACCCGCGCCGGCACCATCACCGACCCCACCGACCCGTCCGCCTTGGCCAGCGCCGCGACCGGCCGCACCAGATGCCGCCGCCGGCGGTCCATCAGCAGGTCGGCCAGGCGCGCCGGGTGCGCGTCCAGCACCTGCCGCGCCCCGTACCCCGTGAAGTGGTCCGCGCTGCCCGCCGCGAGCCGCGCCCGGTGCCGCGCCACCGAGACCAGGCTCGCCGCCGGTTCGTCCGTCAGCGGCCCGTCCAGTTCGGCGTACGGCAGTACCTCCGCACCGCCCGCCACCACCACGTGGTGCAGCCGCGGGTTGGCCGCCAGTGCCCCCGCCCGTTCCAGCTCGGCCTCGCGCCCGCCGACCGCCAGGTCGTTGAAGGTGACGGCCAGCAGCCGCTCGCCCGCCCCCGTCCCGTGCCCCAGCACGGTCCCCGGCCGCCCCGGCAGCCCCGCCGCCAGCAGCGCGAGCGTCCCCGACGCCGGCCCGCCGGACAGGTCCGCCCCGATCCCCGGCACCGGCATCCCGCGCGCCGCCCGCCGCTCGGCCGGCCCCATGCCGGGCACCGGACCGGGGTCGATCCCGTCCCCGGGGACGTGCCGGGGCGCGGCGAGCCGCGTCCGTACCGCCTCCACCAGCGCGTCCCGTACGCCGTCCACCGCGCTCTGCGGGTCCGCGGGCGGCGCCGCCACCGCCAGCGAGGCCACCGGTTCGTACCCGGCGATCTCCCGCGCCCCGGCGCGCAGCACCAGCGCATGCCCCGGCGGAACGCGTTTCACGCCGTCGTACGGGGTCGCGTCGTCCAGCGCCGCCGGTACGTCGGGAGCGGCGAGCAGCGCGGCCAGGTACGGGAAGTCGAGGTTCGCCTCGACGAGGTCGGCGAGCGGCAGCGCGGCGGTCGCGTAGGCGGTGCCGCCGGCCCAAGGGGTGTGGAAGACGGGACGCGCGCCCGCGAGGTCGCCGCAGACCGTGATCCGCCGCCCCACCTGGACGACGGCCGTGTAACTCCCGGACCAGGCGGTCAGATGCCGCAGCGCCCCGCCCCGCGCCGCGAACAGCGCGACCCGCAGCTGCTCGTCGCTCGCGCCGCAGATGCCCAGCACGGCGATCCGGGTCTGCGGATCGGCGCTGACCACGCGCACCTCGTCGGGCCGCCAGTCGCCGACCGCCCACAGCGGATCGGGGTCGCCCCACAGGAGTTGGGACCCCACGGGCTGCACGGTCTCACCGTCGTACCCGGTGGCTCCGGCGGAGCCGTAGCCCACGCCCCCCGTACCCCCCGTGCCCCCCAAGTCCCCCAGGGCTCCCGCGACTCCCGCGGCGGCGCTGCTCCACCCCACCAACCACCGCATCGACGCCTCCACAGCCTGTGGACAACCAGTGCACCGTATGAACTGGTTCCCCATGCTGCCATGAAGGGAGCGCGCCAGAGCGTCGGCGGAGCAGCTCGCACCGCCGACACCGTGCCCTCGCGGCGCCCCGGCCAGGTCCTGGCCAAGTCCTGGCCAAGCCCTGGCCGGGCCCTCACCGCGCCCTCACCGCGCCCTCGCGGGACGGCCCGCGAGGTCCTCGTCACCCGTTCCGGGGACGGTGTCCGCGACGCGAATGCGCCCCCACTGCGCGCCCCCACGACACCCAACGCGCCCTCAAGTGCCATGGTGGGAGCGGTAGTACGCACAAACCGACGGGGCTTATTTTCAGCCAAATCACAAATTCATGACCGCGTTCGAACACGCTCCGTACAGGCTCTGCGTACCACCGGACCGCGTACGGTCCGGGAGGCGGAGCGCGCCTCCCGGACCGGTCCGCCGCCCGCGGGGATGTGAGGCGGCGGTGTCCCCCAGCCCACTGGATCCAGTACAGCGGGCCGACCCACGCAAGAGCCATGGAACCGCTCCCCCGGTGGCCGGAGTAGAGCGCACGGGCGGGCGCACGGCCACACATCGGGAGCACACGGCAACAGTCCGTACAGACCCCGCACTTCAGTACGGACCACAATCCCGCCATCCGGAACAATGCCCCTTAACGCTTGGGATGCGGCGAACTACGCTGGGTTTACGAATGCCGCGTGGTTATGCCAGCGCGGCAGCCGTCTGTGTCGAGGGGTGGCGCATGTCCAGGGAGCAACGCGGGCCGAACGAAAAACTCGGCGCCGTTCTCGCCCTCGCGGGAATCAGCAACGCGGGACTCGCGCGGCGCGTCAACGACCTCGGGGCGCAGCGGGGGCTGACCCTGCGCTACGACAAGACGTCGGTGGCGCGCTGGGTGTCGAAGGGAATGGTGCCGCAAGGTGCGGCTCCGCACCTCATCGCCGCCGCCATCGGCCAGAAGCTCGGCCGGCCGGTGCCGCTGCACGAGATCGGCCTGGCGGACGCGGATCCCGCGCCGGAGGTGGGCCTCGCCTTCCCCCGCGACGTCGGCCAGGCGGTGCGCACGGCGACGGAGCTGTACCGGCTCGACCTGGCCGGCCGCCGGGCGGGTTCCGGAGGCATATGGCAGTCGCTCGCCGGTTCGTTCGCGGTGAGCGCGTACGCGACGCCCGCCTCGCGCTGGCTGATAACCCCGGCCGACAGTTCGGTGGCGCGCGAGGCGAGCCCGGCCGAGGGCTCCGGCGCACCGCTCAAAGTCGGCCACAGTGATGTCCGCAAGCTGCGGGAGGCCGCCGAGGACGCGCGGCGCTGGGACTCCAAGTACGGCGGCGGCGACTGGCGTTCGTCGATGGTCCCCGAGTGCCTGCGCGTCGAGGCGGCCCCGCTGCTCCTCGGCTCCTACTCCGACGAGGTCGGCCGCGCCCTGTTCGGCGCCTCGGCCGAACTGACCCGGCTGGCCGGGTGGATGGCGTTCGACACCGGCCAGCAGGAGGCCGCCCAGCGGTACTACATCCAGGCGCTGCGCCTGGCCCGCGCCGCGGCCGACGTGCCGCTCGGCGGCTATGTCCTGGCATCGATGTCGCTCCAGGCGACCTACCGGGGCTTCGGTGACGAGGGCGTCGACCTCGCGCAGGCCGCCCTGGAGCGCAACCGGGGCCTGGCGACGGCCCGCACCATGAGCTTCTTCCGCCTGGTGGAGGCACGGGCCCACGCTCGCGCGAACGACGCCCAGGCGGCCGGCGGGGCGCTGAAGGCGGCCGAGAGCTGGCTGGAGCGCGCCCGCCCCGGCGACAACGACCCGAACTGGCTCGGCTTCTACTCCTACGACCGCTTCGCCGCCGACGCCGCCGAGTGCTACCGCGACCTCAAGGCGCCCCGCCAGGTCCGCCGCTTCACCGAGCAGGCGCTGTCCCAGCCCACGGAGGAGTACGTGCGCTCGCACGGCCTGCGCCTGGTCGTGTCGGCCGTCGCCGAGCTGGAGTCGGGGAACCTGGACGCCGCCTGTGAGCAGGGCGTACGTGCCGTCGAGGTGGCCGGACGGATCTCCTCCGCCCGCACCACGGAGTACGTCAAGGACCTGCTGCACCGGCTGGAGCCCTACGGCGACGAGCCGCGCGTGGCCGAGCTGCGCGAGCGCGCCCGTCCGCTGCTGATGGCCCCCGCCTGACGCGTGTGTTCCGTCCCCGGGTTTGAGGGCGTTGTCAGTGGCGCAGTGCAGTATCGAACCCGGGAGGTGGAACAGGTGCGGCCACAGAGTGCAGCCACGTACGACTGCGACGTGCTGGTGATCGGCGGCGGGATCGTCGGCCTGTCGACGGCGTACGCGATCTCGCGCGCCGCGCCCGGCACCAGGGTCACGGTCCTGGAGAAGGAGCCGGGCCCGGCCCGCCACCAGACCGGCCGCAACAGCGGGGTGATCCACAGCGGCGTCTACTACCGGCCCGGCTCCCTCAAGGCCCGGTTCGCGGTGCGGGGCGCCGCGGAGATGGTCAAGTTCTGCGCGGAGTACGGCATCGCCCACGCCGTCACCGGCAAGCTGATCGTCGCCACCGACCGCGCCGAGCTGCCCCGGCTGCACGCCCTCGTCCAGCGCGGCCGGGAGAACGGCATACCGGTGCGGGAGCTGGGCCCCGCCCAGATCACGGAGCACGAGCCCGAGGTGCGGGGCCTGGCCGCGATACACGTCGCCACCACCGGCGTCTGCGACTACGTCGCCGTCGCCCGGCAGCTGGCGGCCGCCTCCGGCGCGGAGATCCGCTACGGCGCGCGGGTGCGGCGCGTCGACCGCCGCCCGGACCTCGGCGTCGCCGTCTGCACCCGCGCCGGGGACGTGGTCCGCGGCCGGGTCCTGGTCAACTGCGCGGGGCTGTACTGCGACGAGGTCGCCCGCCTCACCGGCGACGACCCCGGCATGCGGATCGTCCCCTTCCGCGGCGAGTACTACGAGCTGGCCCGCCCGGAGCTGGTGCGCTCCCTGGTCTATCCGGTGCCCGACCCGGCGTTCCCGTTCCTCGGGGTGCACCTCACCCGGGGCATCGACGGCAGCGTCCACCTCGGCCCCAACGCGGTGCCCGCCCTCGCCCGGGAGGGGTACGGCTGGGGCACGGTCCGGCCCCGCGAGCTGGCCGCCACCCTCGCCTGGCCGGGCTCCTGGCACATAGCCCGCAGACACTGGCGCTACGGCGCGGGCGAGCTGCGCCGCTCGCTGTCGAAGGCGGCGTTCACGACGGCGGTACGGCGGCTGCTGCCCGCGGTGACGGAGGACGACCTGGTTCCGGCGCCGGCCGGGGTACGGGCGCAGGCGGTACTGCCGGACGGCACCCTGGCGGACGACTTCCTGATCCGGGAGACGCCCCGCGCGGTCCACGTCCTCAACGCCCCGTCCCCCGCCGCGACCGCCGCCCTGCCCATCGGCCGCGAGGTGGCCCGCCGCGCCCTGACGGCGCTCGGTCCGGCCTGAGTCCCGGCCGGGCCCTGACGAACGTCTGCCGGAGCGCGCCGGGCACCCGGGCCGGACCTCGGGCCGGACCTCGGGCCGACCCGCCGTCGGGCCGACCTGCGCTCGGGCGCCGACCCGCCCTCGGGCCGACCTGCCGTCGGGCCCGCCCGCCCTCGCCCCGACCCCCGGCCCCGTAATATCGATCCCACTGTGTCTGATTCGCACCCCACCCCCGCAGCTCCCCGGCACCCCCGTCGCAGGGGTGAGCCCCGTTTCCCGGACGGCCCCCGGGCCGATCCCGCCGGTGACCACTTCGAGCGGCGGATCCGCAGCTTCCAGCCCCGGCGCAGCCGGGTCACCGCCGGGCAGGCGGACGCCCTGCGGAGGCTGTGGCCGGTGTGGGGGCTGGACATCGACGGGCAGCGGGTCCTCGACCTCGCCGAACTGTTCGGCGACGACCGCCCCGTGGTCCTGGAGATCGGCTTCGGCATGGGCGAGGCCACCGCCGAGATGGCCGCCGCCGACCCGGGGACCAACGTGCTCGCCGTCGACGTGCACACCCCCGGCCAGGGCCACCTGCTGGCGCTGGCCGAGGAGAAGGGCCTGACCAACGTCCGGGTGGGCAACGGCGACGCGGTCATCCTGCTCGGCGAGATGCTCATCCCGGACTCCCTGTCCGGCCTGCGCGTCTACTTCCCCGACCCCTGGCCCAAGAAGCGGCACCACAAGCGCCGGCTGATCCAGCCGGAGTTCCTGACCCTGGCCGCCTCCCGGCTCCGACCGGGGGCCCTGCTGCACTGCGCCACGGACTGGGAGCCGTACGCCGAGCAGATGCTCGACGTCCTCACCGCGCACCCCGCCTTCGAGAACACCGCGCCCGACGGCGGTTTCGCGCCCCGTCCCGCGCACCGCCCGCTGACCCGTTTCGAGGGCCAGGGACTGGACAAGGGACATGTGGTGAACGACCTGCTCTTCCGCCGCGTACCGCACCAGGACCGACCCCCCACCGGCGCCTGAAGCCAGGGCGGCGCCCCCTCTCGTCAGGATCGATGCCGTGGCCACCAGCTCCCCGTCCCCGCCACCGCCGCCACCCCCGCGGCACTGGTGGCAGCGCCGCTGGGTGCGCTGCGGCGCCCTGACCACGCTGCTCGCGCTCTCCGGTCTGGTCATCCTGGCCCTGGTGCGCGAGCAGACCGGCACCGAGGGGTTCCTGGTCGGCCTCGGCCTCGCCGTGCTGCCGGTCCCGCTGCTGCTCGCCGCCTTCCGCTGGCTGGACCGGGTGGCGCCGGGCCCCTGGCGCAACCTGGTGTTCTGCTTCGCCTGGGGCGCCTGCGCGGCGGCGCTGACCGCCATCGTGGCCAACAGCTTCGCGACCCGCTGGATAGCGACGGCCACCGCCGATCCGGCCGGCGCGGACACCTGGGGCGCCACCGTGATAGCGCCGGTCGTGGAGGAGTCCGCGAAGGCCGCCGCCGTCCTGCTGGTCTTCCTCTTCCGCCGGCACGACGTCACCGGGCTCCTCGACGGCGTGGTCCTGGCCGGCTTCACCGCCACCGGCTTCGCGTTCACCGAGAACATCCTCTACCTGGGCAACGCGTTCGGCACCGACCAGCTCACCGGCGGCAGCGGCATCGCCTCCGTCACCGCGGCGACGTTCTTCGTCCGCGTCGTCATGTCGCCGTTCGCGCACCCGCTGTTCACGGTGCTCACCGGCCTCGGCTTCGGTCTCGCCGCCCTGCGCGGCGACCGCCGCCGGGCCCGGCACGTCCTGCTCCCGCCGGCCGGCCTGCTGCTCGCGATGGGCATGCACGCGCTGTGGAACGGCTCCTCGGCCCTCGGGGAGTACGGCTTCTTCATCGTGTACGCCACGTTCATGGTGCCGGTGTTCGGCCTGCTGACCTGGCTGGCGGTCTGGTCCCGGCAGCGCGAACTGGTCACCGTACGCGCCGAACTGCCCGCCTACGCGGCGGCCGGCTGGCTGGCCCCGGCGGAGCCGTACGCGCTCGGCTCGATGCGGGCCCGGCGCCTCGCCCGTGCCCACGCCCGCCGCCACGCCGGGAAGGAGGCGGCGCGGGCGGTGGCGGAGTACGAGGCGTACGCGACCGAGCTGGCGTTCCTGCGGTACCGGGGCCGGCGCGGCCGGGCGGGCGCCGACTTCGTCGTACGGGAGCGGGCGTTGCTGCACGAGCTGTGGCGCCGCCGGGAGACCGCACGCCCGGCGCTGGCCCACGCGGCACGGGCCACGGCCCCGCCGGTCCCGGTGGCCCCGGTGCCCTGGCCGGTGTTCGGCACGTACGGCACGTACGGGCACCCGGCGCCGGCACCACACCCGTACCAGCCGCCCCCGTACCAGCCGTACGCACCTCACCCGTACCGCCCGTGAACCGGCAGCCCTGACGTCGGGGGGTCGCCGTCAGGACCGCCGGGGATCAGGTGTCCCGGGAAGCGGGACGGCTCAGGGGTTGAGGCCCTTGCTCTGCAGCCAGGCCATCGGGTCGATGCCGGAGGTGGAGCCGTCCGGGTGGACCTCCAGGTGGAGGTGGGCGCCGGTGACGTTGCCGGTGGCGCCGACGCGGCCGATGACGTCGCCGGTGCTGACCTTCTGGCCGACGCTGACGCTGATCGAGGACTGGTGGCAGAACCACACCTCGGTGCCGTCGTCGAGGGTGAGGATCGTGCGGTAGCCGTAGGAGCCGGCCCAGCCCGCCTCGGTGATGGTCCCGGTGTGCACGGCCTTGATGAGCGTGCCGGTGGGGGCGGCGAAGTCGAGGCCGGTGTGGTAGCCGGAGGACCAGTAGGCGCCGGCCTGCCCGAAGGTGGAGGTGATGGTGTACGAGGAGGTCGGCAGCGCGTACTGCTCGGCCAGCTTGGCGAGCCGTGCGGCCTCGGCCTTCTGCGCGGCCTCCGCCGCTGCCTTCTTCTTGGCGGCGGCGGCCTTGGCCTCGGCCTTCTTCTCGGCCTCGGCGGCGGCCGCGGCGGCCTTCTTCTCGGCGGCGGCGGCAGCCTCTTCGGCGGCCTTGGTCTCGACCTGGTTCTGCTGCTGCTCGGCCTGCGCCATGATCCGGGCCCGGAGCGACTCACCGGCGGTGGCGGTGGTCTCCCCGGTGTCGTCGGAGGCGACGGCGGCGATGCTGCTGAGCGGGGTGGCCGACCCCTGGTCCGCCGTGTCCCCGGCGGAGTCGTCGTCCGAGATGATCGAGCCCACGGACGGCAGGTCGGGCATGGAGATCGACACCGGCGGCTTGCCGGTCTGCGCGCTGGCCATGCCGCCGGCGCCCACGGCCGCTATGACACCGACGCCGAGGACGGTGGAGCTGCGGGCCAGTCCGCCGCGCTGCTTGGCGACCCGGTGCTTGCCGCGCACGGGGCGGACGGTGTCGGCGGTGGGGTTCCACTCTTCGAAGGGGCCCTCGTCGGGGCGGAAGGCGCCGTAGCCGAAGGTTGCGGGGTCGTGCTGGTTGGGCACGAACGGGGCCTCGGGGGCAGGCCGGTTGGACGCCACGTGGGCGTGCTCCTTTCCTTCCGTCTCCGCCTACCGGGTTAGCTGACGGGTTCGGAGCGGGAAGGTCTCCTACGCGCGTATACAGGCCGTGTTTCCACGGTCGGATACGCCCGATTCACCCCAAGGTGGTGGTTCCCCGGTTCCCTTACGGGATTCGGCGCGTGCGCACGGAGCCGCCTTCTGTGACGGCTGGGACGACCGCGCTGCGTTATCGAACGTTAATAGAAGCGGGGCGCTGTTTCCAAGCTGTTCTCCTTGATCATTAAGCTTTCCGGCCGGGATCAAGGCCGCACGACCGGCGAAAACGGGGCGAGTTGACCCCGTCTCAGTACACCCGCACCGCGGTCGCCGCCGCCCCGCGAAACTGACCGTGCATCAATTGTTATGCGGAGGGCTCCCACGCCATCACCCTTCGTGACCACAGGCGCCGCCGGACTCGTCGGGGCCGCCCGGATCGGGCCGCCGTACGGCGAGCAGCGCCATGTCGTCCGCCATCCCGCCCCCGGAGTGCCGGCGCACGTCCTCGGCGAGCGTGTCCAGCAGCTCCCCGGGATGCCGGAAGCGCCGGCCGCTGAGCCGCGCCACCGGATCGTAGAACTCGCCCCGGGCGTCCCGGGCCTCGGTCACCCCGTCGGTGTAGAGCAGCAGCGTGGCCCCGGCGGGGAAGGCGGTCTCCTCCGCGCGGTCCGGCCACACGCCCAGTTCCCCCATGCCGAGCGGCAGCGCCGCGTCCCGGGTGTTCAGGGCGCGCAGGCTGCCGTCGGCGTGGCACAGCAGGGGTGGCGGATGCCCGCGGTTGACGACGCGGGCCACCCCGTCGCCGTGCGGGAGTTCAACGAGGACGGCGGTGGTGAACCCCTCGAAGGCGTCCAGGCCCTCGCGCCGGGTGCCCTCGCGGGCCAGTGCCCGCTCCAGCCGCTGCGCCACCGCCTCCAGCGTCGACTCCTGCTCGGCGGCCTCCCGGAACGCCCCGATCACGACGGCGACGGCGGCCACCGCGCCCATCCCCTTGCCCCGCACGTCCCCGACGATCATCCGCACCCCGCGCGGGCTGTCCTGCACCGCGTACAGGTCGCCGCCGATGAAGGCGTCCGCCTGCGCGGCCTCGTAGCAGGCGGCGATCTCGAAGCCGCCGAGCCGTTCGGCGGGCTCGGGCAGCACCGCGCGCTGGGCCGCCTCGGCGATCTCGCGGGCGGTGGCGAGCCGCTCGTCGTTGCGGCGGACCAGGGCGTTGACGAAGACGGCGAGGACCGCGACCACCGCGATGGTGACCAGCTCGGTGATGGAGTCGACCTGGTGGGCGACGCCGAGGCCGATCTGGAGGGCTATGACGACGGCGACGGTGACCGCCCCGGTGAGCACGGTGCCGCGCCGCGAATAGAGCGGGGCGGCGGTCAGGGGCGCGGCGGTGTAGAGGGGGCCGGCGGTGAAGTACCGGGGCGTGAGCAGGTCGTACGTGGCGCCGACGGCGATCAGCAGGAGGGGGAGGAGGCGTACGAGGGTCATCCGGGCGCCGCGCCGCACCCGGCGCCGTCGGCCCCGGGCGGGCGGTACGGGCACCGGGGCGTCGCCGAGGCCCGGGTCGGGCACCGGGTCGCCGGGCAGCCGGCCGCCGGCCCTGGCGTACGGTCCCTCGTCCACGTCACCAGGCCGCACCGCTCGCCTCCCGCCACCCATGTACGTAGCCGCCGCTTGCCGTCCCGCCCGTCCAGGGTTCCCGGAGCGGGGGCGGCCGGCGAGCGGTGGGGGGCCGTCCGGATGAAGGGGAGGCCGGGCCCGAACGCACCGATGGCCGGAGCCCGGACGCACCGATGGCCAGGGCCCGAACGCACCGATGGCCGGGCCCCTCGAAAGGGACCCGGCCATCGGCCTGAGTAGCGGGGACAGGATTTGAACCTGCGACCTCTGGGTTATGAGCCCAGCGAGCTACCGAGCTGCTCCACCCCGCGTCGGTGTGTCACCAGTGTAGACCATGTTCGGGGTGATCAGCACATGTGTGTCTAGCGCCCGGGATTGCGGGCGTGGGTGAGCGTCTCCCAGGAGACGAAGAGGTCGTCGGTGCCGGCCGGGCGGGTGCCGGCGGCGAGCTTGTGCGCGGCGGGGACGGGGACGTCGAGCCGGTTCTCCAGGTGGTTGAGGGCGACCTCCAGGTCGGGCCCCAGGTTCCGCTCGACCTCGCCGCCGCACAGCCAGGCCGGCGCGGTGTCCGCCCGCTGCTGGCGGGCGTGCAGCGCGAGGGCGGCCTTCAGCCGGTCCTTCACCTCGGCGTAGAGGTCGACGCCCTGGTGCCAGGCGGTCTCGGCGATGTGGGCGGTGGCGGCGATGGAGTGGCCGACGTGCGCGAAGTCGCGGCAGGTCTCCTGGGTGACGCCGTCCTTGTACGTCTTCTGCTGGTGCCAGTACGAGACGAGCCGTTCACGGGTGGCGATGCTGCTGCCCGCCGGGGTGAACGGCAGCTTGCCGTCCTTCTCCAGGTAGAAGTAGGCGGGGACGCGGTCGCGGAAGCGGCGCAGGGCGTGGTCGAAGGTCTGGTGGTCGTTCAGGAAGACGGCGGCGGAGATCGCGCCGTCGGTGGCGATCAGGTCCTGGTGGCCGTCGCGGTCGGGGGCCTTCTTCGTGAGCCGGGGCAGGTGGGCGGTGCGCAGCATGTCCTCGAACCGCCGCACCCGGTCGTCCGGCCAGCCGGCGCCCGGCGTGTGCCGGACCAGTTCGGCGGCCCGCGCCCAGGTCGACGCGGTCCACCCGGCCTGGAGCCCGGCGTTCTCCCCGGTGTGCTCCTTGAGCTTCCCGGACCAGGCGTCCATGATCTGCCGGGCCTTCTCCGCGTGGGGCCGCTTCCCGGTGACCGAGAACAGCAGGGCCTGCGTGTACGCGGCGATGGCGTCCTCGCGCTCCTCCTCGCACCCCCGGCCCGCCTTCTTCCCGGCGGGGCAGTGGACCGTCGCGAAGGGCCGCGCCCGGTGCCGGTAGGACCCGTACGTGCTGTCCCGCATGGCCAGGTACGCCGAGAGCCACGGCTGCCGCCCGGCGGTCGTGTTCTTCCGTACGGTGTCCAGCTGGGCCTGGCTGACCAGCACGCCGGGGTGGGTGAACTCCGCGTCGGCGGGCAGCGCCCGCGCCATCGCCCGGCCGGACTCCTGACCGCACCCGGCGCCGGCCACCGCGACCAGGACCGCCGCCACCAGCGCCGCCGCCGCCCGCCTGCGCACCGCTGTCCTCATGCCCACCTCCGCGTCGTCGGTCACTGGCAGCGTGCCGGTGCGGGCGGCGGGGCGCAGGGCGGGTTGGGCCGATCGGCCGTGCGGTCAGCTCAGCAGATGACGGTTGGGCTCCTTGGCGCGGGCCTCGTACTCGGGGAGTACGACGACCTGGGCGCCCTCCGCCGCGAGCACCCCGCTCCCGTCCGCCCCGGTGACGAACGTGTCCGGCTCCCGCCAGGCCGTGACCACCCGGCGGACGCCCGCGTCGAGGATGAGCCGGGCGCAGGGCGCGGGCCGGGAGGCGCGGCGGGCGCAGGGTTCGAGGCTGCTGTAGACGGTGGCGCCGGCGAGCCTCGGATCGGCGCTGCTGATCTTGGCGAGGGCGGCCTCCTCGGCGTGCGCCACGGGGTCGTCCCCCTCCCGTGAGTGTCCGCGCGCCAGCTCGGTGCCGTCGGCGGCGACCACGACCGCGCCGACGCTGAACGCCGTCGTCGAGGGCGGGCACAGCGCCGCCAGCTCGCAGGCGAGGGCGAGCCAGTGCCGGTCGGCGGCGGTGGGGGTGGTGCCGGTGCCGGGCGCGGTGGGCACGTAGCGCATGAGCACGACGTCCTCGATCCGCCGGGTCTCGACCAGGCGGAGGCGTCCGCGCTGGTAGTCGCCGGGACCGAAGAGGCGGGGCGCGGCCGGGTCGCCGACCAGCAGCGGGGCGAGGACGAGCTGGAGTTCGTCGGCGAGGCCGGCGCGCAGGAGTTGCGTGTGGACGGTTCCGCCGCCCTCGACCATGAGCCGGCGTACGCCGTGCCGTTCGTGCAGGTACGCGAGGACGGCGGGCCAGTGGAGGGCGGGCCCGAGCGGGACGACGCCGGCGGCGAGGCGCAGGGCGCGGGCCCGCTCGGCCCCCTGATCCGTGGTGAGGAGGACCTTCTCCCCGCCGGTGTGCCAGAAGGCGGCGGCCGGGTCCAGCTCGCCGGAGCCGCTGACGGCGACCTTCAGGGGGAACTCCGGCTGCCCGGCGGCGAGGCGGGCGGCGCGGCGCTCGGCGGAGTTGACCAGCAGCCGGGGGTTGTCGGCGCGGATCGTGCCGGCGCCGACGAGGATCGCGTCGGCGCGGGCCCGTTCCCCGTCGACGCGGTCGAAGTCGGCCGGGGAGGAGAGCAGCAGGCGGTCGGGGCCCGTGTCGTCCAGGTAGCCGTCGAGGGAGACGGCGGCGGAGAGGAGGACGTACGGACGGGACATCGGGGCGGTCCTTCGGTGCGCTGGGGGACGGCTGGGCTCGGTTCGGTTCGGCTGGGCTGGGCTGGGCTGGGCTCGGTGGCTGGGCTCGGCTCGGCTCGGCGGCGTCCGCTCCGGCACCATCCTCGCCCATCCCCCGCTCACGCCGGGAGCGTCCGGCGACAGTGGGAGGGCACACCGCCCCTGCCCACCCATCCCGGCACCCCATTCCAGAGGGACGACGTCCTGGCAGGTCAGAGGCTGTTCCAGCGTTCCAGCGTCCCTCAGTGACGGGCATCCGTGGCGGCCGGGACGGATCACGGCGCAAGCTGCGGTCAGGTCAGCAACCCGCCGACCGAACAACCGACTTCAGCAGTCTGGAGAATCCGATGCGCTCGCGTCTCGCCACCCGTTCCGCCCGTCTCGTCCTCGCCGCCGCCGCGGCCGCCGTGGCCCTCACCGGCGCCGCGGCCACCGCCGCCGTCGCCGGCACCGGCGCCAGCGCCGCCCCGCGGGTCTGCACGACCAGCGACCTGACCTTCAAGGTCACCGCCGAGACCCAGGCGGGCGGCTACGACCTGGTCACCGCCAAGGCCAAGCGCGGCGTGACCTGCACCCTGGAGGGCCTCTACCCCTCCGCGTCCTACGGCTCCTCCGCCGACACCGCGGTGTCGCCCGCCGAGCAGAGCGTCGGCGAGGACATCGTCCTCTCCGGCTCCAAGGCCGCCTACGCCGGCATCAACCCCAAGACCACGAGCACCGACGGGGGCATCGAGTTCGACCAGATCCACCTGTCCCTCCTGGGCGACGAGCTGAACGCCGTGACCCTCGCCCTCCCGCACACCGTCACGGTCGACCAGCCCGTCGCCACGAACTGGCACGCGGACAAGGCGGACGCGGTGCCGTTCGGGGGCTGACCCCCGTAGTCGCCTGCCCGGGGCCGGGACTGCCCACCCCGGGCAGGCGCATGCCTCTGGACTCCGCGACACGCAGGGCATCGACGAGACACTCGGCAAGTCGAAGCCCTGCGTAGCGGACTTCGGTGACGGGTGAAGCGGGATCGTCCAGCAGAGGCCGCGCCAGACCGAGCACATCGACGGCCGTGGCGAGCTGAACAGCCTCCAGCTCATCGGCGAGCCGGGACAATCGCCCGCCATCGCTGCCCGTCACGAGGTAACAGGGTTTGCCGTCAGGGGACGGCCAGGGGAGGAGGCGGGGCGCCGTCCGCTGGACGCGGTTTCCGTCGTGAGGGAGGTACCGCATCAGGCAGCCGCCTTTCGCCGCGCACGGCTCCCGGGGTCAACAGCCACGAGAAGAGGCCGTACCTGGGTGAACCCGGTGCCGGCCAGAACGGTGACGAGGCCCTGAGGGGAGCGGTGGAGCGGGAGCCGGAGAAGGCGCACCCATAGGAGGGCGCGGCGGATAAAGTCATGCATGTCGACGCTCCAATACAGCGTTGGCCGTGCCCCGGGAGGTCTGATCACCTCGCCGGGGTTTCTCATGCCCGAAGCTACACCGAGACACAGCCCTCTACATACAAGTACAGAGGGATCCACTCGAACGTGCACAGCACCGCATGCGTACGTTGAACAGGTGAGCGACAAAGAGCACTCGCCCCTGGACCCCATGAGCGCACGACCGCTCTACGTCCAACTGGCCGACGTCATCGCGGAGAAGATCAAAACCGGCGAACTCGCGCCGGACCGACCCATCCCGTCGGAGAACCACCTCGCCGAGGATTACGGGGTCGCGCGACTCACCGCCCGGCGTGCCGCACAGGAGCTACGGGAACGAGGACTTGTCGTCACCGTTCGCGGTAAGGGCTCCTTCGTCGTGGAGAGGCCGTTCACGGACTCACCCGAAGGCGAAGGCGGAAACACCGGAGGTTGAGCATCGGTTGAGCAACTCGGTCACTCACTGAGCTGGGGGCCTTCTGTGTGGGCTGTACGGTCACAGCATGATCGAGCTCGACCGGGACGCCATGACGCCGATGTACGTGCAACTGGCCAACGCGCTGCGGGACCGCATCCGGCGTGGTGAGATCCCGGTCGGCCGGCGTCTGCCCTCGCAGTCGGAGCTGGAGGCGGAGACCGGGGGCGTGGTGTCGCGGCGGGACCATCAAGAGCGCCTTGGAGGTCCTGGTCGACGAAGGCCTCGTGCAGGGCGTCCAAGGGAAGGGCGTGTTCGTGATCGCGATGCCCGGGACGCCTGCGGACACGTAGGGACGTCGGACGGGACGCTGTTGATCGGGTCGCCGCGCTCGTCCCGTGGCCCGGAACGTCGTGCCGAACGGGCCAGCTGGGGGCCAGCAGTGGGTCGGCAGACGATCACGAGGCGCTCCGAAACGGACAGGACCCCAGATCAGTCAGCGCTGAACTGGGGTCCTCCTGGTAGGCCCTGTGGGACTCGAACCCACAACCAATGGATTAAAAGTCCTGGCTGGATCTTGCCGAGTGGTTTCGGATGCTTCACCGGCGTCCGGAACCGCCTGGTCAGGGCAGGTACAGCCTTATGCTCAGTCCACGACGTGATGGCCTATGCCACGTCATCCGCTCACGCATCGCTCACGCACATCAGACGGCTGAGCAGAGGTTTTCGGGCGACAAGAGGACGATGCGTTCGCCGAAGCCTGAAGGCCTCGGAGTCGGATCCCGTCGAGGTACCGCCCCGTGTCGGGTGTCCCGCGTCCACCCCTGCCCGATGACGCACTCACGTTGTCCCTCAGCACGACGAACTTGGACGTGGGACCACGGAACGGGCCGACGAGTAGGGGCTGTGTGTCTCCGCAGCGAACGGCGACTTCCAAGTAATCCGTGAGCCCCCCACCCAAATACCTCTGACAGCGCCCGTTCTCGCTGCGGCTGTCTAGCTGCCGGATTGGTTCGCGTCCTGAGGCAGGGCGTAGGTCCGCGGCGCCCAGGGCTCGCCCTCCGCGTCACGGAGACATGACTGGCATGTGCTCCCTGAAGCTAGGGTGACGACGACACGGGCATCGAACTGGTGCTCGCGAATTGGCGCTGAGTTCAAGGGAGTTCGCGGGGGATGGGCTACGTCCTGCCAGGCTGGATGGACGAGATCCTGGACTTCATCGGGATCAACTGGCCGAATGTCGACGAGGACGACTACCGCGAGATGGCCGATGCCATGCGGGAGTTCGCCGACAACTTCGAGGGGCACGGCGCGGAGGCGCACGCGGCGGTCAGCCGAGTCCTGGCTTCCAGCGAGGGCGCCGCGGTCGACGCTCTACAAGAACACTGGGGCATGGTGAGGTCCGGGCACCTGGAGAAGGTGCCCGAGATCGCCCGCCTCTTCGCGGATGCCTGCGATGTCGTCGCCGACATCATCTACGGGATGAAGACCAAGGCCGAGATCGAACTCGGCGTCATGGCCGCCTCCATCGGCATCAGCCTGGGCCTCGCGGTCGTGACCGGCGGACTGTCCGCGCTCATCGGCGCCGCGGAAGTCACCGCGATGCGACAGCTGATCAAACGCATCATCGACGAGGCGGCCGACCGTATCGTCGAGGAACTCCTCGCCCGGGTCACCGAGCCGATCACCGGCAAACTCGAGCAGATGGCCGAGGACGTCGTCCTCGATCTCACTGACGACATCCTCAAACTGCCGCCCGGCACCGGGGGTTCAGGGGACGGCGGTGGGAACGACGGAGGGCGCCACACCGGCATGAACCTCGCCTCCGCAGGCAGCTCTTCGGGTTCCGGAGGCGGTGGTGGAGGCGGTGGCCGCGTCTTCATCGACCACGACGAGTACGAGAACGGCGCGGGCAAACTGTCCCGCCACGGCGAGGGCATAAGCACCGAGTCGCTCGGCTCGCTGGGCCGGGCCAAGGATGCCTTCGGCCGCACCCGGGGCCGCGATCCCTTCACCCAGGCCTTCGACTCCGTCCTGGACGGCGCCCTCAACGGCGCCGAGAAGGCCATGAAGAAGGTCGGCAAGCACCTCACGGAGAACGTGCCCGGTGGACTGCGCACCACCTCCCGCAACCACCGCCAGAACGACAGCGACGTCTCCGACAGGCTCAAGGCGCTCACCAAGGGCGAGTCGGACGGACCCCGGGTGCCGGGCGCCGGCGGGAAAGGCGGCGGGAAAGGCAAGAGTCCGGACCCGCTGAACGGTGCACGCAACGACCCGCGCCACCACGGTGTCGAACCGGACAAGCGGGTCTGCCGCACCGACCCGGTCGACGTGGCCAGCGGTCAGATGCTGCTGGAACAGACGGACCTGGACCTTCCGGGTGTGCTGCCTCTGGTGCTCAGGCGCACCCATCTGTCCGACTACACCTACGGCACGTGGTTCGGCCGCTCGTGGGCCTCGACCCTGGACGAGCGCATCGAGGTCGACATCCGCAACCAGGCCACATGGGCGCGCGAGGACGGCACCGTCCTCGTCTACGACCGGCTGCCCACCCCGCAGGAACCCGAGATCCTACCTCTGGAAGGCCCGCGCATCCCGCTGCGCCGAATATCCGAGATGGGCGCCCGGCACATAGAGTGCGCGGCGACCGACCCACGGACGGGCTGGACACGCTACTTCACCAAGCCGGGCGGCAACGGCTGGCAGCTCTGGCTGACAGCCATGGAAGACCGCAACGGGAACCAGATCGACATCCACCGCGACGGCACCGGGCAACCGATCGCCGTCAGCCACAGCGGCGGCTACGACGTCAAGGTCTCCGGTGACCGTGCCCGGGGACGCGTCACCGCTCTCGCGCTCCGTGCCCGTGACGGCGGCGAAGCCGCCCTCCCCGTCGTCGAGTTCGGCTACGACGGCCGGGGCGACCTCACCGAGGTCATCAACTCCTCCGGGTCGCCCCTGCGCTTCACCTACGACGAGCAGGGCCACATCACCTCGTGGACCGACCGGAACGAGTCCACGTACCGCTACATGTACGACACGGCCGGTCGCGTCGTGCAGACCGTCGGCCCGGACGGCTTCCAGTCCAGTACCTTCGCCTACGACCTCGACAACCGGACGACTCGCTGGACCAACGCCCTTGGGGCGGTCACCGAGTTCCGGCTCAACGAGCGCGGTCAGATCATCGGCGAGACGGACCCGCTCGGGCACACCACGGTCCAGCGGTTCGACGGCCGCGACCAGTTGCTCTCGCGCACCGACCCCCTCGGCCGTACGACCGGCTTCGAGTGGGACGAGCACGGCAACCTCGTCACGGTCGAGCACTGCGACGGCCGGCGGACGCACGTCGCCTACAACGACCTCCACCAGCCGGTCACCATCGTGGAACCCGGCGGAGCGCGCCTGGCGTACGCCTACGACGCGCGCGGCAACCGCACCGCCGTCACCAACCCCGCCGGCCTCGGGACACGCCAGTCGTACGACGAGTCCGGCGGCATCGCGTCGGTGACGAACTCCCTCGGCGAGACGGTCACGGTGCGCTGCGACCGCGCCGGGCTCCCCATCGAGCTCATCGACCCGCTGGGCGTCCCCACGCGTTACGAACGGGATCTCTTCGGCCGACCCGCCGCGATCGTGGGGCCCGACGGGCAGACGACACGCCTGGAGTGGAACCCCGAGGGCAAGCTGCTCAGCCGCACCAACCCGGACGGCAGTACGGAGTCCTGGTCGTACGACGGCGAGGGCAACTGCACCAGCCACACCGACCCCAACGGCGGCACATCGCGCTACGAGTACACGCACTTCGACGTCATGTCGGCGCGCACCGGACCGGACGGAGTGCGCTACGACTTCGAGTACGACACAGAGCTACGACTGCGGAAGGTCACAAACCCCCAGGGCCTGACCTGGACCTACCAGTTCGACGCGGCAGGACGCCTCACCGCCGAGACGGACTTCGACGGTCACACGCTTGCCTACACCCTGGACGCCGCGGGGCAGCTCACCGCCCGCACCCTGCCCTCCGGCAGCATCGTCCGCTACGAACGGGACATCCTGGGCCGCACGGTCCGCAAGGAGATCGACGGCCACAGCGTCACCTACGCTTATGACACCTTGGGAGAACTCGCCCAGGCAGCCACCACCGACTGCACCGTCACCTTCCAGCGCGATGCCGCGGGCCGCGTCATCGCCGAGTCGGTCGACGGCCGCACACTCGCCTCGGAGTACGACGCTCTCGGCAGACGAACCCGGCGCACCACGCCCACCGGCGCCGTCAGCCACTACCGCTACGACGCGGCGGGCAACCGCAGCGAGCTCTCCACTTTCGGCAGGACCCTCGCGTCCTCGCACGACACCGCTGGTCGGGAGATCACACGCCACCTCGGCTCCCGCGTCGCCCTCGGCATCGCGTACGACGAGCTCGGCCGCATCAGCACGCAGTCACTGCAGCGAAGCGGCGGTGAGCAGATCTGGCAGCGCGCCTACAGCTACCGCCCCG
This sequence comes from Streptomyces sp. NPDC090994, assembly GCF_044768905.1. Taxonomy (NCBI): domain Bacteria; kingdom Bacillati; phylum Actinomycetota; class Actinomycetes; order Kitasatosporales; family Streptomycetaceae; genus Streptomyces; species Streptomyces sp. NPDC090994. Next base: position 27,758 of record NZ_JBIVWS010000006.1, read on the forward strand.
ACGGGCACGTCACAGCGATCGACGACGCCCGCGAGGGACGGCGCCGCCTGGACCTCGACACCGTCGGCCGCGTCACCTCCGTACAGGCGGGCAACTGGAGCGAGACCTACGCCTACGACGAGGCCGGCAACCAGACCGCCGCACAGTGGCAGGGCACCGGCCACCGCCAGGAAGCAGACGGCGACCGCGAGTACCAGGGCACGCGCATCACCCGCGCCGGCGCCATCCGTTACGAGTACGACTCCTCGGGCCGCGTCGTCCTGCGCCAGAAGACCCGGCTGTCGCGCAAGCCGGACACCTGGCGCTACACCTGGGACGCGGAGGACCGCCTCACCTCCGTCACCACCCCCGACGGCACCCTGTGGCGCTACCTCTACGACCCGCTCGGCAGACGCCTGGCCAAGCAGCGCATGGCCGCCGACCAGACCACCGTCGTCGAGGAAACACGGTTCACCTGGGACGGCACCACCCTCGTCGAGCAGACCAGCAACATCCCCGACGCCCCTGAGGCGATCTGCCTCACGTGGGAGCACGACGGGGTGACTCCGGTCTCCCAGGCCGAGCGCAGGATCCACGCGAACGCCCCGCAGCACGTCGTCGACCAGCGCTTCTTCGCGATCATCAGCGACGTCGTCGGCACCCCGACCGAACTCGTCGACGACGAGGGCCGCACAGCCTGGCGAGCCCGCAGCACCCTGTGGGGGATCACCGGCTGGGACAGCGGGGCGACCGCCTACACACCGCTGCGCTTCCCCGGCCAGTACTTCGATCCCGAGACACAACTCCACTACAACTACTTCCGTCACTACGACCCGGAAGTCGCCCGCTACGTCACTCCGGACCCCCTGGGTCTGGCGCCGGCACCCAACCCGTTCGCGTACGTGGCCAACCCGCTCACGTGGATCGACCCGCTGGGGCTCGCTCCGCAGTCGTGCCGCAAGAACGAACCGAACGACCCCAGCTGGGGCGGCCGGGTCGTCTACAGCCGCGACAACGGCCGCCCGGGAGCCATGCACGCCACGCTCGGCAAGGACATGATGGGCGCCAACCCCACCGACCCGCACGGGGATCCGCCGGGTTGGGAGAAGGACAAGGGGTACAACCGCGCGCACCTGCTCGGCGCGCAGCTCGGCGGGTCGAACTTCGATGCCCGGAACTTCGTCACGATGCACGCGTACGCGAACTCGCCGGTCATGCGGCACATCGAGAACCAGGTGCGAGCCGCCGTGGAGAAGGGGGAGATCATCCAGTACAGCGTGACCCCCGTCTACGACGGCGCGAACAAGATTCCTCTCGGGGTGCGGGTCGACGCCTACGGCAACAACGGCTTCCAGTTCACCGAGCACCGGAGCACGGGCAACACCGAAGCCACGAACTCGTCCTTCATCCCCAACAAGAAGCGCGGCACCTGACCTGCGGCACGGGCATGACCTCACGCGTGATAGAGCAGGACCAACAGATCCCCGGAGGGAGATTCCATGAACGCCGCACTCGCCCGCCTCACGCAGATCATCGCGCCGCCGTCCGAGCCCGGGAACACGGACTGGGACGCGGCACAGGGGCAGCTCGGTGTCGTCCTACCCACGGACTACAAGGACCTGATCAGCACCTACGGCGGAAGCAACTGGGACGACTACCTCTACCTCCTTCAGCCGGGCTGCCCGAACGACAACTACGACCTCATCGAGTGGGAGGACCAGCAGACCGAGGCGCTGGAAGGGCTCTGGGAGTTCGAGAAGAAGCCGGACGAACTGGCGGATGCCGGGAGCCGGGTCATTCCCTGGGCCACCACCGACAACGGTGAGTGCCTCTACTGGCTCGTCCGGGCAGACCAGGATCCCGACCAGTGGACGGTCATGGTGAACGAGGCCCGCGGCGACCGCTGGGAGCACTACTCGATGAACTGCACCGAGTTCCTCGTCGCCGTGCTCGAAGGAGACGTTCAGTCCTCCGTGCTCTCCTCGCGATTCCCGCTCGCCGAGCACGAATTCCGGCAACTGGTGGCTGTCTGAGCGGTTCTTGCGGCGCAAACGCGATCAGACTCCGTATCTCACGGCGTCCTTGCCACAGGGCTGCAGGCAAGACCTGCCGGGGCCGCCGTGCCGAGGTGACATGTGACGGCCCTGGAGTGCCATGCATCGCGGCTGCCGGGCCGGACAGCTCGGTGTGCATGAGGCACCAGGGGCCGTGTCCACTGGCGCGGTCGCCGCTGTGTCGCGCTCGTCCGGCAGCCACCGAATCCTTCTCTCCAGCCGCTCCCGGTCCCCAGACCACGAGCACATCCGCTCACGCACGGGCCCGAAAACGAGCCAGCGCCCGAGCCAGCCGAAGCCGACCCGGACGCTGCGCAGCAGGTCAGAGGCCATATCCCCCGACCACCACCGGTAGGCCCTGTGGGACTCGAACCCACAACCAATGGATTAAAAGTCCACTGCTCTGCCAATTGAGCTAAGGGCCCAGGCGATGTCGCCTCCCCGAGCATAGCCCCACGTGGCCGCCGAGCCGATCGGGTATCGGGGACACGGCCACGTCGGGGGCGCGCCGAGGGGGGAGTTGTCAGGGATCTACCGGCTCGGGGGCGTTCGCGCGAGCGGCCGCGCGGGACCGGGTGCGTTCGTGGTCCGGGTTGAGGAACCAGTGCCGGGCCGAGGCGAACCACCAGGTCGCCGAGGAGCCCAGGACGACCAGGACGGCGACCGGGGCGTAGTTGAAGGTCTCCCAGGTGACCGGGGAGACCTGGGGCAGCATGAAGAGGATCGTGATGACGGCAACCCACGTCACCGCGGCCATACCGATCGGCTGGGACCAGCGGCCCAGGTGCCACGGGCCGCGTTCGAAAGCGGCGCCCTTGCGGACGCGCAGCAGGGTCGGGACGACGTAGGCGATGTAGAGGCCGATGACGGCGATGGAGGTCACCGCGGCGTAGGCGGTGACGTTGATCAGGTACGGCAGGCCGAGCGCCAGCGCGGCCAGGGCGGCGAGCCACACCGCCGCCACCGGGGTGCGGGTGCGGGGGCTGACGGTGTGCCAGACGTGCGAGAAGGGCAGCGCGCCGTCGCGGGAGAAGGCGTAGATCATGCGGCTGTTGGCGGTCACGGACGCCATGCCGCAGAAGAGCTGCGCGCCGATCACGACGAGGAGGAGCAGTTTCCCGGCGGTCGCGCCCAGCGCGTCCAGGAGGATCTGGGCGGGCGGGGCGCCGGTCGGGGAGGTCAGGGCCCCCTCGTAGGACTGGATGGCGAAGGTGAAGCCGAGGAGGAGGACGAAGCCGGCGATCCAGGAGGTCCAGATGGAGCGGACGATGCCCTTCGGACCGGCCGTCGCCGCGTCCCGGGTCTCCTCCGTCATGTGGGCGGAGGCGTCGTAGCCGGTGAAGGTGTACTGGGCCATCAGGAGGCCCAGGAGGACGACGTACGGGCCGCTGCCCCAGCCCGTGTTGTTGACGAACTCGCCGAAGACGAAGGACGCCGGCTGGTGGTGGTCGGGGGCGAAGGTCAGCGCGCCGACGATCACCGCCACGCCGGCCACGTGCCACCACACGCTGACGCTGTTGAGCAGGCCGACGATGCGGACGCCGAAGGTGTTCAGCAGGCCGTGCAGGATCAGGATCGCGGCGAAGAGGAGGATCGTGCGGCCCGGCGTCACCTCGAAGCCGAACTGGAGGTTCAGGTAGGCGCCCAGGAAGGACGCCGCGCCGAAGTCGATGCCGGCCGTCACCGCCACCTGGCCGAGCACGTTGAACCAGCCCGTGAACCACGCCCAGGCCGCGGCCGTACGCGGTGGCGCGAGGCGGTGGGCCCAGAAGTACAGGCCGGCCGAGGTCGGGTACGCCGAGCAGATCTCGGCCATCGCCAGGCCCACGAGGAGGGTCATCAGGCCTACGGCGACCCAGCCCCAGGTGATGACGGCGGGGCCGCCGGTGTTCATGCCGAAGAGGTAGAGGGTCAGGCAGCCGGACAGGACCGAGATGATCGTGAAGGAGACCGCGTAGTTGGAGAACGCCGACATGCGGCGGGCCAGGACCTGGGTGTAGCCGAGCTGGGCCAGCCGTTCCTCGTCCGACGGACCGTTCGCCCGGGCGTCATCTGTCATGACCCCAGCGATTCCCAACCGGCGAGGGTGACATGCGCCACAAGGGCGTACGAAAACGCCGTGGCCCCCACCGGTGTCGGTGGGGGCCACGGCGCTCAGTGCGGGTGTGCGTCAGCCGTTGCGCTTCCAGCGCGGCTTGTCGTCACGGCGGCCGAAGGACGAACCCCGGTGGTCGTCACGGCGGCCGAAGGGACGGTCGTTGCCGCCCGAGCGGAAGCCGGGGCGGTCGCCCTGGCGGTCACGGTTGAACGGACGGTCGCTGCCGCGGTGGCCGCCACGGTCGTCGCGGCGGAAGCCGCCACGGTCGCCGTCACGACGGTCGAAGGAACGTCCGCCGCGGTCGCCGTCACGGCGGTCGGTGCGGTCGTCGCGACGGTCGTCACGGCGGAAGCCGCCACGGTCGTCACGGCGCTCGAACGAACGCCCACCACGGTCGTCCCGACGGTCGTCACGGCGGTCGGTGCGGTCACCACGGTCGTCGCGGCGGAAGCCGCCACGGTCGCCGTCACGACGGTCATCGCGACGGAAGCCGCCACGGTCGTCACGGCGCTCGAACGAACGCCCACCACGGTCGTCCCGACGGTCGTCCCGACGGTCGGTGCGGTCGTTGCGGTCGTCGCGGCGGAAGCCGCCACGGTCGCCGTCACGACGGTCATCGCGACGGAAACCACCACGGTCGTCACGGCGCTCGAACGAACGCCCACCACGGTCGTCCCGACGGTCGTCCCGACGGTCGGTGCGGTCACCACGGTCGTCACGGCGGAAGCCGCCACGGTCGTCGCGCCGCTCACGCCGCTCGTACGGCGCCGGGCCGGACTCGGCCCGGTCGATCCGCTCGACGTCACGCGCCACCGGCTGCTCCGGCAGCGAGATCCCGGCGTTCCCGGCGTTCTCGGCGGACTCGCCGGTCCCGGCCGTGGCCGCCGCCTCGGCGACCGCCGCCGCGGGGTCCTCGCCGCGCTCGCGGGCGACCCGGGCGACGAGGCGGTCGGCCTCCTCGCGCAGCTCGTTCGCGCGCCGCTGCGCCCGCTCCAGCTCCTTGGTGAGCTGGGCGACCTCGCGCTCGGCCTGCTGAGCGGCGTTGCCCGCCGACTCCGCCTGCACCTCGGTCATCGAACGGGCGCCGGTGATCTCGGCGACCTCGGGGTCGAAGGCCGCGCCGCCCTGGATGATGTGACGCCCGGCGTCGACGCCCGCGTCCTCCATCAGCCGGAAGATCTGCCGGCGCTGGTGCGGCAGGGAGAGGGAGACGACCGTGCCAGTGCGGCCCGCGCGGGCGGTACGGCCGGCCCGGTGCAGGTAGTCCTTGTGGTCACCGGCCGGGTCCACGTTGAGGACCAGGTCGATGCCGTCGACGTGGATGCCGCGCGCGGCGACGTCGGTGGCGACGAGGACGTTGACGTAGCCGTCCTTGAAGTCGGCCAGCGTCCGGGTACGGGCGCCCTGGGTCATGCCGCCGTGCAGCGCGTCGGCCTTCACACCGGCGTCCCGCAGCTGCTCGGCGACGCGGTCGGCGCCGAGCTGGGTGCGGACGAAGATGATGGTGCGGCCCTTGCGGGAGGCGATGGCCGCGGTGACCGGCGCCTTGTCCTTGGGCTTCACGACCAGGATGTGGTGCGACATGGTCGTCACCGCGCCCTGCGCCGCGTCGACCTCGTGGGTCGCCGGGTTCTTCAGGTACCGGTCGACCAGGGTCTTGATCTCGTTCTCCATGGTGGCGGAGAAGAGCATCCGCTGACCGCCGGCCGGGACCTGGTCGAGCAGCTCGGTGACCTCGGGCAGGAAGCCCAGGTCGGACATCTGGTCGGCCTCGTCGAGGACGGTGATCTGGACGTTCTCCAGGGAGCAGGCGCCGCGGTTGATGATGTCCCGCAGGCGGCCCGGGGTGGCGACGAGGACGTCGACGCCGCGCTCCAAGGCGTAGATCTGGTTGCCCATGGAGGTGCCGCCGCAGACGACCTTCATCTTCAGGCCGAGGACGTCGCCGTACGGCTGGAGCGCGTCGGCGACCTGCATGGCCAGCTCACGGGTGGGCGTCAGGATGACGGCCCGCGGCTTGTGCTTCTCGGTGCGGCCGCCGGCCAGCGTGGCCAGGGTCGGCAGACCGAAGGAGAGGGTCTTGCCGGAGCCGGTGCGGCCGCGGCCGAGGATGTCCTTGCCGGCCAGGGCGTCCGGGATGGTCGCGGCCTGGATCGGGAAGGGGCTGGTCACGCCGTTCTGCGCGAGCTTGCGCACGACGCCCTCGGGCAGACCGAGGTCCGCGAAGGTGGGCCCGGCGGGCTGGGTGGGCTCCGAGGACTCGGGGGCCTCGGGGGCCTCGGCGGCCTCAGCCTCAGGGGCCTCCGTGACCTCGACGGTCTCAGCGGTCTCCACGGCGGGGTGGGTGTCCTCGGTGCCTTCGGTGTTCTCGGGCACGACGACGTGATCAGTACTGGTGATGGACATGCGAATGCGAAACCTTCCGGAGTCTCGTCGGCACGCGCCCGTCAACTCCGTGATTCGCGATTCGCAATACGACCGCCTCAATGCGGTCCACCACGGCAAGGGAGAGAGTACGCGCCACACGGCGCGCTCTGCGTTGGCGCCGGGCAAATGGGATCAAACGATCTACCACCATACGCACCCCACCCCCCTGAAGGCAAACCGACCCCCGCACACTGCCCTGACCAGCACCTTCGCACCGGCCCTCGCACCCGGTCAGGCCGGTGCCCCGGCCTGGGGCGCCGGTTCCCGCTGCTCCAGCTGGGGCCCCGGCGGCTCGTGTGCCGACGACGACGGCTCGGCCACCGTCGGTTCCGGCGTCGGGGAGGCGGGCGGTTCGCCGGGCGGCGTCGGATCGGGCTCGGCGCTGCGGGTGGGCTCCGGGTCGGCGGGCCGGGGCGGCGTCGGCCCGTCCTGCTCGTCGCGCGCCGGGGCGGACCCGTCGGCCGGCTCCCGCGGCTCGGCGGAGGCGCCCTCGCCCTTCTCGCCCTTGCCCTTCCCGTCCTTCTTGCCGTCCTTCTTCCCGCCCTTGCCCTTCTCCTTGCCGTGGCCGGGCCGGTCGTCGCCCGCCGCGGCACCGGCGCCGGCGCCACCGCCCGGCGCCCGCGAGCCGCCGTCGGGAGCCTCGGCGCCCCGTTCTCCCACGGAGCGCGAGGGCCTGCCGCTCCCGTCCGGCTCGTCCCCGCCCACGCTCATGCAGCCTGCGGCGGCGGCGACGGCCACGGCCGTGGCCGCCAGACGGACGGGTACGTACAAGGGGCGCACGGGCAGCCACCTCCGGGGTGTCAGGGGGTCTCCGTGCCCAACTCCCGCCGCGCGCAAGAAGACACGCGCCCCGCGCGCCCGGCCCGGACGACACACCCGAACATCCGCCCGCCCGCCCCCCCCGTACGCCCGTACCCGTCCGGGACCGTCACCGCATCCGCCGGGGGACCACCACCCGCACCCGCATCCACCAGGGGACCGTCACCCGCAGCCGCCGGGGAACCGTCACCCGTACCCCAGCGCGTGCAGCCGCGCGTCGTCGATGCCGAAGTGGTGTGCGATCTCGTGCACGACGGTCACCTCGGTCTCCGCGACCACGTCCTCCCGCGTCTCGCACATCCGCAGCGTCGGCCCCCGGTAGATCGTGATCCGGTCCGGCAGCACCCCCGCGTACCACTCCCCCCGCTCGGTCAGCGGCGTCCCCTCGTAGAGCCCGAGCAGCTCGGGATCGTCCGCCGGCGGCTCGTCCTCCACGAACACCGCGACGTTGTCCATCAGCCGCGTCAGCTCCGGCGGGATCCGGTCCAGCGCCTCGGCGACCAGTTCCTCGAACTCCTCGCGCGTCATCTCCAGCACAGCCCCATTGTCCGGTACGGCTGTCGCGTACGACACAGCCGCGCGGGAGCCGCACGGTGCTCGCATATCCCCCGGGGGACGTGGGCATACGCGACCAATGGCCCGCGTCCCCGCCGCTGTCCTGCACGCCGTCCACCGCGCCCCCGCCCGCCCGAGAACCACCGCCACCGGGCTGACGCCCCGCCCGCGTCCCTGGACCCGCGCCCTGGGCCTGGTCGCGGTCGTGCTGCTCGGCGCCTGGCTCGGTCTGCTGGTCGTCGGCGACGTCCGCACCCCCGTCGGCCCCATGAACACGACGATGACCCTGCGCCCCTCCCTCACCGGCGGCACGAAGATCAACGTCTCTCCGCTGGGCGCCCTGGAACTCGACAGCCACATCGCCCCCGTCCGCCTGGACGTCAACGTCGACCAGCTCGACCCGGAGCGCGCCCAGGCCCTGGTCGACCACCCCGAACGCCTCTCCGGCCTCCAGGACGAGGTGGCCGACGACGTCGCGCACGGCACCCTCGACCTGGCCGTACGCTCCGGCGTCGCCGTCGTCACGGGCGCCACGGCGCTCGGCCTCGCCGTCTACCGCCGTCCCCGCCGCGCCCTGACCGCCGGCGGCCTGGCCCTCGCCCTGCTGCTGGCCTCCGGCGGAACGGCGTACGCGACCTGGAAACCGGACTCGGTCCTGGAACCGAAGTTCTCCGGCCTGCTCTCCTCCGCGCCGTCCCTCGTCGGCGACGCCCGCTCGATCGTCACCGAGTTCGACGTCTACCAGAAGGAACTGGCCCGCCTGGTGACGAACGTGACCAAGCTCTACGACGTCACCTCCACGCTCCCCGCCTACCGGCCGGACCCGACCACGCTCCGCGTGCTGCACGTGTCGGACATCCACCTCAACCCGGCGAGCTGGAAGATCATCGCCTCGCTGGTGGAGCAGTACCAGGTGAACGTGATCGTCGACTCGGGCGACACGATGGACCACGGCACGGCCGCGGAGAACGGCTTCCTGGACCCGATCGAGGACCTCGGCGCCCCCTACGTCTGGGTCCGCGGCAACCACGACTCGATGGAGACCCAGCGCTATCTGGAGGGCCTGGAGAACGTCCACGTCCTGGACGACGGCCGGGCCCGCACCGTGGCCGGGCTGCGCTTCGCGGGCATCGGCGACCCCCAGTTCACCCCGGACCGCTCGACGCGCCCCGGCGCCCAGGCGTCCCAGGAACTGGCCGGCGCCCGGCTGGCCTCGGCCCTGCGCGACCAGAGCGCGGCGGGCACCCCGGTGGACATCGCCGTCGCCCACGAACCGTCCGCCGCCCGCGAGGTGGACGGCGAGGTGCCGCTGGTCCTGGCGGGGCACGTGCACCACGAGGAGATGGAGGTCATGAAGTACGGCACCCGGCTGCGGATCGAGGGCTCGACCGGCGGCAGCGGCCTGCGCGCGGTCGAGGGCGAGCACCCCGACCCGATCCAGGCGTCGATCCTCTACTTCGACCGGGACAGCCGCCGCCTCCAGGCGTGGGACGAGATCGAGCTCGGCGGGCTGGGCCTCACCACGGCCGAGGTCAGCCGCCACCTCCCGAAGGAGAACCAGCCGGGCGCCTCCCCCTCCCCCACCGGCTCACCCACGCACCCACCCACGGGCGCGCCCCCCTCCCCGTAAACCGTTTTGGCGATACCTCCCGCCATCCCATATGCTTCTCACGTCCCCGACGCGCTGAGAAGCGCCCAGGCGGGCCGATAGCCCTCATCGTCTAGCGGCCTAGGACGCCGCCCTTTCAAGGCGGTAGCACGGGTTCGAATCCCGTTGGGGGCACGCAAGATCGTGTGCGACACTGTCGTACACACGCTTGGTCCTGTGGAGCAGTTTGGAGTGCTCGCCACCCTGTCAAGGTGGAGGCCGCGGGTTCAAATCCCGTCAGGACCGCCGAGGTACATGTGGATGTTTCACGTGAAACCTCGTGGCTGGGTAGCTCAGTTGGTACGAGCGTCCGCCTGAAAAGCGGAAGGTCGCCGGTTCGACCCCGGCCCCAGCCACCGCAGCCCTGACCAGGGCATGAGCCCCTCTCCTCGCACTACGGGAGAGGGGCTCTTTCACGCCTCTGCTGTGCTCCGCTCTCGTGGAGATCGTCACTGAGCTCTGACCAGTCAGTACGCTCGGGCGCTACCAGCCGGAGGAGAACAGGGGTGCTGAGGAGAGCTTCGATCAGACATCGTTGCAGGCTGCTCCGGCCCGGTGAAGGTGCCGGCACAGCAAGCGCCGGGATCAGACCTGGACCGACGGTCTCCGCACGGCGCATGCGACGGCGTCGGGCCGGAGCCTCCCGCCGGAACCGGACCGCAGCCCGCGGCGGGCCGGGGCGGCGGTCGCGTCTTCCGGTTCGCCAGGCTTCGCCACCCCCGAACCCCGGCCTGCGCCACTGACAGGCGGCGACGTCTCCCCCGTTCGCCAGCATTCGCCACCCTCGAACCCGAGCTTGCGCCACTGCGCTACCGGTTACCTTGCGAGAGGTCCGGCGCATCTCTCTCCCGTGCGCCCGCCCGGCACCGGGCGGGTCCCCACCCGGTTGGGGTCGTTGAGAGATGGGAGGTCGGGCCGGATGCAGAGATCGACACGACGAGGACGGCGCCGCAGGGCGAGCCAGTTACCGGACTGGGTGCAGTTCGCTGCGCTGATCCTCACGGCGGTCACTGCCATCGCGGGGTGCGTCGAGCGCTTTGTGTGACGCACCGGGGGCAGTCCGGACGGACGGTTGGGCGGCAAGCGAGCCCGGCCGCTGTCTACTCGGCCGGACCCGCCTGTGATCCCGCGTGTGCGCCTGGCTCCGGGAGGTCGCCCGGAGCCAGGTCCCACGCGTCGGGCGGGAGCCTCGCGGCTCCTCGGCTCCACGACGAGGAAACCGCAAGTCACCAGGAGCATCAAGATCCCGCGCCAATTCCATGATCACTACGGGTGGCGGACCACGTGGCGAACGATGGCGGTGGAGGGTGGCGCGCGCGCATTCTCGCGTAGATCATCTGAAACCGGCTGGTCAGCGCCGTGCGGGGGGTGGCGAAACCTGGCGAACGGGGTCGGCCGCGCTCAGTGCGGCACATCCATCCGCTGGGTTCCGATCACCGACAGCAGCCGCAGCGCCTCCTCCGCCGAGGAGCCGGGCTCGGCCGTGTAGAGGACGAGGTGCTGGTCCCGGTCGGTGATGTCGAGGACGTCGCAGTTGACGGAGACGGGGCCGACCATCGGATGGTTGATGATCTTGCGCAGGGTGGGCACGGCACGTACGTCGTGGTCGGCCCAGAGACGGGCGAACTCCGGGCTGCCGGAGACCAGGTCGTCCACCAGCGCGGCCACCTCGGGATCGTCCGGGTAGCGGGCGGCCACGGCGCGCAGCCGGCGGGCGGCGGCGTGGGAGAACGCCTCCGGATCGGCCAGGCCGTAGCGCTCCCGGCCCGTCGCCGGGGGACCGAGGAAGGCCCGGCGGACGAGGTTGCGCTGCTGCCGGGGCACGGCCGAGAAGTCCTCCAGGAGGGCGGCCGCCAGGTCGTTCCAGGCGATCACCTCGTAGGTCGCGGACAGCACCAGCGCCGCCGTCCGCGGCAGCCGCCGGATGAGGTCGAGGATGCTCAGCGGCACCTCGCGCGAGGGTCCGGGCGGAGGGCCGGGCGGGGCGCCGGCGAGGTGGTGCAGGTGCTCGCGCTCGGCGTCCGACAGCCGCAGGGCCCGGGCCAGACCGGCCAGCACCTCGTGCGACGGGCGCGGACCGCGGGCCTGTTCCAGCCGGGTGTAGTACTCGGTCGAGATGTACGCCAGCTGCGCCACCTCCTCGCGGCGCAGCCCCGGGGTGCGGCGACGCGGCCCGGCGGGCAGCCCCACGTCGGCGGGGGTGATCCGCTCGCGTCGGCCGCGCAGGAAGTCGGCCAGCTCTCGTCGGTCCATGCGGTCAGTGTGCGCGGGTGCGGGCGGCCCAGCCAGGTACCGCCGGTGCCTGGCTGGGCTCCGCCGGCCCGCGCAGGCTCGTCCTCATGGACAACTCACCCAGCCATGTGATCACCGGCGACCGGGGCCTGCTGGCCGGCAAGGTCGCCTTCGTCAGCGGTGCCGGACGCGGCATCGGGGCCGCCGCGGCGCGGCTGTTCGCCCGGGAGGGCGCCCGCGTCCTGCTCGCGGCCCGCACAGAGCGGCAGCTCAAGGAGGTGACCGAGGAGATACGGACGGCCGGCGGCACCGCCGGGTACGCGGTGTGCGACCTGGCCGACCCGGCCTCCGTACGGGCCGCCGTCGACCGTGCCGTGGACCTGTACGGCCGGCTCGACGTGGCCTTCAACAACGGCGCGACCGGCGTGCCGCCCGGCCCGCTGGACCAGACCACCGAGGCCGACTTCGACCAAGTCTACGCCGTCAACCTCAAGGGCGTCTGGCTCGCCATGGCCGCCCAGGTCGCCGCCGTCCGGGCCACCGCCGGCAGCGGCGCCATCGTCAACACCTCCTCCGTCGGCAGCCTGCGCGGCAACCCCGCGCTGCCCTCCTACGGCGCGATGAAGCGGGCGGTCAACAGCCTCACCGAGTCCGCCGCCGTCACGTACGGCCCGGAGGGCATCCGCGTCAACGCCATCGCCCCCGGCACCACGCTGACCGAGATGATGCGGGAGTGGGACGAGCGCAGCCCCGGCGTCATCGGCCACCTCAACGCCCGCACCCCGCTGGGCCGCGCGGCCGCCCCCGACGAGGTCGCCCAGGCCGCCGCCTGGCTGCTCAGCGACCGCGCCTCCTACGTCACCGGCACGGTCCTCCCGGTGGACGGCGGCATGCAGGCGGCCTGACGCGGGGCCGGCCGGCCCGCCCCGGGTAGGGACCCGGCATGACGAAAGCCCTGCGGAGCATCGACCCGGCCCTGCCGCGCGACCGGCGCCCCGAGCTGGTCTGGTACACGTCGTACGGGTCCAACACCCACCTCGGCCGGCTCTCCGCCTACCTCCGGGGCGGGCGCCCGCCCGGCGCCGGCCGGACCTACCCGGGCTGCCGCGACCCCGCGCCTCCCGCCCGCTCCCTCCCCGTCGAACTCAACGGGGCGATGTACTTCGCCACCCGCTCCCCCGTCTGGCAGGGCGGCCGGGCCTTCTACGACCCCGGCGCGGACGGCCGGGTCCTGGCGCGGGCCCATCTCGTGACGGTGGAGCAGTTCTCCGACATCGCCGCCCAGGAGATGTACCGGGAGCCCGGCGCGGACGGCGACCTGGACCTGACCGGCGTACTGACCCGGGGGCGGGCCGTGCTCGGGGACGGGCGGTACGAGACGCTGGTCTGCGCCGGCCAGATCGACGGCCTGCCCGCCCTCACCTTCACCGCCCCGTGGGGCATGCACGACGTCCCCTGGCTCGCGCCCTCCCTCCCCTACGTACGGTTCCTCGCCTCCGGCCTGCTCTCCGCCGGGGCGTGGGACCTCCCGGCGGTCGCCGAGTACGTCGCCGCCTGCCCCGGCGCGGAAGGCCGCTGGTCGGCGGCGGAAATCACCGCGCTGCTGGCCCCGGAACGGTGAGGCGGGAAAAGCGTTCGCCACTCTTTTCGCCGGGATGAGATCCTGGATCCCGTATGTCTACGCACCCTGCCCCCGCCCTCGGCGACCTCGCCCCCCGTCTGACCGAGCTGTCGCTGCGCGACGCGCACCGGCTCGGCCGCAGGCTCGAAGGCGCACGGAAGATCCGCAAGCCGGAGGCCCGCGCCGCCGTCCTCGCCGAGATCGAGGCGGAGGTCGACCGGGCCGAGGAACGCATCGCCACGCGCCGTTCCCGCATGCCCGCCGTCACCTATCCCGAGCAGCTGCCCGTCAGCCAGAAACGGGACGCGATCGCGGACGCCATCCGGGACCACCAGGTCGTCATCGTCGCCGGTGAGACCGGGTCCGGAAAGACCACCCAGATCCCGAAGATCTGCCTCGACCTCGGGCGCGGGGTCAAGGGCATGATCGGGCACACCCAGCCCCGCCGGATCGCCGCCCGCACGGTCGCCGAGCGGGTCGCCGACGAGCTGGACACGCCGCTCGGCGAGGCCGTCGGCTGGAAGGTCCGCTTCACCGACCAGGTGAACCCGGACGCCACCTTCGTGAAGCTGATGACGGACGGCATCCTGCTCGCCGAGATCCAGACCGACCGCGAGCTGCGCGCCTACGACACGATCATCATCGACGAGGCCCACGAGCGGTCCCTGAACATCGACTTCCTGCTCGGCTACCTGGCCCAGCTGCTGCCGAAGCGCCCCGACCTCAAGGTCGTCATCACCTCGGCGACCATCGACCCCGAGCGCTTCTCCCGGCACTTCGGCGACGCCCCGATCATCGAGGTCAGCGGGCGGACGTATCCGGTGGAGGTGCGTTACCGGCCGCTCCTGGAGGAGGACTCCGAGGACGCCGACCGGGACCAGATCACCGCGATCACCGACGCCGTCGAGGAGCTGATGGGCGAGGGGAAGGGCGACATCCTCGTCTTCCTCTCCGGGGAGCGGGAGATCCGGGACACGGCCGACGCCCTGGAAAAGAAGAAGTACCGGTTCACCGAGGTACTCCCCCTCTACGCCCGCCTCTCGCACGCCGAGCAGCACCGCGTCTTCCAGCCGCACACCGGCCGCCGCATCGTGCTGGCCACCAACGTCGCCGAGACGTCGCTGACCGTCCCCGGCATCAAGTACGTCATCGACCCCGGCTTCGCCCGCATCTCCCGCTACAGCCACCGCACCAAGGTCCAGCGGCTGCCGATCGAGGCGATCTCGCAGGCCAGCGCCAACCAGCGCAAGGGCCGCTGCGGGCGGACCAGCGACGGCATCTGCATTCGCCTCTACTCCGAGGACGACTTCCTCGCCCGGCCGGAGTTCACCGACGCGGAGATCCTCCGTACCAACCTCGCCTCCGTCATCCTCCAGATGACCGCGGCGGGCCTCGGCGACATCGAGAAGTTCCCCTTCATCGACCCGCCGGACCACCGCAACATCCGCGACGGTGTGCAGCTCCTCCAGGAACTGGGCGCCCTCGACCCGGCACAGAAGGACCCGCGCAAGCGGCTCACCGACACCGGCCGCAAGCTGGCGCAGCTCCCCGTCGACCCGCGGCTGGCCCGCATGGTGCTGGAGGCCGACAAGAACGGCTGTGCCCGCGAGGTCATGGTCATAGCCGCCGCGCTCTCCATCCAGGACCCGCGCGAACGCCCGTCCGACAAGCAGGCCCAGGCCGACCAGCAGCACGCCCGCTTCAAGGACGAGACCAGCGACTTCCTCGCCTTCCTCAACCTCTGGCGCTATCTGCGCGAGCAGCAGAGGGAACGCGGTTCGTCGTCCTTCCGCCGGATGTGCAAGCAGGAGTTCCTCAACTTCCTGCGCATCCGCGAGTGGCAGGACATCTACACGCAGCTGCGCACGGTCGCCAAGCAGATGGGCATCCACCTCAACGAGGACGACGCCCCCGGCGACCGCGTCCACCAGTCGCTCCTCGCCGGGCTCCTCTCCCACGTCGGCATGAAGGACGTGAAGGACGGCGCCAAGAACGAGTACGTCGGTGCCCGCAACGCCAAGTTCGCGATCTTCCCGGGGTCGGCGCTGTTCAAGAAGCCGCCCCGCTTCGTGATGTCGGCGGAGCTGGTGGAGACCAGCCGCCTGTGGGCCCGCGTCAACGCCAGGATCGAGCCCGAGTGGGTCGAGCCCCTCGCCGGCCACCTGCTCAAGCGGACGTACAGCGAGCCGCACTGGGAGAAGGACCAGGCGGCCGTGATGGCGTACGAGAAGGTCACGCTGTACGGCGTACCGATCGTCGCCCAGCGGAAGGTGAACTACGGCCGGATCGACCCCGAGGTCAGCCGCGAGCTGTTCATCCGCAACGCGCTGGTCGAGGGCGACTGGCGCACACACCACAAGTTCTTCGCCGACAACCGCAAGCTGCTGACCGAGGTCGAGGAGCTGGAGCACCGCGCCCGGCGCCGGGACATCCTGGTCGACGACGAGACCCTCTTCGACTTCTACGACCAGCGGGTGCCCGAACACGTCGTGTCCGGCGCGCACTTCGACTCCTGGTGGAAGCGCAAGCACCGCGAGCAGCCCGACTTCCTCGACTTCGAGCGCGAGATGCTCATCAACGAGAAGGCGGGCGCGGTCACCAAGGACGACTATCCGGACGCCTGGCGGCAGGGGCCGCTGAAGTTCCGGGTGACGTACCAGTTCGAGCCGGGCGCGGACGCGGACGGCGTGACCGTGCACATCCCGCTCCAGGTGCTCAACCAGGTCACCGACGAGGGCTTCGACTGGCAGATCCCGGGCCTCAGGGACCAGGTCGTGACCGAGCTGATCCGGTCCCTGCCGAAGCCGATCCGCCGCAACTACGTGCCCGCCCCCGACTACGCCCGCACGTTCCTGGAGCGGGCGGTGCCGTTGCAGGAGCCGCTGACCACGACCATGGCGCGGGAGCTGAAGCGGATGGTCGGAGTGCCCTTCGAACCGGAGGACTTCGACTGGTCCAAGGTCCCCGACCACTTGAAGATCACCTTCCGGATCGTCGACGAACGCCGCCGGAAGCTGGCCGAGGACAAGGACCTGGAGGCGCTGAAGCTCCAGCTCCGACCCAAGGCGCGCAAGGCCCTCTCGCAGGCCGCCGCCGCCACGGCCGAGCGGCAGGGCGGCGAGTCCCTGGAGCGCGCCGGCCTGACCGACTGGACCATCGGCACGCTCAACCGCGTCTTCGAGACCCGCCGGGCCGGTCAGCCGGTGAAGGCGTACCCCGCGCTGGTCGACGACGGGGACACCGTCTCCGTCCGCCTCTTCGACACCGAGGCCGAGCAGGCGCAGGCGATGTGGAAGGGCACGCGCCGGCTGATCCTGCGCAACATTCCGGTCAACCCCGCGAAGTTCGCATCCGAAAAGCTCACCAACCAGCAGAAGCTGGCGCTGTCGGCGAACCCGCACGGTTCGATCCAGGCCCTGTTCGACGACTGCGCGATGGCCGCCGCCGACAAGCTGATGGCCGACTTCGGCGGACCGGCCTGGGACGAGGAGTCCTACCGGAAGCTGTACGACAAGGTCCGCGCCGAGATCGTCGACACCACCGTCCGCACGGTCGGGCAGGTGCAGCAGGTCCTCGCCGCCTGGCAGGCCGCCGAGCGCCGGCTGAAGGCCGTACGCAGTCCCGCGCTGCTGGCCAACCTCCAGGACGTGCGGGGGCAGCTGGACGCCCTGGTGAAGCCCGGCTTCGTGACGGAGGCGGGGATCCGGCGGCTGCCGGACCTGATGCGGTACCTGATCGCCGCGGACCGGCGGCTCCAGCAGATGCCGACGGGTGCCCAGCGGGACACGGCGCGGATGGAGAAGGTCCACGAGATGCGGGACGAGTACGCGTGGCTGCTGGAGCAGTTGCCGCGGGGGCGGCCCGTTCCGCAGGCGGTGCTGGAGATCCGGTGGATGATCGAGGAGCTGCGGGTCAGCTACTTCGCGCACGCGCTGGGCACGGCCTACCCGGTCTCCGACAAGCGGATCGTGAAGGCGATCGACGCGGCGGCACCGTGACGGACCGCTGACGGAGGGTGAGTTCGACCAGGACGCTCACCCTCCTGTACAGTCCTTCTCGCAGCGCAACGCAGAGCGAGAACGAGTGAGGCGCCGCAAAGCCTGGTCCTGTGGAGCAGTTTGGAGTGCTCGCCACCCTGTCAAGGTGGAGGCCGCGGGTTCAAATCCCGTCAGGACCGCACATGAAGAGGCCCGCACCAGTTGGTGCGGGCCTCTTGGCGTTCCTCGGCCCACGGCCGGGCGCCCGCCCTTGACGCCGTCACATTCACTGGGTACCCCGGAAGCAGGGCCGCCTTCCCCGCGTGGCCCGCCGGAGGTGGCGTATGGCGGCATCGGTGAGGCACGAGACCCGGGCGTTGCTCCGGGCGCACCTGGCGGCCGCGTCGTCCTACGGCCATCGGACCCGCCACTGCCCGGTCTGCCACCGTCTGCTGCGGCTGGCGATGGATTCCGCCCCGCAGTCCCCGACAGGCCGTCAGAAAGGCGTGGAGGGCGGCGAGCACGCCCCCGGCGCATGACCGGCCGCCGGCGTCAACACCCGTGCGCCCGGGGGCCGATGGGAATCAGCCCTTCCTCTAGCGCACATATGCCACCGCCAACAACCCACCTGGCATGTGACGGGTGTCACCGTACTCATTTTTGAAACGGTGACGCTTACACCTCTCCTACAACTGGTCAATTTAATATGTGCAATTGTACTGACCTGAGGAGACCTTCACAGACGATCCGACAGCCCCGCCCAGACTCCGACAAGGCCGCTCACAGAACCCCCCGGTGGCCTCTACCCCGCCCGTCATCAGGCACAAAAAAGATCGCGCTGGACCCGGCGGAGTCCAGCGCGATCGATGAAGCAGGTGGCGTGGGGCCTGTTGGGGCAGATCCCGCGTCGTGTGGAGCTGTTGGTTCCGGACGCCGCGGCCGGTTGGGGGACCAGCCGTTTCGTCCGTTTATGCGGTTGTTCAGGCCTCGCTGCGCTGCTGCGGGATGCCCGCGAGCAGTGCGCGCACCTCGGCCTCGCGGTAACGGCGGTGCCCGCCGAGCGTACGGATCGACGTGAGCTTGCCGGCCTTGGCCCAGCGCGTGACCGTCTTCGGGTCGACGCGGAACATGGTGGCGACCTCGGCGGGGGTCAGCAGCGGCTCGGCATCAGGGGTGCGAGCGGTCATGAGCGGCCTCCTCGGGAGAACCGAACCTTCTCGGTTCTTTCCTCTAAATTCTGCACCTTGACCCGCGTTGCCCGAAATGGCGGACGCGAGTCGAGTCGGTTATAGGACGAACGGCTTGTCCTCGGCACTACAACTACACCATCTGTCCAGCCGCGTCGGCCAAACCGATGGAATTGCCCTCCCAGGTGTTCATCAGCGACGGATGCCGATGGACCATGCCATAGCGGACAGTCACGCCGGTGTGACGATCAGTCACACCGGCGATCAGGAGTCATCAGACCCCCCAAAGCACGCATTGCCGAGAATCCGCCCACAGTGCACCACAGCAGGACGGAAGGAGCCCTCCCCGGACTCCTTGTCCTATTTTGGCACGAGGAGGGGCAAGCGACGCAAGGGCGGGGATACGTGCGGTCCGTCACGCTTGAGTCATACGCCCGGATCGGGAATTACGTCCCACGCCGAGGTGACATCAGGAAGAACCGGGGATCACCCGGAGTGAGTGACGAAACCCCAAAACGGGCGTCACGTCAAACGTCAGTTCGCCGACCGCCGGTCGCGGACCGCCCGCCAGCGCTCCACCAGCCGCCCGTACGCCGCCCCCGCGGCCGCCCCGTCCCCGTGCCGCAGGGCGTCGATGCCCTCGGCCACGTCCGCCGCGGAGTGGTCGTCGGCCAACGCGTCGGCCGGGACGGCGTGCACCAGGCCCCCGTAGTCCAGCTCCACCACGGAGCGCGGGTGGAACTCCTCCAGCCAGCGCCCCACGTCCATCAGGCCGTCGATCAGCGGCCCCTCGTCCATGGCCTCCCGCAGGGCCCGCAGCCCCCGGGCCACCCGGCGCCGGGCCTGCGCCATCGGCGTGCGGTAGCGCAGCACCGGCGCCGCCTCGTGCGGGTCGCCGCCGCCCTTGTCGTACTCCCGCTCCTCGTCGGCGACGAGGACGAACCAGTTGATCGGCACCTGCCAGGTCGCCGTGCGGATCCAGGGGCGGGCGTCGGGGTTGCCCTCCAGCCAGCGGTCGTAGTCCTGGGCCGCCTGGCGGCGCAGGACCGGGGGGAGCAGGGCGTCCAGGACCGGCTCCGGGAAGTCCTCGGGCAGTTCCTCCAGGGCCTGCCAGCCGCGCAGCCGGGTGCGCCAGGGGCAGACGCAGACCACGCCGTCGGACTCCAGCACGAACGCGTCGGCGCTCTCGTGCACCGCCACCGGCACCGGCGGGGTGGGCAGCAGGTCGGCCAGGGAGCGGCGCAGTTCGTCCTGGTAGGAGGGCAGGTCGGTGCGGCGGGCGTAACGCGTCCAGTGGCCGCGCTCCGGCTCGGGGAAGGCCGCCAACGGCTCGTACACGCGCAGATACGCGGCGTACGGGACGATCAGCGAGGACACCTTGGGCACGCCTGCTCCCTCCCCCGCGCACCGCCGGGAAAACCTGCCGGGCCCGGGCAGGTGGGCGCGGGACCCCCGGCGCACCGTCCCACGGCGGTACTCCGTGCGGAGGTGATCCTCGGCACTGTGCGGCGGGCGGGCCGCGGCAGGGCCTAATCTCGTGCCACAGTCCCGCCACCCGTACGGGACCGCCTCCACCAGCCGCTACTTACTCAGGAGTCACCACCGTGACCGATGTGACCGGCGCGCCTGCTGATGTACTGCACACCCTGTTCCACTCGGACCAGGGCGGTCATGAGCAAGTCGTGCTCTGCCAGGACCGCGCCACCGGTCTCAAGGCCGTCGTCGCCATCCACTCCACCGCGCTGGGCCCCGCGCTCGGCGGCACCCGCTTCCATCCGTACGCGACCGAGGCGGAGGCGGTCGCCGACGCGCTGAACCTCGCCCGCGGGATGTCGTACAAGAACGCCATGGCCGGGCTCGACCACGGCGGCGGCAAGGCCGTGATCATCGGGGACCCGGAGCGGGTCAAGAGCGAGGAACTGCTGCTCGCCTACGGCCGGTTCGTGGCCTCGCTCGGCGGGCGCTACGTCACCGCCTGCGACGTCGGTACGTACGTGGCGGACATGGACGTCGTCGCGCGCGAGTGCCGCTGGACGACCGGGCGCTCCCCCGAGCACGGCGGCGCCGGCGACTCCTCGGTCCTCACCGCCTTCGGCGTCTACCAGGGCATGCGGGCCTCGGCCCAGCACCTGTGGGGCGACCCCTCGCTGCGCGACCGGACGGTCGGCATCGCGGGCGTGGGCAAGGTGGGCCGCCACCTGGTGGGCCACCTGCTGGCCGAGGGCGCCCGGGTCGTGATCACGGACGTGCGGCGGGAGGCCGTGGCGCGGGTCACCGACGAGCACCCCTCGGTCCGTGTGGTCGCCAACACCGACGCGCTGATCCGGGTCGAGGACCTGGACGTCTACGCCCCCTGCGCGCTCGGCGGCGCGCTGAGCGACACGTCCGTGCCGGTGCTCACCGCCAAGGTGGTCTGCGGGGCAGCCAACAACCAGCTCGCCCACCCGGGCGTGGAGAAGGACCTCGCGGACCGCGGCATCCTCTACGCGCCGGACTACGTGGTGAACGCCGGCGGGGTCATCCAGGTCGCCGACGAGCTGCACGGCTTCGACTTCGACCGGTGCAAGGCGAAGGCCGCGGGGATCTACGACACCACGCTCGCCATATTCGCACGTGCGAAGGAGGACGGGATTCCGCCGGCCGCGGCGGCCGACCGGATCGCCGAGCAGCGGATGGCCCGGGCCCGCGGCCGGGACTGACCGGGACCGGCCGGGCCGGGCCGGCGGGGCCGGTCGGGAGAGCCGCGCGGTACCGCCGGAGGGCCGGTTGGAGAGAACTCTCACTTCTTCCGGCGGGTCGACCGCGCGGAAGTGGTTAAAATCGCCGTTGACCAGCGAGGACGGGGCGCCTCGACGGTGGCGGGCATGGGCACGTCCTGCGGGCGACGTACCGTATGGGCGTGGGCTCAGGTACCGTGGAAGCCCTACGGACCGGTCTCTCTGCGGAGAGCCCGTTCCGGACCATGAACGCGTGTCAAGACTCTGGGGCCGTCGAGCCCCGTCGTTGAGGGGGTCGAGCCATGGGGCGCGGCCGGGCCAAGGCCAAGCAGACGAAGGTCGCCCGCCAGCTGAAGTACAACAGCGGTGGGACTGATCTCTCCCGCCTGGCCGAGGAGCTGGGCGCATCGACGTCGAGTCCGCAACCGCCTAACGGCGAGCGGTTCGAGGACGATGAGCAGGACGACGACGATCTGTACTCCAAGTACGCCGACCTCTATGAGGACGACGACGAGGGAGACGAGGACGGACAGTCCTCACCGCAGCGTCGCGGCGCTTGACGTTGTACTGAACATTTGCCCGGTCGGTGACCTGTGTCACCGACCGGCTTCTGTGCTGTCCGTACGGTTCTCGCGGTCCCGGGGACGCGGAGTCACCGGGACCGCGGGCCGTCTCAGACGGCGTAGTCGCCCACCAGGGCGGCGCCGCTGTCGTGGTCGCCGCGCTCGGTGATCTCGCCGGCCACCCAGGCCTCCACGCCGCGGTCGGCCAGGGTCGCCAGGGCCACGTCCACGGACTCCTGGGGCACGATCGCCATCATGCCGACGCCCATGTTCAGCGTCTTCTCCAGCTCCAGCCGCTCGACCCGGCCGGTCCGGCCGACCAGGTCGAAGATCGGGGCCGGGGTCCAGGTGGCGCGGTCGACGGTGGCGTGCAGGCCGTCGGGGATCACGCGGGCCAGGTTGGCGGCGAGTCCGCCGCCGGTGATGTGGCTGAAGGCGTGCACCTCGGTGGTGCGGGTGAGGGCCAGGCAGTCCAGCGAGTAGATCTTGGTCGGCTCCAGGAGTTCCTCGCCGAGGGTGCGGCCGAGGTCGTCGTGGTGCGCGTCGAGCGCGAGACCGGCCTCGTTCAGCAGGACGTGCCGGACGAGGGAGTACCCGTTCGAGTGAAGCCCGGAGGCCGCGAGGGCGACGACCGCGTCACCCGTGCGGATACGGTCCGGACCGAGCAGCCGGTCGGCCTCCACGACGCCCGTACCGGCGCCGGCGACGTCGAAGTCGTCCGCGCCCAGCAGGCCGGGGTGCTCGGCGGTCTCGCCGCCGACCAGGGCGCAGCCGGCCAGCACACAGCCCTCGGCGATGCCCTTGACGATCGCGGCGACCCGCTCGGGGTGGACCTTGCCGACGCAGATGTAGTCGGTCATGAACAGCGGCTCGGCGCCGCAGACCACGATGTCGTCCATGACCATGGCGACCAGGTCGTGGCCGATGGTGTCGTAGACGCCCAGCCGGCGGGCGATGTCGACCTTGGTGCCGACGCCGTCGGTGGCGGAGGCGAGCAGGGGGCGCTCGTACTTCTTGAGGGCGGAGGCGTCGAAGAGGCCGGCGAAACCGCCGAGGCCGCCGAGGACCTCGGGGCGCTGGGTCTTCTTCACCCACTCCTTCATGAGTTCGACGGCGCGGTCGCCCGCCTCGATGTCTACGCCCGCGGCCGCGTAGCTGGCACCGGTTGTGTCAGACATGACGATGAGAACCTCTGACCTTTGTGTCGTACGGCAGGTAGTGCGGACGGACGGCTACGGGCGACGGATGGCGTCGGTGGCGGCCGTACCGGCGGGCCCGGCGGCCAGCTCGGTCTCCAGGAGCTGCTTGCCGAGCAGCTCGGGGTCGGGCAGCTCCATCGGGTACTCGCCGTCGAAGCAGGCGCGGCACAGGTTCGGCTTGGCGATGGTGGTCGCCTCGATCATGCCGTCGATGGAGATGTACGCCAGGGAGTCGGCGCCCATGGAGGTGCCGATCTCCTCGATGGTCATGCCGTTGGCGATCAGCTCGGCGCGGGTGGCGAAGTCGATGCCGAAGAAGCAGGGCCACTTCACCGGCGGGGAGGAGATCCGGACGTGGACCTCGGCGGCGCCGGCCTCGCGGAGCATGCGGACCAGGGCCCGCTGGGTGTTGCCGCGGACGATGGAGTCGTCGACGACGACCAGCCGCTTGCCCTTGATGACTTCCTTCAGGGGGTTCAGCTTCAGCCGGATGCCGAGCTGGCGGATGGTCTGGGAGGGCTGGATGAACGTACGGCCGACGTAGGCGTTCTTCACCAGACCGGCGCCGAAGGGGATGCCGGATGCCTCGGCGTAGCCGATCGCGGCCGGGGTGCCGGATTCCGGGGTCGCTATGACCAGGTCGGCGTCGGCCGGGGCTTCCTCGGCCAGCTTGCGGCCCATCTCCACACGGGAGAGGTACACGTTCCGGCCGGCGATGTCGGTGTCCGGGCGGGCCAGGTAGACGTACTCGAAGACACAGCCCTTGGGCTTCGCTTCCGCGAATCGCGAGGAGCGCAGGCCCTTCTCGTCGATGGCGACGAACTCGCCGGGCTCGATCTCGCGGACGTAGGAGGCGCCGCAGATGTCCAGGGCGGCGGACTCGGAGGCGACGACCCAGCCGCGCTCCAGGCGGCCGAGGACCAGCGGGCGGATGCCCTGCGGGTCGCGGGCGGCGTAGAGGGTGTGCTCGTCCATGAAGACGAGGGAGAAGGCGCCGCGGACCTGGGGGAGGATCGCGTGGGCGGCCTCCTCGATGGTCAGGGGCTTGCCGTCCTCGTCGGCCTGGGCCGCGAGGAGCGCGGTGAGCAGGTCGGTGTCGTTGGTCGCCGCGACGCGCGGGGTGCGGCCCTCCTGCTTGGGCAGGTCGGCGACCATCTCGGCGAGCTGGGCGGTGTTGACCAGGTTGCCGTTGTGGCCGAGCGCGATCGAGCCGTGGGCCGTGGCCCGGAACGTCGGCTGGGCGTTCTCCCACACGGAGGCGCCGGTGGTCGAGTAGCGGGCGTGTCCGACCGCGATGTGACCCTGGAGCGAACCGAGCGAGGTCTCGTCGAAGACCTGGGAGACCAGGCCCATGTCCTTGAATACGAGAATCTGGGAGCCGTTGCTGACCGCGATTCCCGCGGATTCCTGGCCCCGATGCTGGAGGGCGTAGAGCCCGAAGTACGTGAGCTTGGCGACCTCTTCACCGGGGGCCCAGACCCCGAAGACGCCGCATGCGTCCTGGGGGCCCTTCTCGCCGGGAAGCAGATCGTGATTGAGTCGACCGTCACCACGTGGCACGTCTCCGAGTGTAGGCGAGGTCGGCGGCTGATCCGAATGGGGGATGTGGCCCACTCACCGGGTCACCGGTCGGCGACGGCCCGGACGGTCGTGCCGTTTGCGCTGGTCAGCGTGAGGGTCTGCTGTTCGATGCGATAGTCGATCCGCTGGTCGAGAAAGCGCGTCAGGCGCTTCTCGGTGTCCATGAGTGAGTCTTCGCACATCATTCGGGTGGTCGTGGGCGCGCCCACGGTGATATGTCCGTCGCGGACCGTGGCCCGCGCCTGGACGCGGTTGCAGCCGAGGCTGCCGGCGACGGTGAGGGCGTCCTCGGACTTCCGGTCGAAGGTGAGGTGCGCGCGGCCGTCCGTGTCGGGGTCGGTGACCTTCCACGTGGTGCCGTACAGCGCGGCGTCCTGCTCCTCGGTGAGCCGGACGGTGTCGCCGTCGGCGGTGGTGAGGGTCAGCCGGTCGCCGTCGACCTCGGTGGTGAGGGGACCGGCGGTGAGGGTGCGGGCGAGGGACTTCTCCACGTCCACGGGCCGGTCCACGCAGGCGATCTCGGTCGACCGGGCGTCGCTGAGCCGGACCCGGTCGCCGTCGACGGACGCCTTGGCGTGGAAGTCGTTGCAGCCGTAGCTGCCCTCCGCCGTGCCGTCGGCGGTGATGGTCAGGTGGGCGCCGTCCGGGACGGTGTGTTCCTCGCCGTCGGCGGTGACGCTGTCGACGCTCCAGTGGACGCCGGTCACGGGCCGGGCGTCACCGGCCGCCGAGCCGCTGTCGCCGCCGTCGGTCCGTTCGGTGCCGCAGGCCGCCGCGAGCGGGACGAGCGCGGCGGCGGCCACCGTCATGATCGTGCGCTTCTGCCTGTACATGCCGATTCGACGGGCGTGCGGAGGAACCGGTTCCCGTCAGCTGAGGATCGGCAGCAGACCGCCGAGGTCGGCCCGCTCCCCGCTGGCGCTGACCTTGGCACCGGCGACCGCGTCCGCCCAGCTCAGCCGCCCGGTGGCGAGCCGGAGCCAGGTGAGCGGGTCGGTCTCGACGACGTTGGGCGGGGTGCCGCGGGTGTGCCGGGGCCCCTCGACGCACTGCACGACGGCGTACGGCGGGATCCGCACCTCGGTGGCGCCGCCGGGCGCCTTCACGGCGAGCGCGTCGACCAGCAGCCGGGTGGCGGCGGCCAGCGCCTGCCGGTCGCGGGGGACGTCGAGGCCGGGCACGGCGGCGTTGAGGTCGTCGGTGTGGACGACCAGTTCGACGGTGCGGGTGACCAGGTAGTCGTCGAGCGGCAGGGCGCCCGCGTTGGTCTCCAGGAGCCGGCCGCCGGGGTGCTCCGCGAGCAGGGTGCGCAGGCTGCCCTCGACGCCGGCGAGGTAGGCGTCGAGGTCGGGGTGGTCGGCGGCGAGCTTCCGGGTGAAGTCGGCGATCGCGGCCGCGTTGCCGCCGGTGGCGAACGCCCACTGGGTCACCTGGACGTCCTGCCGGGGCGGGGCCGGGCGGTCCAGGGCGCGGTGCACGGCGGTGACCGCCATGCCGATGTGCGCGACCAGCTCCCGTACGGTCCAGTCCCCGAGCCGGGTCGGCAGGGCGAGCTGCTCGGGGGTGAGGGCGTGGACGGCTTCCCGTACATGGCCCAGCTGGGCGAGGACGGCGTCGCGGGTCTTGGCGGGGTCGTAGGCGCGGGGGCGTTTCCTGGGGGGCGTCGGCATGGGGGTGAGCCTATGCGCGCCCGTACGGGGTGGCCTGTGCGCGTCCGTACGGGGTCCTAGGGCTTCAGGCGCAGGGCGAGCGAGTAGAGGCGGGTGATCTGGTCGCCGCTGCCGTTGTCGTCGGAGACCAGGTACAGCGGGCGCCAGCCCTTGTACTCGCCGCTGGACCACTCCTTGCCCACGGCCATGCCCTCGACGTTGTCGACCAGCGGATTGGCGGTGTTGGAGCCGGGGGTGGCGACCGCTCCGGGGCCGCCGGCCGGGCAGGCGGCCAGGGACAGGACCGGGGTCTCCTCGGCGAAGACGTCCGCAGGGACGTCGTAGAGGGAGTCCGTCTCGCTGACGTCGCGGGCGCCGTCGAGGGAGACCTGGACGACGCGGATGGAGGTGCCGAGGCCGGAGGTGTACTCGCGTTCCAGGGCGAGGAGTCCGCCCTCGTTGTCGAGGGCCACCAGCTCCACCAGGTTCATGCCGTCGCCGGCGAGGTAGACGTACTGCTCGTCCGGCTCGTAGCTGCCGCCGGGTTCGCCCGTGTAGCGCTGGATGCGGATCAGGGGCCGGCCGCGCTGGTCGCCGTCGGCGGCCAGGGGTGCCTCCCAGCCGGCGTAGAGGTGGCGGCCGTCCGGGGAGAGGGCGAGGGACTCGATGCTGCGGCCGGTCTGGGCGCTGCCCTTGGGCCAGTACCGCAGGTGCCCGGGGATGGGGAAGTCCTCGCCGAGCTGTCGTCCGGTGGCGATGTCGAAGCGGCGGATCGCCGGGCCGGTCTCGGCGGCGATCAGCACCGTCCGGCCGCCCTCTTCGATGACGAGGCCCTCGCCGTCGTACCAGCCGGGGAACTCCGTGCCGTCCGCGTGGCGCAGGGTGCGCGCGGTGTCGGCGACGGGGTTCAGGTCGAAGGGGGTGCCGAGGCGGAGCGGGAAGAGCAGGCCGGGCATGTTGTCGGCGAGCGCGAGCGCCTCGACGCCGTTCTCCCCCTCGGAGACGAGGGAGAGGGCGGAGAGGCCCTTGATCTCCTCGTAGTCGACGTTCTTCTTGTCCAGTGCGTCGGAGTGGTCCAGGAGGACCGCGCGGGGCGCCTCGGCGTCGGCGGGGTGGCCGCCGCAGACGCCGGTCGCGGGCGCGGGGTGCGCGGCGTGCCACCAGTCGACGGCACCGGGCAGGGCGAGGCCGGCGGCCAGACCGGCCGCCGCGGCGGCCAGCGCCAGGACGGTGATGCCGGTGCGGCTGCGGGGCGGCGCGGCGGCGGGGCCGGGCGGCGGGGTCAGGGGCGGCAGCACCGCCACGTTGCGGACGAAGGCCAGCCCGCCGACGCCGTTGCGGTCCTCGTCCTGCGGTTCCTGCGGGACCACGGGCTTCATGTCCGCGATGCGCTGCCTGACCGCCTCGAAGAGCGCGTGCAGGCCCAGCATCTCGGGGCCGTCCGGCAGTCCCTTCCGCAGGACGTCCACGAGCGCGCCGGTGAAGACCGTGCAGCGCTTGGGGTCGGGGGCGTGCGAGGGGCGGTCCTTGGCGGCCGAGGTCATGACGTACGAGCCCTCGACGCCGCGCAGCGTCCGCAGCGCCATCTCGCCGCCCTGTTCGCCGCGGTCGGTGCCGGCCATCTCGGTGAGCACCCGGCCGCTGAAGCAGCAGTCGAGGATCAGTACGCGGCGCCGCGCGGGCCCGGTGCCGTGGATGGCCCGGCGTACGTCGCCGGAGCGCACGCAGGTGTCCGGCCAGTCCTCCAGCGACCCGGGCAGGGTGAGCAGGAGCTGCTGCCCGTCGTGCCGGTCGAGCAGGCCGTGGCCCGCGTAGTACACGATCAGCGTGTCCTCGGTGAGGTCCGCCGCCTCGCGGATCGGGCCGACCAGGCCGGCCGGCGTCGTCGGGTTGGCGACCGTGAAGATCCGCTCCTCGGGGATGCCCCAGATCTCGGGGTCGGCGAGCGCGGCCCGCAGTTCGACGAGGTTGTGGCGGACGCTGCGCAGGGGGTCGAGGTGGGTGTAGTCGTCCACGCCGATCAGCACGCAGGCGGAACGGGCGGGGTCGATCCGGGCCGGGGAGGCGACGGTGGCCTCGGTGCCGCCGTGCACGGTCATGCCGGCGTCTCCCCCGCGTCGTCCGGGGTCTCGCCGCGCAGCCTGCGCAGCAGTTCCTCGGCCTCGGCGGGGTCCGCGCCGACGACCTGGACCGTGACCTGGGGCGTCCGGCCGCGCCGGCTCTGCCGCCAGGCCAGGTACGACAGGGGCAGTTGCAGGACGCCGGCCGCGGTGGAGACCGCCGCGAGGATCACCTCGAGTTCCGGGCTCATCCGTCCGGGGCGGTCGGCGACGACCGGTTCCAGTTCTACGTGCCCGCGCAGTGCCCTGTCGTCCGTGAGCCAGCCGAGCAGCGAACGGAGTTCCTCTTCCCGCCCCGGCCCGTCCGCCTCGAACCTGATCCGCAACTGCTCACCCATCGGTCCCCACCCAGGTGTCCCCGTCGCACGTACGCCTTCAGGTTGGCACAACCACCGTGCCCGTCAGGACGGTTCAGGAAACCCGGGCGGCACAGACGACAGCGGGCCGTCGCCCCGGGCACGCGTGGGTGCCCGCGGCGACGGCCCGGACGGCCGGGGCCGTTACGCCAGCAGCGCCGGGATCGTGCCCTCGTGCGCCTCGCGCAGCTCGGTCAGGGTGAGCGTGAACTCGCCCTGCACCTCGACCGTGTCCCCGTCCACGACACCGATACGGGTGGCGGGCAGGCCGCGCGCGCCGCACATGTCGGTGAAGCGGATCTCCTCCGAGCGCGGGACGGCGACGACCGCGCGGCCCGCCGACTCCGAGAACAGGAAGGTGAAGGCGTCCAGCCCGTCCGGTACGACCAGCCGCGCGCCCTTCTCCCCCAGCAGCGCCGACTCGACGACCGCCTGGACCAGACCGCCGTCGGACAGGTCGTGCGCGGAGTCGATCATGCCGTCGCGGGAGGCGGAGATCAGGATCTCGGCGAGCAGCCGCTCGCGCTCCAGGTCGACCTTCGGGGGCAGGCCGCCGAGGTGGTCGTGGATGACCTGGGACCAGGCCGAGCCGCCGAACTCCTCCGCCGTGTCGCCGAGGAGGTAGAGCAGCTGGCCCTCCTCCTGGAAGGCGACCGGGGTGCGGCGGGCGACGTCGTCGATGACGCCGAGGACGGCGACGACCGGCGTCGGGTGGATGGCGGCCTCGCCGGTCTGGTTGTAGAGCGAGACGTTGCCGCCGGTCACCGGGGTGCCGAGCTGGAGGCAGCCGTCGGCCAGGCCGCGCACGGCCTCCGCGAACTGCCACATCACCGCCGGGTCCTCGGGCGAGCCGAAGTTCAGGCAGTCGGAGACGGCGAGCGGCTTGGCGCCGGTGGTGGCGACGTTGCGGTACGCCTCCGCCAGGGCGAGCTGGGCGCCGTGGTACGGATCCAGCTTGGCGTAGCGGCCGTTGCCGTCGGTGGCGATGGCGACGCCGAGGCCGGTCTCCTCGTCGATCCGGATCATGCCGGAGTCCTCGGGCTGGGCGAGGACGGTGTTGCCCTGCACGAAGTGGTCGTACTGCTGGGTGATCCACTTCTTGCTTGCCTGGTTCGGGGAGGAGACCAGCTTGAGGACCTGGTCCTTCAGCTCCTCGGACGTCGCGGGCCGGGGCAGCTTGCCCGCGTCGTCGGCCTGGAGGGCGTCCTGCCAGTCGGGGCGGGCGTAGGGGCGCTCGTAGACCGGGCCCTCGTGCGCGACCGTGCGCGGGTCGACGTCGACGATCTTGCCGCCGTGCCAGTAGATCTCCAGGCGGTCGCCGTCGGTCACCTCACCGATGACGGTGGCGATGACGTCCCACTTCTCGCAGATCTCCAGGAAGCGGTCGACCTTCTCGGGCTCGACGACCGCGCACATGCGCTCCTGCGACTCGCTCATGAGGATCTCCTCGGGCGAGAGCGTGGAGTCGCGCAGCGGTACGTCGTCCAGGGTGACGCGCATGCCGCCGGAGCCGTTGGAGGCCAGCTCGGAGGTGGCGCAGGACAGGCCGGCCGCGCCCAGGTCCTGGATGCCGACGACCAGCTTCTCCTGGAATGCCTCCAGGGTGCACTCGATGAGGAGCTTCTCCTGGAAGGGGTCGCCGACCTGGACGGCGGGGCGCTTGCTCGGCTTGGCGTCGTCGAAGGTCTCGGAGGCCAGGATCGAGGCGCCGCCGATGCCGTCGCCGCCGGTGCGGGCGCCGTACAGGATGACCTTGTTGCCCGCGCCGGACGCCTTGGCGAGGTGGATGTCCTCGTGCCGCATGACGCCGATGGCACCGGCGTTGACCAGCGGGTTGCCCTGGTAGCAGGCGTCGAAGACGACCTCGCCGCCGATGTTGGGCAGGCCCAGGCAGTTGCCGTAGCCGCCGATGCCGGCGACGACGCCGGGCAGGACCCGCTTGGTGTCGGGGTGGTCGGCGGCGCCGAAGCGCAGGGGGTCCACGACGGCGACCGGGCGGGCGCCCATCGCGATGATGTCGCGGACGATGCCGCCGACGCCGGTGGCCGCGCCCTGGTAGGGCTCGACGTAGGAGGGGTGGTTGTGCGACTCGACCTTGAAGGTGACCGCGTAGCCCTGGCCGACGTCGACGACACCGGCGTTCTCGCCGATGCCGACGAGCATGGCGTCGGACTCGGGGGCCTTCTCGCCGAACTGGCGCAGGTGGACCTTGCTGCTCTTGTACGAGCAGTGCTCGGACCACATCACGGAGTACATGGCCAGCTCGGCCCCGGTGGGGCGGCGGCCGAGGATCTCGACGACCCTCTCGTACTCGTCCTTCTTCAGGCCCAGTTCGGCCCAGGGCAGCTCGACGTCGGGGGTCGCGGCCGCGTGCTCGACCGTGTCCAGAGGCGTCCGGCTCATGCGTTGACCAGCTTCTTGAGGATCGAGGTGAAGAACGGGAGGCCGTCGGTGCGGCCGGTGCCGATCAGCGGCTCGACGGCGTGCTCGGGGTGCGGCATCAGGCCGACGACGTTGCCCGCCGCGTTGGTGATGCCGGCGATGTCGTTGAGCGAGCCGTTGGGGTTGTAGTCCACGTAACGGAACGCGACGCGGCCCTCGGCCTCCAGCTCGTCCAGCGTGCGCTGGTCGGCGACGTAGCGGCCGTCCATGTTCTTCAGCGGGATGTGGATCTCCTGGCCGGCGGTGTAGTCGCTGGTCCAGGAGGTCCCGGCGTTCTCCACCCGCAGCTTCTGGTCGCGGCAGATGAAGTGCAGGTGGTCGTTGCCGAGCATGCCGCCGGGCAGCAGGTGGGCCTCGGTGAGGATCTGGAAGCCGTTGCAGATGCCGAGCACCGGCAGACCCGCCCTGGCCTGGTCGATGACCGTGTCCATCACCGGCGAGAAACGGGCGATGGCCCCGGCGCGCAGGTAGTCGCCGTAGGAGAAACCGCCGCACAGCACCACGGCGTCGACCTGCTTGAGGTCCTTGTCCTTGTGCCAGAGCGCCACCGGCTCGGCGCCCGCGACCCGGATCGCACGCTGCGTGTCCCGGTCGTCGAGGCTGCCGGGGAAAGTGACGACGCCGATCCGAGCGGTCACTTCGCGACTCCCGCCGCTTCCGCCGCTTCCTCGACCCGGACGGTGAAGTCCTCGATCACGGTGTTGGCGAGGAAGGATTCCGCAAGATCGTGGATGCGGGCGAGGGCGGCCTCGTCGAGGGGCCCGTCCACTTCCAGTTCGAAACGCTTTCCCTGACGGACGTCCGAGATCCCTTCGAAACCCAGCCGCGGCAGTGCGCGCTGCACCGCCTGGCCCTGGGGGTCGAGGATCTCCGGCTTGAGCATGACGTCGACTACGACGCGTGCCACTGGCACTCCCGGTGTGTGGTGCTGAGCAGGTTCCTTCAGACTACCTGGTCAAAGCCGCCGAAATTTCTACGCGGGTAGAGTTGTAGGAAACTACGTGAGCCCTGTCACGATTGCGCATCGGGGGAGGGGCGCGTGAAAAGCTTCGGGAAAGATCGCGCGCTACGTCCGGATGTCTATTGCGCGACGGACACGCGGAGAGATTTAGTCGGGCTTCACAATGCAATGCCGGGCACTGTACAAATGAAATGTCATTAGCCGATACTTTGCCCAATTACTGGCGAACAGTCGGTATCTCCGCGACGTCCTGGCACGTCGGTGCGGAGATGCCGCACGAAGGGACCGATATTCGTGGCGCAGCGTGTCGTGGTCACTTACTTCGACGACATCGACGGCTCGGAAGCGGCGGAGACGATCGCCTTCGGACTCGACGGCAGGATGTACGAGATCGACCTGAACGAAGCCAATGCCAGGAAACTCCGCGAGGCCCTGGAGCCGTACGTGGAGGCCGGCCGCAAGCGGTCGAGGTCCGGCAAGGCCTACCGGCAGACGGAGGTCGCCCCCGACCCGGCGGCCGTGCGGGCCTGGGCGCAGGCCAACAAGATGGAGGTCCCGGCCCGGGGCCGCATCCCCAAGAAGGTCTACGAGGCGTTCGCCGCCGCCCGGTGAGCCGGCGGCCGGCTCGGGGGCCCGACGGGCGCTCAGCGGGCCCTCGCGTCAACCGACTTGCGCGACACCCCCGGCGATCAGCTAAAGTCTGGAGCACGCCGAGGGGGCGGGGCCGAAAAAGCCCAGCTCACGAGGGCTTGCGGGTGTAGTTTAGTAGTAGAACATCCCCCTTCCAGGGGGAAGACGCAGTGTGCGATCCCTGTCACCCGCTCCGCACCGCCATACCGGTCACGTACGTCGATCGGGTAGGCTGGTGCCCGCGCCGGTCGGTGAGAGCCGATCGGAGGCAATGCGGACGTAGCTCAGTTGGTAGAGCGCAACCTTGCCAAGGTTGAGGTCGCGAGTTCGAGCCTCGTCGTCCGCTCGGGAATGAGACCCCGGTCCTGAGGGACCGGGGTCTTTTCGTGCGCCGTGGACCATGGTCTTTCCGTGCGCCTCGGGCAAGTGCCCGGTCCCGTCTGACATTTGTCATGGCGAGTGATGATGCCGCGCACTGCCGTCGGGCCCGTTCCGCGGGGAGCCTTGGGGCATGGATGCGAACGAACACGAACACGTGATTGAGGTCACCGACCTGCGGCGTGTGTACGGGGGCGGGTTCGAGGCGGTGCGCGGCATCGGCTTCAGCGTGCGCCGCGGCGAGATCTTCGCGCTGCTCGGCACCAACGGCGCCGGCAAGACGTCCACGGTCGAACTGCTGGAGGGCCTCGCCGCGCCGACCGGCGGGCGGATCCGGGTGCTCGGGCACGACCCGTACACCGAGCGGGCCGCCGTACGGCCCCGTACCGGGGTGATGCTCCAGGAGGGCGGCTTCCCGTCCGAGCTGACCGTCGCCGAGACCGCGCGGATGTGGGCGGGGTGCGTGAGCGGGGCCCGGCCGGAGGCGGAGGTGCTGGAACTGGTCGGCCTCCAGGCCAAGGCCCGTACCCGGGTCAAGCAGCTCTCCGGCGGCCAGCGGCGCCGCCTCGACCTGGCGCTGGCCCTGCTCGGCTCCCCCGAGGTGCTCTTCCTCGACGAACCCACCACCGGCCTGGACGCCGAAGGACGGCGGGACACCTGGGAGTTGGTGAGCGCGCTGCGCGACCGCGGTACGACGGTGCTGCTGACGACGCACTACCTGGAGGAGGCCGAGAACCTCGCCGACCGCCTCGCGATCATGCACGAGGGCCGGATCGCCGCCACCGGCACCCCCGACGAGGTGACCGCCTCCCGGCCGTCCCGGATCTCCTTCGAGCTGCCCGAGGGGTACTTCCCCGGCGACCTGCCGCCGCTCGGCGAACTCGGCGTCAGCGGACACGAGGTCGACGGCCGGCTCGTCCGGCTGCGCACCCACGACCTCCAGCGCGCGGCCACCGGACTGCTGGTGTGGGCCGAACGCGCCGGGGTGCGGCTGCGCCGCCTGGACGTGCGGTCGGCCTCCCTGGAGGAGGCGTTCCTCGGGATAGCGAAGGAAGCGGCGGCGGACCCGGCCGCGGGCACGACGACGAAGGAGTACGCGGCATGAGCGCCACCGGCACCGCCCAGACCCGGGCGCACGCCCCCGTCACCACGCCGGCGCGGCGCATGACCGCCCTCGCCCGCGCCGAACTGACCCTGCTCGGGCGGAGCAAGGGCACCCTCTTCGCCGCGGTGTTCGTGCCGCTGGTGCTGCCGTTCAGCGTGCGGGAGGCGGCGAAGGAGATGGACCTCGCCGAGGCCGGACTGACCATCGGTACTGTCGTGCTGCCCGCCGCGATCGGCTTCTCCCTGGTCTTCGCCGTGTACTCGGCCCTGGTCGGCGTCTTCGTCGTGCGGCGCGAGGAACTCGTCCTCAAACGGCTGCGCACCGGCGAACCGCGGGACGCCGAGATCCTGGCCGGCTCCGCGCTGCCGTCCGTCCTCACCGGCCTGGTGCAGTCCCTGCTGCTGACGGCGGGCTGCTGGGTGCTCCTGGACCTGTCCGTGCCGTCCGCGCCCCACCTGGCCGTGCTCGGGCTGCTGCTGGGGCTGGTGATGTGCGCGGCGCTCGCCGCCGTCACCGCGAGTTTCACCCGCACCAGCGAGAGCGCCCAGGTCACGCCGCTGCCGCTGACGTTCGTCTCGATGATGGCCTCGGGCATGTTCGTCCCGCTGGAGCTGCTCCCCGACAAGGTGGCCGCCGTGTGCGAACTGCTGCCGCTGACCCCGGTCGTCACCCTGGTCCGCGGCGGCTGGACCGGGGACCTGTCGGCCGGCGAGGCGCTGGGCGCCGCGGCGACGGCGGTGGCCTGGACCGTGTTCGCGGTGTTTGCTGTACGCCGGTGGTTCCGGTGGGAACCGCGGCGCTGAGACCGGGACAGAGACCACTGGTCCAGGAACCGAGACAGGGCGGGGAGACGAGGGATGCGCAGGCCGGGTGGCTGGTGGCGGCGGAAGACCACGCCGGCGAAGGTGGAGACGTACACCCGGTGGTCGTTCCACTTCTTCGGGCTGATCGAGGTCACCGTGGCCGGGCTGACGGGGTTCGCCCAGGTCGACGTCGAGCTCGCGGGGGTGCTGTGCCTGGCGGTCGTCGCGCACACCGCGCTCTGCCTGGTGACCGCCTCGCAGGCGCTGGACTGGACCCGCGGGCGGCGGGCCCGGCCGGTGCGGCTGCTGTGGGCCCTCGGCGGCCTCACCGCCGCGCTGGCCGCCGGCGCGCTCGCGTTCGCCGAGTTCCGGCCCGGTGAGAAGGCCGCCACCGCGGTGGGCAGCAGCTTCGGCGTCATCGTCACCTTCGGCGTCGGGATCATGACGCTCGGCATGGACCGGCGGCGGCAGGTGGCCGTGCTGGTCTGCGGCTTCGCGCTGGGCTCGGGCGCCGGGGCGCTGCTGCTGGGCGCGCCCCTGGCCGCCGCCGTGGTCACCGTGGGCACCGTGCTGTGCGGCGCGGGATTCCTGGCCTTCACCTCGGTCTTCTCGGTCTGGCTGCTCAACGCGGTCTTCGAACTCGACGAGGCCCGCGAGACCCGGGCCCGGCTGGCGGTCGCCGAGGAACGGCTGCGGTTCGGCCGGGACCTGCACGACGTGATCGGGCGGAACCTGGCCGTGATCGCGCTCAAGAGCGAACTGGCCGTCCAGCTGACCCGGCGCGAGCGGCCCGAGGGCGTGGAGCAGATGATCGAGGTGCAGCGCATCGCCCGGGAGTCGCAGCGGGAGGTGCGGGACGTCGTACGGGGGTACCGGGAGGCCGACCTGGAGGCCGAACTCACCGGTGCGCGGGGGGTGCTGGACGCCGCGGGCATCGCCTGCGAGGTGAGCGGCGAGACGGCCGGGCTGCCCGCCCGGGTGCAGTCGGCGCTCGGCTGGGTGGTGCGGGAGGCGACCACCAACGTACTGCGGCACGGGGCGGCTGAGCGGTGCGCCGTGACGGTTCGGACGACCGGAGAGCGAGTGGTACTGACCGTGGAGAACGACGGCGCGGCACAGCCGTCCGGGACAGGCGGCGGGGCGTCCGGCGGAGCGGCCGGCGGGCGCGGCGGTTCGGGGCTGGCGGGGCTGCGGGAGCGGCTGAGCGCGGTGGACGGGACGCTGGAGGCGGGGCGGGCCGACGGGGGCGTGTTCCGGGTGGTGGCGCGGGTGCCGCTGCGGGCGGGCGCCGGAGCGGAGGTCACGCCGTGAGCGACGCCGTACGGGTCCTGCTCGCCGACGACGAGCACCTCATCCGCGGGGCGCTGGCCGCGCTGCTCTCCCTGGAGGACGACCTCCTGGTGATCGCCGAGGCGGCCACCGGACCCGAGGCGCTGGCGATGGCCCGGGCGCACGAGCCCGACGTGGCGGTCCTGGACCTCCAGATGCCCGGCGCGGACGGTGTGAGGGTGGCCACATCGCTGCGGTCCGAGCTGCCCGGCTGCAAGGTGCTGATCGTGACCAGTCACGGACGGCCCGGACATCTGAAGCGGGCCCTGGCGGCCGGGGTGCGCGGGTTCGTGCCGAAGACCGTGAGCGCCCAGCGGCTCGCCGAGATCATCCGCACGGTGCACGCCGGAAACCGCTACGTCGACCCGGAGTTGGCCGCCGACGCGATCTCCGCCGGGGACTCGCCGCTGACCGCCCGCGAGGCCGAGGTGCTGGAGCTGGCGGCCGACGGGGCGCCGGTCGCGGAGATCGCCGAGCGGGCCGCGCTCGCGGAGGGGACGGTACGGAACTACCTGTCGTCGGCGGCGACGAAGCTCGGGGCGGAGAACCGTCATGCCGCGGTGCGTCTCGCGCGCGAGCGGGGTTGGGTATAGTGGTGCTCGCACCGCACGGAGCGGAGCACCTGCGAACGTAGCTCAGTTGGTAGAGCGCAACCTTGCCAAGGTTGAGGTCGCGAGTTCGAACCTCGTCGTTCGCTCCAGTTCGATCAGTCCGATCAGCCCCCGGTTTCGGCCGGGGGCTTTTCGTTGTCCCTCGGGAGCCGGGGAGCTAGCTCCAGCCGAGGCCCGTCAGGCGCTCGTACGCCTCGATGTACTTGGCGCGGGTCGCGTCCACGACCTGCTGCGGCAGCGGCGGCGGGGGCTGCTCGCTCCTGCGGTCCCAGCCGGACTCCGCCGAGGTCAGCCAGTCGCGGACGTACTGCTTGTCGTACGACGGCTGCGCGCGTCCCGGCTGCCACCGGTCGGCCGGCCAGAAGCGGGAGGAGTCCGGGGTGAGGACCTCGTCGGCGAGGATCAGCTCCTCCCCGTCGAAGCCGAACTCGAACTTGGTGTCGGCCAGGATGATCCCCCGGTCGCGGGCGATGTCCCGGGCGCGGGAGTACACGGCGAGGGTCGCCTGGCGCAGCCGGGCGGCGGTGTCGGCGCCGACCTGGCGGGCGACCTCCTCGTAGGAGACGTTCTCGTCGTGCTCGCCGACCTCGGCCTTGGTGGCCGGGGTGAAGATCGGGGCGGGCAGCTCCGAGCCGTCGACCAGGCCCTCGGGGAGGGCGAGGCCGCAGACGGTACGGGACTCGTCGTACTCCGCGAGGCCCGAGCCGGTGAGGTAGCCGCGGGCCACGCACTCCACCGGGACCATGTCCAGGGACTTGCAGACCAGGGCGCGGCCCTGCCAGTCGGCGGGGGCGCCGGGCGGGAGTTCGGTGCTCAGGACGTGGCTCGGGACCAGGTCGGCGAGCTGGTCGAACCACCACAGGGAGAGCTGGGTGAGGACCCGGCCCTTGTCGGGGATCTCGGTGGGCAGTACCCAGTCGTAGGCGGAGATGCGGTCGCTGGCGACCATCACGAGGTCGCCCGCCTCGTTGCGGTACAGCTCGCGCACCTTGCCGGTGTGCAGATGTACCAGGCCCGGGACCTTGAGCGGTTCGGGCTTTTCGACGAATCCGGACACGGTTCCTCCCCGTGGTTCTGTCCAATGCCTCCGCATTCTCCCGTACGGCGGGGCGGGGGCGGACAGGGGGGCGGTGGTGGTCACTCGCGTTTGCAGATGCGGTCCATCAGGTTGGCGGTGGCGCGCTGCACACGGGGGTCGACGTGGCCGGGGCGGTCCAGGGCCGGGGACCAGGCGAACGTTCCGGACGCGAATATCCAGGCGCCGGACGGCGCCCGGTACAGGGAGGTCTCCTGGTGGCGCCGGACGCCGTCGGCGTCCTCGTACGGGGAGTGCGCGAGCAGCACCCGTTCGTCGTACGGGGGGAGCGGGGCGCGCGGGAAGTAGCGGTCGGCCTCGCCCGCGACCAGGTTCTCGATCGGGTCGCCCTCGTGGGCGCCGGTGCCCTCCCACAGCCAGTGGTCGGCGTTGCGGACGATCAGCGGATGCGGCTCGGGGACGCGGCCCGCGTACTGGATGCCGAGTATCTCCTGCTCGGGGCGGTCGATCTCGCGCCACAGCACCGGTTTGCCGGGGCCCTGGCGTTTGCGGCAGGTGAGCAGGCGGTCGGGGACGCCGGACGGGGAGGGGGCCAGCTCCACCTGCCAGTACATGGTGTTGGCGGAGAGGAAGACCAGGGACGTGC
Organism: Streptomyces sp. NPDC090994; assembly: GCF_044768905.1. NCBI lineage: Bacteria > Bacillati > Actinomycetota > Actinomycetes > Kitasatosporales > Streptomycetaceae > Streptomyces > Streptomyces sp. NPDC090994. The sequence continues at coordinate 66,481 of NZ_JBIVWS010000006.1, forward strand.
CCTGCTCGCGGGCGAGTTCGGTGGTGCGGCGCATGGCGGCGGACCAGTACTCGTCGTGGCCGGGGAAGACCAGGCCCCGGTAGCGGGTCGGGTCGACGCGGCCGGCGTGCAGGTCGCTGGCGTCGGCGTAGGCGAGGTCGTAGCCGTAGCGCTCGGCGAAGCGGATGAAGTCGTAGGCGTGGCCGACGTGCAGGGGGAGGCCGGCGCCCGCGTACGGGCGGTCGAAGGAGACCGTCGTGGCGGCGTCGGCCTCGCCGAGCAGCCGGCCGTCCTTGTCCCAGGCGTGGTAGAGGCTGGCGCCGGTGCGGCCGTCCTCCGGATAGAGGTTGTACGCCTGCCAGGTGATGTCCGGCAGGAGCAGCAGGAGGTCGGCGGGGTGGTTGTCGCGGACGGTGAAGGGGACGTGGGAGCGGTAGCCGTCGGCGGTGGTGAGGACGGCGACGTACGCGCCGATGTTCCAGTACGTCGGGACCTGGAGCCGCCAGGACAGCCACCAGTGGTGGCAGGAGACGGTGCGGTCGGCGGCGAGCGGCGGGGGCTGGACGATGCCGGAGAGGCGGGGGCTGCTGGTGATCTTGGCGGCGCCGTCGCCGCCGTAGTGGCCGATGCGGTAGACGTCCACGGAGAACTGCTGGGGCGGGTCGACGGTGATGTGGAAGTCGATGGCGTCGCCGGGCGCGACCGCGCCGGTGGAGGTGAACCCCTTGATCTGCAGGTGCACGTCGTCGGCGGCGCGGGGGCCGCCGCCGGAGCGGTGGGGGGTCTTTCGGGGGGACCTCCGGCGGGTTCCGCCGCCGCCCGGTTCCTGGGCGGGGTCCTGGACGGGGTCCTGATCGACGTACCAGGGGACGATCTGGCCGCTGTCGCCGAAGTACGTCTCACCGCCGCGCAGCCACGGCACCGGCCCCTGGCCGAAGGGGTCGGTGACGGCGTGGGCGAGTGCTCCGGATTCCCATCGGCGGATCTGCTCGGACCCCATGGGTCATTCCCCTCCCTCGAGCCCCCGTGGTCGTGCGTATGACGTACGCGATTGCCATGTGCGCGATCGGTCCCAGCACATCACATTTCGCACGCAGGCTGTCACGGTTCGTCGCGAACTGGGCCAAAGTGGAATCAGAGGGTCCGCAATGGCGGGAGGGGGCTGTGAGGGCCGTGGGGGTGGTGGTTCGGTGGTTCGGTGGTTCGGTGGTTCGGGTCGGTCAGACCAGGCGTCAGACCAGGCGTACCGGTTTCTCCGGGCGTATGCCCAGGTCGGCCAGCCAGGCGCGCAGGGGGTCCGGGTCGCCGGTCTCGACGAGGGCGAGGATGCGGGGGGCCAGGTCGGCGGCGCGTTCGCCGTGGATCAGCAGGGACGGGCCGTCGAGCCAGTCGAGGCCGGGGGCCGCGCCCGCCGTGTCCATCGCCGCGCAGCACACCATCGCCGTGACGTGATCGGTGAGGATCTCGCGGCCGGTGCGCGGGGGGCGCAGCGGGAGGAGGGGGAGGGGGCGGTCGTCCCACAGGGCCGTTGCGGCAGGGGCGAGTGAGGGGTCGGTGGGGCGGGGCCCTGCCGTGGCCGCCTCCTCGCGGGCCAGCTCGGCGGTCAGGCCGGCGGCGAGGGCGGCGCCTCGGGGGGTGGTGCCGGCGAGGTCGTCGTCCTCGGCCTCGGCCCCGGCCGCGTACTCGGCCTCGTACTCGGCCTCGTACTGCTGGGGGGTGGCGTCGGTCGTGGTGGGCGGGGTGGATGGGACGGTCGTGGTGGGCGGGGTGCCGTACGGCGGCGGGGCCGGGGCCGGGGACGGGTCCGGGGTCCGGGGGGCGGGCGGGGCCGTGAGGTGGTCGAGGACGCGGGCCAGGGTGGGGCCGTCGGTCTCCGGGGCGGTGCCGTCGGCGGTGCGGCGGACGCCGAGGGAGTCCAGGACGCGGTGGAGGCGGGCCGCGTCGGTGCGCCAGGTGCGGTCGACGACCTCCTCGGGGTATTCGTGCCACTCCAGCGGCGCCCAGTCCGCGCCGGGCTCGGCGGGGCCCCCGTGGAAGAGGCGCGCGGCGAGCAGGGAGGTGGCCTCGTCCATCGCGCCGGGCTCCTCCAGCAGGTCGCAGGCGGGGCGTTCGCCCAGCCGGGAGGCGAAACCCTCGGCCAGCCGGTCGCGGCGGGACAGCTCGGTCAGCGCGGCGACGACGCCCGCGTCCAGCCGGGTGGGCCAGCGGCCCGTCCGCCAGGCGGGCAGCGCCACCCGGGTCAGCAGCCGGTCCCAGCCCGCGTAGGCCAGGCCCACCTGCTCCTGCGCGACGATCCGCAGCCCGTAGTCCACAGCCTGTGCGCGCTCGGCGGCGGCCGCCGCGACGCCCCGTTCCATCTCGGCGGCGTGCGTGCGGCAGCCGCGCAGCAGCAGCCGGGCGACCCAGCCGACGCCTGCCCGCGCGGCACGGGACAGCGGCTGGCGGCTCGGCTCCGAGGCCACCGCCACCGCCGCGTCCAGGCCCCGTACGAAGCGCCGGGCCGCGGCTATGTCGGGGTGCGCGGACGGTCCCGTACCGGCGACGACCGGGGCGAGGACCGCGCGCAGTTCACCGACGCGCATCCACCAGAGGAAGGGGGAGCCGATGACGAGGACGGGGGCGGTGGAGGAAGCGGAGGACGCGGAAGGCTCGGAGGAGGGGGCGGCGGAAGGGGAGTAACCGGTGGAAGCGGCGGAGGAGGCCGCGGGCCGGCGGTTCGGCGGGCCGGCCGGGATCGCCGCCGGGTCGGTGTGGTCCGCCGGGGGCGGGGGGCGGCCGTGCGTCCGGTGGGTGCGGTGGGTGCGGTCCTCCAGCCAGCTGTCGCAGTCCGGGGTGAGCGCTATGGCGGACGGGGCGGGAACGTCGAGCCGCTCGGCGAGGTCGCGCACCATCCGGTACAGGTCCGGCGCCGACGACTCGGTGATCGCGACCGTCGGGGTGACGGCGGGACGCGCGCGGACGACGACCGCGGCGACACCGGCGGCGGCGAGCAGTACGAGGAGGGCGAGCACGGACACGGCCCAGCGCGCGGCGTTCCAGCCCGCGCCGACGAGGTGGCCGGTGGAGCCGCCCGCCAGCAGGATCACCGCGGCGGCGGTCGGCAGCAGCGCGACGGCGAGGGCCCGGCTGCGGACCCGCAGCACGGCCAGGGCCCGGGCCCGCGCGCCCTGCGCTCCCCGCTCCTCCACGCCCATGCCGCTCATGCCCGGACCTCATCCCCTCACTGACCTGACGCGCCTGCCTGTCGTGCCGTTGCCGGTAGTCCCGTTGCCGGTAGTGCTCACTCCCCCACTGTGGCACCCGCCACTGACATCGCAATGCGCGGTGGGCCAAGTGCCGGAATGCTTGCGCCGCACCCTAGTTGGGGGCTCGGGGCCCGTCAGCCGTATGGGGCATCGGTCACTCGATGGAATGGCTTTGGGGAGAGGTGGGTGACGGACGGCAAGCGTCAGGCCCCGGTTCCTGGAGAACCGGGGCCTGCGGGACCTGTGACCGTGCGGTGCCGGATTACGCCTCGGCCGCCGCCTCGGCAGCAGCCTTCGCCGCGATGTCCGTGCGGTGCTGGGAGCCGTCGAGGCCGATGCGGGCGACGGCCCGGTAGGCGCGGTCGCGGGCCTCGGTGAGGTCCGCGCCGGTGGCCGTGACGGACAGGACGCGTCCGCCGGCGCTGACGACGGCGTCGCCCTCGCGCTTGGTGCCGGCGTGCAGCACGTACGCGTGCGGGGCGTCCCCGGCGGGGTGCTCGGCCGCGACCTCGTCGAGCCCGGTGATCGGGTCGCCGGTGCGCGGGGTGCCGGGGTAGTTGTGCGAGGCGATGACGACGGTGACCGCCGCGTCGTCGCTCCAGCGCAGCGGCTCCAGGTCGGCGAGGTTGCCGGTGGCGGCGGCCATCAGCAGCCCGGCGAGCGGGGTGCGCAGGCGGGCCAGTACGACCTGGGTCTCGGGGTCGCCGAAGCGGGCGTTGAACTCGATCACGCGGATGCCGCGGGAGGTGATCGCGAGTCCGGCGTAGAGGAGGCCCGAGAAGGGGGTGCCGCGGCGGCGCAGCTCGTCGACGGTCGGCTGGAGGACGGTGTGCACGACCTCGTCCACGAGCTTCGGGTCGGCCCACGGCAGCGGGGAGTAGGCGCCCATGCCGCCGGTGTTGGGGCCCTCGTCGCCGTCGAGCGCGCGCTTGAAGTCCTGGGCGGGCTGGAGCGGGCGGACGTTGTCCCCGTCGGTGATGGCGAAGAGGGAGACCTCGGGGCCGTCGAGGAACTCCTCGATGACGACGCGGTCGCACGCACGCGCGTGGGCGCGGGCGGCTTCGAGGTCGTCGGTGACGACGACGCCCTTGCCGGCGGCGAGACCGTCGTCCTTGACGACGTACGGGGCGCCGAAGGCGGCGAGGGCCGCGTCGGCCTCCTCCGGGGTGGTGCAGACGTAGGAGCGGGCGGTGGGCACGCCGGCCGCCGCCATCACGTCCTTGGCGAACGCCTTGGAACCCTCCAGCTGCGCCGCCTCCTTGGAGGGGCCGAAGACCGGGATGCCGGCCTCGCGCACGGCGTCGGCGACCCCGGCGACCAGGGGAGCCTCCGGGCCGACCACGACCAGCTCGGCGCCGAGCCGCGTGGCGAGCGCGGTCACCGCCGCGCCGTCGAGCGCGTCGACCTGGTGCAGTTCGGCGACCTCGGCGATGCCTGCGTTGCCGGGGGCGCAGTGCAGCGCGGTGACGTCGGGGTCGAGGGACAGGGAACGGCACAGGGCGTGTTCGCGGGCACCGCTGCCGATGACGAGGACCTTCACGGGGTCAGCCTAACGGGAGCGGACGGGCGTGGTTTGTGCGGGCCGCCGAGCGGGCGGGCGTCGGCGGTTCGTCGGATCCTCCGAGAGCGCGCGCCCGCGCGGGGTCACCGGGCCGCGTACGCCGCTGAACCCCCGTGGGCGCTCACTCGTTGGCGATCTCCTCCACGACCGTCGCGCCCAGCTCCCGGACGAGCAGTTCCTTGCCGGAGAGGGCGGACTCGTCGAGGTCGGGGTCGTCGTCCTCGGGGATGTCGTCCTCGATGGAGACGGGCGGCGGCTCGGGAGCCGGTGGCCTCGGCGGCTGTGGCGCGGGGCCGGACGACGGGGAAGCGGACGCGGACCCGGGCCCTGAGGATGCCGGGGGCGGCGTGGGGGCGGGCGCGGGTGCCGTGGGCGAGGGTGCCGCCGGGCGCGGGGCCGGGGCGCCACCGCCGTAGCCGCCGCCATGGCCGCCACCGCTGCCACCGCCGTATCCGCCGCCACCGCCGTAGCCGCCACCGGAAGGGCCTCCGGAGGGGTTCGCCGGGGGCGGGGGTGCGGAGCCGCCGGACGGGTCGACGACCGCCTCGATCTTCCACTGGACGTTGAACTGCTCGCTCAGGGCCTGCCGCAGTACGTCCTCGCTGCCGCTGCTGACGAAGTTGTCCCGAGCACCGGCGTTGACGAAGCCGAGCCGGAGGGAGGCACCGTCGAAGCCGGTGACCTGGGCGTTCTGGCTGAGCAGGATCCAGGTGAACCGGCGGCGGTTCTTGACCGCCTCCAGGATGTTCGGCCAGAGCGTACGGGGGTCGAGGCCGCCGGGCGCGGTGAAGGCGCCGCCCGGGGGGGCCTGGCCAGGGGCGGGGGCGGGGGCAGGGGCAGACGCGGGTGCGGGTGCGGGGCTCGGGGCGCTGCTGTCGGGGCGGGCGGGGCCGCCCGACGGAGTCGGCGCCGACGGGGCGGCCGGCTGCCCGGCACCCCCCGCGGGAGTCGCCGTCGGCCAGCCACCCGGCCGCCGGCCGCCCCCGGCGGGCGTCGCGGTGGGCCAGGCGCCGGGCGCGGAGGGCTGGGCGGGAGCAGCGGGAGCGGGAGCGGCCGGGGCGGCGGCGGGAGCCGGGGCAGAAGCAGCCGCAGCGGCGGCGGCCCCGTCACGAGAACCACCGGCCCCACCAGGACCACCGGAACCACCGGACCCACCAGGACCACCGGGCCCGCCGAAACCACCCCCCTGCCCCTCCGCCGCCGCGGGCACCGGCGCAGGCGCGGGCCCGCGCTGGCCGACAGGAGCGCCGCCCCCCGCATCAGCGCCCCCGAATCCACCCGTCCCCGCACCCTGCCCCGCGGGCCCCCGCACCGCGGCCCGGGCCGCGGCGGCACCGCCGCCCGGCGGCACCGGAGCGACCGGCGGCACTGCCGCGGCGCCGGCGCCGACGCCCATGCCGGCGCCGGCGTGGGCGTCGGGCCCCGGCATGTACCCGGCGGCCGGCAGCCCGGCCCCCGACGAGAAGTGCACGCCACGCTCAATACGGTCCAGTCTGGCCATCACCGACCGCTCGTCGCCGTAAGCCGCCGGCAGCAGCACGCGCGCGCAGATCAACTCCAGTTGCAGACGCGGCGAGGTGGCGCCCCGCATCTCGGTGAGCCCCTCGTTGACGAGGTCGGCGGCGCGGCTCAGCTCGGCGGCGCCGAAGGACCGCGCCTGGGCCTGCATCCGCTCCACGACGTCGGCGGGAGCATCGATGAGCCCCTTCTCGGCGGCGTCCGGAACGGCGGCGAGGATCACCAGATCCCGCAGCCGCTCCAGCAGATCAGCCACGAACCGCCGCGGATCGTTACCCCCTTCGATGACCCGGTCCACGACCTCGAAGGCCGCCGCCCCCTCCCCCGAGGCGAACGCCTCGACGACCGAGTCGAGCAGCGAGCCGTCCGTGTAGCCGAGCAGGGCGGTCGCCATGGCGTACGTCACACCGTCCGCGCCGGCCCCGGCCAGCAGCTGGTCCATGACGGACATGGAGTCACGCACGGACCCCGCGCCGGCCCGCACGACGAGCGGCAGCACACCGTCCTCGACGGGGATGCCCTCCTTCCCGCACACCTCACCGAGGTACTCCCGCAGGGTGCCGGGCGGAACGAGCCGGAAGGGATAGTGGTGGGTCCGCGACCGGATGGTGCCGATGACCTTCTCGGGCTCGGTGGTCGCGAAGATGAACTTGAGGTGCTCCGGCGGCTCCTCGACGACCTTGAGCAGCGCGTTGAAGCCGGCCGACGTGACCATGTGGGCCTCGTCGATGATGTAGATCTTGTACCGGCTGCCGGCGGGCCCGAAGAAGGCCTTCTCGCGCAGGTCACGGGCATCGTCGACGCCACCGTGCGAAGCGGCGTCGATCTCGATGACGTCGATCGAACCCGGCCCGTTCCTGGCCAGGTCACGGCACGACTGGCACTCCCCGCACGGCGTGGGCGTCGGCCCCTGCTCGCAGTTCAGACACCGCGCCAGGATGCGCGCGCTGGTCGTCTTGCCGCAGCCGCGCGGACCACTGAACAGGTACGCGTGATTGACCCGGTTGTTCCGCAGTGCCTGCTGCAGCGGGTCGGTGACATGCTCCTGCCCGATGACCTCCGCGAAGGTCTCGGGGCGGTAGCGGCGGTAGAGCGCGAGAGACGACACGCATACGAGGTTATAGGCGACGACTGACAACCGGCCCGACGCGAAGATCCCTCCGGACGCCCCCGCGAAAACCCCGGAAACGCAGACGCCCCCCACGCACCCGCCAGAGCCGACCTACCCTTGCTGCCTTCCGGCCCTGGGGGAGTTCAGTCAGATAGCGCCGCGTGAGGGGCTGCGCCCAGCGTACCTGATCGCCGACCCCTGGAACGAGTTCGCGAGCACCCTCCGACGTCATGTAATGTCTCCAGCGGAGGATTCGCCTAGAGGCCTAGGGCGCACGCTTGGAAAGCGTGTTGGGGGCAACCCCTCACGAGTTCGAATCTCGTATCCTCCGCCAGTGCCTCACCGGGCACAACGTCGAAGGGCCCCACCGTTCGCGGTGGGGCCCTTCGACGTTGTCCGCCTCCGTCCGCGGCGACTCCCGGAGCGCACCGCCGACTTGCTGCGCGGCCTTCCGGGATGTGGCCCCCGTCACATGTGTGCGGCGAGCGCGTATCCGGGCCGCTCCGCCGGGCTCCCACCCCGTGACCGAGTACGGGCGCTGTCACGGAGCTTGGCCGCAGGTGGCGGATAAGTCCGTGATCGCTCATGCCCGGTCGGGTCCTCACGGACGTCGCTCCGCCGAATCTGTGCCTACTGGCGCAGGAGAGCCTCGGATTCATACACTCGCCCTCCGCCGAGCGATGCCTGCGTGAAATAGTCGGAGGGGTAGATGAGAGGCGAGCCACAAGTTCGCGTACACCGGAACACACTGTTCTTCAGAGTTCCCCTCATTCTTCTCGGCCTGTCCGTGAGCCTCCTCCTCTGGGTCATGGTGACCCAGAACCTCCCTTCCTCCGTGCGCTCTTCCTGGCCGTGGAAATTGCAGCTGCTGGACACTCAATCGGCAACCACTGCAACGACTATCGCGGCGAGCCTTGTCTTCGCCAGGGCGCAGTACGCGTCCGTGGTGCGCCCCATGCTCGGATGGACTGGCAATGTAGTCGAGGTGGCTGGACGTTCCAGCGAGTTGGCCTGGGTGGTCAGGTTGGTGAACGGGACGTCCACGGCGGCTCAGGTGAAAATCGCCGACTACCGCGTCACCCTCAATCCCACTGCTCATACATCGCCGCCGGTCCGAAACCCACCGATGTCTCGCGACGAAGCCATATCCTTTCTGGAGTCTGCGGGCCTGCGGCAGCATACAGACTTCGAACTCAATTACATCGGGCCCGCATTCCCGCTGACCAATGCGACAGTGAATGCCGGAGTCGTGGGAGTATTCACCCCCAAAGCCATGGCGGTGATCGAAGACGTCTTAGTCACAGTGGATGCCAGAGATCAGGCGGGGGATACTCACCAAAGAGTGATCTACTGCATGCGGGGGGCTGTTCGTCAACCTGACTCGCCAACGCTGTACTGACCGTCAATGCGTCGGGAGAGGGCCTACGGCGTGACCCGCGCCCGCCCCGTCCCCGTCGTCTGGTCGACTTCCGACACCCGCACCGTCGCCCGCACCGTCCAGGTGCCGGGGAGGGGGAGGGTGACGGAGTTGGTGCTCCAGTAGCCGCCCCGGTCGGTCAGTCGGGCGTCGATCGGGCCGATGTCGCGGGCGGGGAGGGAGAAGGTGAGGCGGAGTTCGGGTACGGCGGTCAGGCCGCCGTCGGCGCCGAAGACCACGGCCTGCACCGCGTTGTCGCCGCTGCGGGCGGGGTCCAGGGTGAGCTGTACGGTTCCCCGGCCGCCCGGGGTGCCGACGTCGAAGGGGATCGTGGTGACGGACGCGGGCCGCGGCGCCCCCGCCGGCACGGCGCGGGCCGCCTCGGTGCCGGCCTCGGCCTCGGCGCGGCCCGGCGCCGTGCCGGTGAGCACGGTGGTGATCAGCAGCACCCCGGCCGCGACCACCGTCTCGACGAGCACGGAGCGGCGCAGCAGAGACAGGGGTGGAGGCAGAGGAAGGGGAAGAGGCGGGGCCTCGGGTGCGGAGGTGATCCTCGCCGTCCACCTCCGTGACACCCCCGCCGCCGCCACCAGCACCAGCACCGCGGCCCCCTTGGCCAGCAGCAGCCTGCCGTACGGCGTGCCCGTGAGCGCCGCCCAGGAGCCGAGGCCGCGCCAGGACTGGTAGACGCCGGTGGCGGTGAGGACGGCCACCGAGGTCAGGGCCAGCCGGGAGAACCGGGTGACGACGGCGGCCGGAAGGGCCGGGCCCGTCGGAGTGCGGCGCAGCAGTGTGAGCAGGGCCGTGAGGCCGCCCAGCCAGCAGGCCGTCGCCAGCAGGTGCAGCACGGCCGACGCGAGCGCCGCCGGAACCTGGACGCCGGCCGCGGCGTGCTCGGCACCGGCCCAGGTCAGGGCGAGTACGACGGCCAGCGCCGCACCCGCGGCCCGCGCGCCGCGTCCGGTCCCGCCGCCGGGGCGGAACAGCCGGGCCGCCGACAGCGCGGCTGCCCCGAGCAGCACCAGCCGGGCCAGCAGCAGCACCCCCGGCCGGGTGGTCAGGGTGTCGCGGAGTACGCCGGGGTCGACGGCGGCGGCCGGGCCGGTGCCCGCCTCGTAGGGGCCCCGCAGCATCAGCAGGGCGACGGTGGCCGCCAGCAGGGTCCACCAGCCCGTCACCGCCAGCGGACGCAGCCGCCCGGGGTCCGGCGGACGGCACAGCGCGACGAACGCCGCCGTGCCGATGAGCAGGGCGCCGGCGAGGTAGGCGAGGTAGCGGGCGGTGCCGTGCAGGGCGGCGGTGAGCGGGTCCTCGGCCGGGCCGGGGTCCACCGGGGCGGCCGTGGCGGAGGGGGCGCCCACGGCGAAGGTGAACGCGCCGGAGACCGGGTGGCTGTCGGCGGACACCACCCGCCAGGCGACCGTGTACGTGCCCTTGCCCAGCCGGTCCGGGCCCGGCAGGGAGACGCGGACGGTGTCCGGCCGGCCGTCGGCGCTCTCCGCCTCCCCGGTGCGGACGCGGTGCCCGTCGGGGCCGAGGACGCGGAACGAGTCGTCGCGCAGGCCGACGGACTCGCTGAACGTCAGGGTGAGGTGGCGGGGGGCTCGGGGGAGGACGGTGCCGTCGGCGGGGTCGGTGGCGGTGAGGGCGGCGTGGGCGGACGCCGGTCCGGCGCCGAGGAGGTGGAGGAGGAACAGGACCAGCACGGTGCCGAGCAGCACCAGCCCTTGAAGTCGACGACGTCCCTCAGGTCCAAGGTGTCCACCACTCCTCACGTCCCCACCCCGTCTTGTGACGCACCGGCTCGGGGATACGTACGGACGTGACGGGCCGGATGCTCACCGGGCCGCGGGCCGGCTCACCAGGACGGGCGTGCCGACACCCCGCCGTCCACCACCAGGTCGTGCCCGGTGACGAAGGAGGCCAGCCGGGAGGCGAGGAACACGCACGCGTCGCCGACGTCCTCCGGGCGCCCGAGCCGGCCGGCGGGCACCGCGTCGAGCCAGCGCCGTACGCCCTCGGGCCAGGACTCGGCGAGACCCTCCCGGTCGGTCAGGCCGGGCGAGACGGTGTTGACGCGGACGCCCCACGGGCCGTACTCCTGGGCCGCCGCGCGGGCGTGCGCCACGACCGCCGCCTTGGCGGCGCCGTAGTGGGCGTGCCCGGGGGCGGGGGCGCGCGCCTCGATGGAGGCGATGTGGGTGACGGTGCCGCCGGTGCCGGTGCGGCGCATCACCTCCGCCGCCGCCTGGGTGCAGGCGAAGACGCTGGTCAGATCGGTGTCGACCACCGTCCGCCACTCGGCGGCCGTCATCCCGGGCAGTTCCCGCACCGGCTGCACGGCCGCGTTGTTCACGAGCGCGTCCAGCCGTCCCCCGCCCCAGTCGGCGGCCTCCTCGACCAGCCGGCGGCACGCGTCCGCGTCGGTGAGGTCGGCCCGCAGCACGACGGCCCGGCCGCCGCGCCCGCGCACCAGGTCCGCGACCTCACCGGCCGCCGCCACCGACGTACGGCAGTGCACCGCGACCGCCGCGCCCTCCTCGGCCAGGCGCAGCGCGATGCCCCGGCCGATGCCGCCGCCCGCGCCGGTGACCAGGGCGGTCTGTCCGTGAAGGAGGCTCATGGGCGGCACAGTTCCGCGATCCGGGCCGCCTCGGCCGGGTAGCGCGCCGTCAGTTCCGCCTGGTCGCCGTGCTCGTAGTCGGCGTAGGTGAAGCCGGGCGCCATCGTGCAGCCGAAGAGGGTCCACGCGCCGCCCGCCGCGACCCGGCCGCCCATCCAGGTACCGGCCGGGACGGTGAGCTGCACGTGCTGGCCGCCCAGGACGTCCGGCCCCAGGACCGCCGTACGGGCGGTGCCGTCGGGGGCGAGGAGGAGCAGGCCGAGGGGGTCGCCGAGGTAGTGGTGCCAGATCTCGTCGACGGGGAGGCGGTGCAGGGCGGAGAAGTCGTCCGGGCGGGCGGTCAGCAGCGCGACGATCGCGGTGCCTTCCGGGCGGCCGTCGGGACGTCCGGGTCCGGCCCAGGTACGCCGGAACAGGCCGCCCTCGCGCGGGATCGGCTCCAGCCCGTAGTGCGCGACGAGGTCCTCGGGGGTCGGCGGACTGCTCATCCCGGCAGCGTACGCGGACGGTCAGGCGTCGCCCTGCCCGACGGGCCGGCCGAGCGCGGCGGCCGTCTCCTCGACGGCGGCGCGCAGCACGGCCGTACGGTCGACGCCGTACAGCGTCTCGGCGCGCAGCAGCCGGCCGAGGGCGTGCGCGAGGCGCGGGGCCAGGGCGAGGTGGGGCTGGAACACCTCGGGGTACGCGGGCGGCGCGGCCAGCGCGGCGAACGCGGGCTCGGCCGCCAGCCGCCGTACGACGGCGGACCGCAGCGCCGTGTACGCGGCACCGCGCGGGTCTTCGCGGGGGTCCCGGCCGAGCAGGCGGTCGCGCAGGGCGGCGGCGCCGGGGGTGAGGCCGTCCAGGGCGGCGAGGCGGTCGAGCAGGGGGCGGTCTTCCGTACCGGCAGCCAAGGCCCCGTCCACGCCCCCGGCCTCCGACGGCTCCCGCCGGCCGTGCCCACCGTGCCAGTCACGCCGGCCGTGCCCACCGTGCGAGTCACGCCGGCCGTGCCCACCGTGCCAGTCACGCCAGCCGTGCCACGCGTGGCCGGGGCGCCAAGCCGGCACCGGCCGCAGGAGGTTGGCGTCGGCGCGGACCGGCACCCGGCCCGCGCCCCGGCGCAGCGTGCCGCCCTCGGTGTCGGTGGCCCGCACGACACCGACGGGTTCGGTCCAGGCGGCCAGGGCCCGGTCCACGTCGGCGACCCGCCGGGCCCGCAGCAGCGGCAGCAGCGCGCCGAAGCCGAGGTCGGCGGTGACGCGCGCCGGGTACCGCAGGCTGAGGGCGACGGGCGTGCCGTCGACGAGGCCCTCGGGGCCGCCCGCGATCAGCGGTCCCCGGTCGGTCTCGATGACCTCGGTCTCGACGGTCTGCTCACCGGCGACCCGGACCAGTTCGGTGTGCCGGGCGGCACGGTGCCAGCGGCCGTCCGGACCGAGCGCCTCGACACCGGCGCCGGTGCGGCGCAGCCGCTCGTGGTAGAGGTCCTGGCGGTCGGCGGTGAAGGGGGTGAACGTCCAGGCGACGGTGCCGGTGCGGCCGGAGCGGACGAGACCGGGGACGCCGGGCTCGGCGGAACCGACGACGTCGAACTCCGGGCAGGACAGGCGCAGGTACTGGGCGGCACCGGCACCGGCGGCGGGTACGTCGGTGTACGGCCGTTCGTCGGTGTACGGCCGTTCGCCCCCGCCCCCGAACAGGGCAACCGCCTCCGCCCCCAGCTGCCCGGCGACCTGCCCGCGCCACAGCTTGGCCGGGAACCCCGCGTCGAGGACGTGCAGGGACAGCCGGACCGCCAGCGGCGTCCACGGCTCCCAGCGCCCGGGCGCGAGCCCCGCCCTCCCGGACTCCGGCCCGGCGGCGCCCTCCGCGAGGCCCTCGTTGACCCCGGTGACGTACGCCCTGACCCACGCGGCCGTCTCCGGGTCCCGTTCCTCCAGGGCGGTGAAACAGCGCCGGGCGGTGTCGGCGAGTCGGGCGCGGCGGGCGAACCGGTCCCAGGACAGCGCGTCGGGCCCGAGGAAGGCGGCCGAGGTGCCCTGCGCCCGGTGCCGCCGCAGCTCCAGCTGCCGGCCGCGGTGGCGAGCCGTGAACCTGCCCTGGGCGTGGGCGAGTTCGACGGGATCCTCGGCCCGCAGGAGCGGGACCGCCGGGGCACGGTACTGACCATCGGATCTCACCCGGACCGCACCTCCCACATAGGTTAGCCTTACCTAACCTCATCCATCGTGGCGGAATCGTACGCCCTCCCCCTGCGACGGCCGACGGCCGGGCGCGCGGCCCGGGGCCCGACGCGCGATCATCGGGACATGGACGTCACCCTTCACCTCGCCCAGGACCCGGAGGCCGACGAGCTGCTCGGCCGCAGTCCGCTCGCCGCGCTGGTCGGGATGCTGCTGGACCAGCAGATCCCGATGGAGTGGGCGTTCAAGGGCCCCGCCACCATCGCCCGCCGGATGGGCGCGGACGACCTGGACGCGCAGGACATCGCCGCGTACGACCCGGAGGCGTTCGCCGCCCTGCTCGCCGAGAAACCGGCCGTGCACCGCTACCCGGGGTCGATGGCGGGCCGCGTCCAGCAGCTGTGCCGGTATCTCGTGGAGCACTACGACGGCGCCGCCGACGGTGTCTGGCGGGACGCCGAGAACGGACGTGAGCTGCTCAAACGCCTCCAGGACCTGCCCGGCTTCGGCAAGCAGAAGGCGCAGATCTTCCTCGCCCTGCTCGGCAAGCAGCTCGGCGTCCGCCCGGACGGCTGGCGCGAGGCGGCCGGCCCCTACGGCGAGCCGTCCGCCTTCCGCTCGGTCGCCGACATCACCGGCCCGGAGTCCCTGGCCAAGGTCCGCGCCCACAAGCAGGAGATGAAGGCGGCGGCGAAGGCCGCCAAGGGGAAGTAGCCCAGCGGACGCCCTCCCCGCGCGCCCGGCGCCCGGGTGGACCACTCCGGCGTGCGGATCCGGCCCGCCCGTCCCAGCATGAGGCATGGCCGAGTCACCGAGCGGCTCCCGTACGGCGTCACACGCCCGGCCGGGACACACCTGACGTGAGCCCCGTACCGCACGCCCCCACCCTCGCCGCGCGCCGAAGCGCCTGGGCGCGGGTACTGGTGCTGCTGCTCGCCCTGCTCGTCCCCGGCACGCACGCGCAGGCGCAGGCGCTGCCGCCCGCGGCGGTGGCCGGCGACCTCGGTGGCGCCGGCGGCCCCGGCGGCGGTACGGCGGCGGAGTACGACCTCCTAGACACCGCCCTGCGGACCCCGGCCCGCACCACCCGCCGCCCGGCCGCACCCCGGCACCCCGCACCGCTCCTCCCGCTCCTCCCGCGCGTACCGCGTCCGCTCACCGCCCGTCACCCCGCGCCCGCGCCCCCGCCCCCGCCACCACCCTTCCCGCGCTCCACGCGCTCCGTCGTCCTGCGCTGCTGACCGGACCGCCCGGCCGGCCCCTCCCGCCGGCCCCGCGACCGACCAGCATCCCTGCCGCACGGACCGAGGAAGACACCCCATGCTCAAGGACCCGTACGCCGTCCTGCGCGCCCTGCTGCGCGCGGAGGCCAGCCGACGCACCCCCAAGCCCGCACCGGCCGCCCCCGAGGAACGGCGGCACCCCGCACCGGAACGCCGACGCGGCTGATCGCACGGGCGGCGGCACCCACGGCAGGGGCAGAGGGAGGGGCGCGGGACCCCCCTCTCCCCCGCCCGGCCGTTGCCCCATTTCCCCCTTACCTGCCCTTTGTTCCGCCTTTTTCGACCCCCGCACTCCACCTCCATGGCTGCGCCCGGAACGTCTGGGCCGGTAGGCTTTCCGTGTGATCTTCAAGCGCATCGGAAACGGCCGGCCGTACCCCGACCACGGCCGGGAGAGCACCCGGCAGTGGGCGGACGTCGCACCGCGCCCGGTCCGCCTCGATCAGCTCGTGACGACCAAGGGCCAGCTCGACCTGGAGACCCTGCTCGCCGAGGACTCCACCTTCTACGGCGACCTCTTCGCGCACGTCGTGAAGTGGCAGGGCGACCTCTACCTGGAGGACGGCCTGCACCGCGCGGTCCGCGCCGCGCTCCAGCAGCGCCAGGTGCTGCACGCCCGCGTCCTCGAACTCGACTGACGCGCGCCCGGCGGACACCTGCCGGACACCCGACCTGCCCCCGACCGGCCCCCGGCCGACACCCGGCCGACATCCCGACACGCGGTGCTTGGCCCGTTCGGGTTGCATTCGGATATCGCCCCGCGCTGTCGAATGATCATCTAGTAGGTATTGCCGCTGAGTCGCACTACGCTGCGTTCATGAGCATGCTGACTCCCCCCGGCATGGGCGGCAAGTACCGGATCACGGGTGACAAATACCCGCGGATGCGGCCTTCCCGGCGGCGCGGCAGGCTCGCTTTCCTCGGCGTCGCCTGCGTCGCCGTCCTCGGCCTGTCCGGCTGGGGCGTCTGGCAGCTCGTCGGCGTCTTCACCGGCAGCGACGAGGCGTCCGCGGCCGCGGGCGTCAGGCCGAGCCGGTGCACCCCGGCCGACTCCGCCCAGGCCAACGCCTCCCCCTCCCCCTCCCCCACGGCCGTACCGAAGCCGGGGGCGGTCACCGTCAACGTCCTCAACGCCACGACCCGCAGCGGCCTCGCCAAGAAGACCGCCGACGAGCTGAAGAAGCGCGGCTTCCGGATCGGCGACGTCGGCAACGCGCCCGCGACGTACGACAAGAAGGTCGACGGCACGGGTGTGCTGCTCGGTCCCGCCGCGGCCCTGAAGAGCACCCTCCCCGTGCTCGGCACCCAGCTCCCGGCCGCCGAGCGCCGCACCGACCCGGCCCGCAAGGGCGCCGCGGTCGACCTCATCATCGGCGACGGGTTCAAGGGACTGGCGAAGAAGGCGGCGGCCGACACGGCGCTGGCCGCGCTGAGCGCGCCGCAGCCCTCCCCGAGTGCCGGGAAGGGCTGCTGAGAGAAGCGGGGCGCGGCGGTTACTCGGCCGCGCCGTACATCCGGTCGCCCGCGTCGCCGAGGCCCGGCACGATGTAGCCGTGCTCGTTGAGGCGCTCGTCGACCGAGGCCGTCACGACCGTCACCGGGGTGCCGGCCAGCTCGCGTTCCATGACCTCGACGCCCTCGGGGGCGGCCAGCAGCACCACGGCGGTCACGTCGTCGGCGCCGCGCCGGATCAGTTCCTGGATCGCCGCGACCAGGGTGCCGCCGGTGGCCAGCATCGGGTCCAGCACGTACACCTGACGGCCGGAGAGGTCGTCCGGCATGCGGGTGGCGTAGGTGGAGGCCTGGAGCGTCTCCTCGTTGCGCACCATGCCCAGGAAGCCCACCTCGGCGGTCGGCAGCAGCCGGACCATGCCGTCGAGCATGCCGAGCCCGGCCCGCAGGATCGGCACCACCAGCGGGCGCGGGTGGGAGAGCTTGACGCCGGTGGTCTGCTCGACCGGCGTCTGGATGTCGACCTGTTCGGTCCGCACGTCGCGGGTGGCCTCGTAGGCGAGCAGGGTGACCAGCTCGTCGGCGAGACGGCGGAAGGTGGCGGAGTCGGTGCGCCGGTCGCGCAGCGTGGTGAGCTTGTGGGCGACCAGGGGGTGGTCGACGACGTGGAGACGCATCCCCCCACAGTAACCGGGCCCCGCGCCCCCGGCGTCCCCGCGCCCGGCAACCGCCCCGACCGGGACCTTCACCCGCTCGCCCGCGTCGAACCGTCCGCACGGGGGAAGAGGGAGGAGATGGACGCGGGGTGGTGAGACTGTGCCTGACCAGGAATTCCACGACACGCCGTCCCGGGGTGAGGAACCACGGGCGGAGCAGCGATGGACCGAGCAGGGCCGGAGCGGGACTCGGCAGGAACGGGCGGAGCAAGTCCGGAGCGGGACTGCGCAGGGCCCGGCAGAGCAGGGCCGGGCGGAGCAGGGCCGGGCGGAGCCGGGCCGGGCGGAACAGGGCCGGGCGGAGCAGTCGGACGCCGAGCGGCGGCGGCGCCGGGAGCGGTTCCTGCGCGAGCTGCGCGAGGCCCGGGAGCTGCGGGACCGGGTGCAGCCGCGCCGGGCCCGGACCGCCCGGCTGCGGCGGGCGATGCGCATGCGCACGTTCCGCTGGTAGGCCCGCCCGCGTCGGAAAGTACGCGCGGCGCGGGAAGATCGGGCGCCGCGCCGGTGTTGCTGTCGTGCGGGTGTGCGCGGGCGGCGCGGAAAAGCCGCGTACGATCCGCACGTGGCGGCGACGATTGTGCTGGTGGGCCCCTCGTGACGCGGTTCCGGCGTGTTTGCGGACGGGACCGTGCCCCGGACGGACCCACGATCAAAACGGCCGGACACAGGGAGCCGAAGACGTCCCCTGACGGCCATGTTTCTGCCACGATTCCGAGTGGGTGGGGCTCGGAGCCCGCTCCTGGCCCGCCCGAGACCTCCGCCGGGGGGACCCCCAACCGGCACGCCTATGACCAGTGGGAGAGTCACGGTGTACTTCGCCGCACTGCTCGCGCGCACCGAAGACGGGTGGGAAGCGAGCGACACGGAGCTCGACGATGTGGAGACCCTGGCGGATCTGGCCGACCTGGCCCGGGAAGCCTCTCCCGACGAGGACACCGTCCTCGTCCTGATCGAGCAGGAGGGCGGGTGGTTCGGTGTCGTCCGCGTGGACGGCGAGGAGGACCCCCGCATCTACGTATCGGACGCCGCCGCCGCTGCCCGCAGCAGCTACGGCGAGATCCTGCTCACCGACGAACTGCTCGGCCGGGACCCCGGTGCCGGCGGCCCCGACCTGGACGCCCTCGACCTCGACGGCACGGAGGACGGTGAGCCCGGCGACGACGAACCCGACGCCGCCGCGGACGCCTCGTCCGCCGACGTGCCGCACGGGCCGGTGGGCGACGCCGGGGTCCTGGACGACCTCGGCGTGAGCGAGAAGGAGCTGCGCTCGATGACCGAGGACGCGCTCATGGAGATCGCCGAGTCGCTGGGCGCCTCGGAGGTACTGGAGACCGTCCGCTGACCGCACCGCACCTTCCGCAGCCGGCCCCGGACCCGGTGCGCGACCCCTGGCGGGCCCCGATGCGGCTCGCCCTGGACGAGGCGCGCCGGGCCGCGCTGGGCGGTGACGTCCCCGTGGGCGCCGTCGTGCTGTCCCCGGACGGCACCTCGGTGCTCGCGGCCGGGCACAACGAGCGCGAGGCCGGCGGCGATCCGACCGCGCACGCCGAGGTCCTGGCGATCCGGCGGGCCGCCGCACGCCTCGGCGCCTGGCGGCTGACCGGCTGCACGCTCGTCGTCACGCTGGAGCCCTGCACGATGTGCGCGGGCGCCCTCGTGCAGTCCCGGGTGGACCGGGTGGTCTACGGCGCCCGCGACGAGAAGGCGGGCGCGGCCGGCTCCCTGTGGGACGTCGTGCGCGACCGCCGGCTCAACCACCGGCCCGAGGTGATCGAGGGCGTCCTGGCCGAGGAGTGCGCCGGGCTGCTCACCGACTTCTTCCGCCACCGCTGACGGCCGGACACCGGCCCCGGATACCGATTTCAAAGCACGCCCCACCTTGCGGTAGGGTCTCCCTCGGTAGCGTGTCCGAGCGGCCGAAGGAGCTCGCCTCGAAAGCGAGTGTGGCGCAAGTCACCGAGGGTTCAAATCCCTCCGCTACCGCTTCTTTGCAAGGGCCCCGTCGAAAGACGGGGCCCTTCGTGCGATCATGAGCAGCGCTCGGGACAGCCGAGGCGTCCGGCAGGGACGCCAGCGACAGGGGAGGCCGCGGTGGCGGTGAACGCGAAGAAGATCGCCGTCTATGTGGTCGTGGTCTTCGTGCTGTACCTGATCATCACGGACCCCGCCAAGGCGGCGGACTACGTCCAGATAGGCTTCGAGGGCATTTCCGACGCCGCCAAGGCCATCGGCGACTTCATGTCCTGGGTCGCCCACGGTGGACAGTAAGGACAACGGAGGACGGCGATGATCCGGCACCTGGTCCTGTTCAAGCTGAACGAGGGCGTCGAGCGCGACGACCCGCGCGTGGTCAAGGGCGTCGAACTGTTCCGCGCCCTCGGCGACCAGATCGGCGAACTCCGCTTCTGGGAGTGCGCCTGGAACATCAGCGACCGCCCCATCGCCTACGACTTCGCCATCAACTCGGCCGTGGACGACACCGACGCCCTCAGGCGCTACCTGGAACACCCGGCGCACCAGGCGGGCGTCGCCCTGTGGCGCGAGTTCGCCACCTGGGTGATGGCCGACTACGAGTTCTAGCCCCCGCCCCACGGCACGTTTGGCCCCGCACCCCTCCGGTGCGGGGCCGACCTGCGTCACAGGGGCCGTTCGCCGCCCGTTCAACGCTCAACACGGCTTTATGCGGTGCTTGCACACAGTGCACATGTCTTGTGATGCTATGACCGCTTTTGACGGATGAGTCGACGGATGCGTTTGAACAGATCATGAGGTGGAGTTGACCGTGCCGGCCAGTACTGCGCCTCAAGCACCGCCGCAGGGACCCCAGGACGCCGCCGACACCCCCGCGCCGGAAACGGCCCCGGAACCCGCCCCGGAACCCACCCAGGAAACCGCTCCCGCCCCCGCCCCCCAGCGCAGCAGCCGGGGTGCCGACACCCGGGCGCTGACCCAGGTGCTCTTCGCCGAACTGAAGAACCTGAGCCCGGGCACGCCGGAGCACACCCGCGTGCGCGCGGCGCTCATCGAGGCCAACCTCCCGCTCGTGCGCTACGCCGCCGCCCGCTTCCGCTCCCGCAACGAGCCGATGGAGGACGTGGTCCAGGTCGGCACGATCGGGCTCATCAACGCCATCGACCGCTTCGACCCGGACCGGGGCGTGCAGTTCCCGACGTTCGCGATGCCGACCGTCGTCGGCGAGATCAAGCGGTACTTCCGCGACAACGTCCGCACCGTCCACGTACCGCGCCGGCTGCACGAGCTGTGGGTCCAGGTGAACAGCGCGACCGAGGACCTCACCACCGCCTTCGGGCGCTCCCCGACGACCGCGGAGATCGCCGAACGGCTGCGCATCACCGAGGAGGAGGTGCTCTCCTGCATCGAGGCGGGACGCTCGTACCACGCCACCTCGCTGGAGGCCGCCCAGGAGGGCGACGGCCTGCCGGGACTCCTCGACCGCCTCGGCTACGAGGACCCCGCCCTCGACGGCGTCGAGCACCGCGACCTCGTCCGCCACCTCCTCGTCCAGCTCCCCGAGCGGGAGCAGCGCATTCTGCTGCTGCGGTACTACAGCAATCTGACCCAGTCGCAGATCAGCGCGGAACTCGGCGTCTCCCAGATGCACGTCTCGCGGCTACTCGCGCGTAGCTTCCAGCGGTTGCGGTCCGCGAACCGGATCGACGCGTAATCGCAAGCACGAGCGGGCTATAACCAGGGAGAGCGAATCGCTCACCAGGGCCGTTGTGGGTGATTCAGGGTCGAAAGGCCGTCAGACCCCCTGTTTCCAGGGGGTTTTCGCGTCTCGGATGTCGACATGTCACTACAGCGTGTTGCCGACATGTGACATTCTGCGTGAGACGCGTTTGCCGGAGCTCCGGCTCCGGTATTCAGGTGAGGGCTGCGCTCCTGAAGTGGGAGCGCGACGCCACGACCGTCCCGCGACCCAAAGGGGGTGGCATGTCCGCAGACCAGGGCAGCTCGAAGGTGCTCGCGCTCGCCGAGAGCGAGACCGCGCCCGACGCGCTCGACGCACTGGGCTCCATCGATGAGACCTCTGCGCTCGACGCAGTGCCGGCCCAGCCTCTTCCGGCTCTCCCGGTGACGGAGGCCATCGACACCCGCACCCTGTCCCGCTCCCTGTTCCTGCGGCTCGCCGCCCTCGACGAGGACAGCCCGGAGCGCGCCTACGTCCGGGACACCCTGATCGAGCTGAACCTCCCGCTGGTGCGGTACGCCGCCGCGCGGTTCCGCTCCCGCAACGAGCCGATGGAGGACATCGTCCAGGTCGGCACCATCGGCCTGATCAAGGCGATCGACCGGTTCGACTGCGAACGGGGCGTGGAGTTCCCGACGTTCGCGATGCCGACCGTCGTCGGCGAGATCAAGCGGTTCTTCCGGGACACCTCGTGGTCGGTGCGCGTCCCGCGCCGCCTCCAGGAGCTGCGCCTGGCCCTGACCAAGGCCTCCGACGAGCTGTCCCAGAAGCTGGACCGCTCGCCCACGGTCACCGAGCTGGCCGCCGTCCTCGGGGTGTCCGAGGAGGACGTCGTCGACGGCCTCGCGGTCGGCAACGCGTACACGGCGTCCTCGCTGGACTCCCCGGCCCCCGAGGACGACGGCGGCGAGGGCTCGCTGGCGGACCGCCTGGGCTACGAGGACACGGCGCTGGAGGGCGTGGAGTACCGCGAGTCCCTCAAGCCGCTGCTGGCCAAGCTGCCGCCCCGGGAACGGCGGATCATCATGCTCCGCTTCTTCGCCAACATGACCCAGTCGCAGATCGGCGAGGAGGTCGGCATCTCCCAGATGCACGTCTCGCGCCTGCTGACCCGCACCCTGTCCCAGCTCCGCGAGGGCCTCATCTCCGACTGAGCACCCCGCCCGGCGGGACGACGGACAAGAGACAAGACGGCCGGGGCGACGCCCCACCGCGCACCCCGCTGCGCCGTCCCGCCGCGCCGTCCCGCCGAAAACCGAGCGCCGCCCCCCGTGAAGACGGTGGGGCGGCGCCTGAGCTGAGCGGGAACGCGGCGGCGGGTTACTTCAGTGCGAGCCAGGCCACGGCCGCGACGACCACGACGGCCACCACGACGCCGATGATCAGGCCGACGCGGGGGCCGGACGAGCCGGCGGCCGCCGTCTGCCGGGTACCCGGGCCCTCCTCGTCGACGAACGCGCGGAACATCTGGGTGCTGCCAGCGGGGTCGTAATTGCCCTGGGGGCCCTGGGTGTTAGCCATGGGCCGAGACATTAGCGAATCCGGCGGAAGGTCCCAAGCGCGGGTCCACCGGGCGGACCGCCACCCGGCGGCCCCGCCCACCGATCACCCCGATGATCCCCAGGCCGGTCCCCCGGTCGTCCCCGGCCGACCCCCCGGCCGGTCCCCCGGCCGGCCCTCTGCCGATCACCCCGCCCATCACCCGCCCATCACCCGCCCATCGCCCGCCCATCACCCGCCCATCGCCCGCCCATCGCCCGCCCATCACCCGCCCATCGCCCGCCCATCGCCCGCCGATCACCTGTCGGCCACCGCCCGAGCGCCACGCGGCCACCCCCCGGCCACCGCCTGTCCAGCCGCCACCTGCGCGTTTACGTTCGCAATACTTGCCTTTGCCAACCTTTTAGTGCCCTCTTACCTTCTTTATTTGCCTTCAGCAACCAACAGCTCTTATGGTTGCCCTAAGCAACAAATCAGGAGGTGCAGATGGCCGAGAAGGCGCAGTACGAGGAGCTGATCCGCCAGTTCAGCGCCTTCGGCGCCGTGAAACGGGAGCTGGGCCGCATCCTGCCGGCCGACTGCCCCGCAGGCTCCGCCACCGTACTGACGTTGCTCGGCCGGTACGGCGACATGCGCATGAGCAAGCTCGCGGAGCTGCTCGCCGTGGACATGTCGGTGACCAGCCGCCATGTCGCCCACATCGCCGATCGGGGTTGGATCGAACGGTCCCCCGACCCGGCCGACAAGCGCTCGCGCATCCTGCGGCTGACGCCCGAGGGCCAGACGCAGCTCGACGAGCTGTCCGAACGGACCACACAGCTGCTCGCCCACCGCCTGGGCGACTGGACCGACGACGAGGTCGGCCAGCTCGCGGGGCTCATGGCCCGGCTCAGGGCGAGTTTCGACGACTGCCGGTCGGCGGTACCGCCGCGGCCCGCCGCGCCGTCCGCGGCCGAGCAGTCCACCCGTACACCCGCGATCACCACGTAAGCAAAGGAAGTCCATGGCAACGACCACACCAGCCGGTGTGCGGGCTCATGCCAAGCACGGGGGAGGCTCCGCCGAAGGCGCTCCTATGACGCACCGGCAGATCATGGAGGCGCTGTCCGGGCTGCTGCTCGGCATGTTCGCCGCCATCCTGTCCTCGACCATCGTCACCAACGCCCTGCCCGAGATCATCGGTGACCTGGGCGGCGGTCAGAGCGCCTACACCTGGGTCGTCACGGCCTCGCTGCTGGCGATGACCGCCTCCACCCCCCTGTGGGGCAAGCTCGCGGACCTGGTCAGCAAGAAGGCCCTGGTCCAGATAGCCCTGATCGTCTACGTAGTCGGCTCGATCGTCGCCGGTCTCTCGCAGAACCCGGCGATGCTGATCAGCGCGCGTGTCATCCAGGGTCTGGGCGCCGGCGGTCTGTCCGCCCTGGCGCAGATCATCATGGCCGCGATGATCTCCCCGCGTGAGCGCGGCCGTTACTCCGGCTACCTGGGCGCGACCTTCGCCGTCGCCACCGTCGGCGGTCCGCTGCTCGGCGGTGTCATCACCGACACCAGCTGGCTCGGCTGGCGCTACTGCCTCTACGTCGGTGTGCCCTTCGCGCTCATCGCGCTGCTGGTGCTGCAGAAGACGCTGAACCTGCCGGTCGTCAAGCGCAAGGTCAAGGTCGACTGGGCCGGTGCCTTCTTCATCACCGCCGCCGTCTGCCTGCTGCTCATCTGGGTCACCTTCGCCGACGACAAGTACGACTGGATGTCGTGGCAGACCGGCGTCATGGTCGGCGGCTCGATCGTGCTGGCGCTGATCTTCTGCCTGGTCGAGACCAAGGCCAGCGAGCCGATCATCCCGCTGCGCCTGTTCAAGAACCGCACCATCACGCTGGCGTCGATCGCCTCGCTGTTCGTCGGTATCGCGATGTTCGCGGGCACCGTCTACTTCAGCCAGTACTTCCAGCTGGCCCGGGACAAGTCCCCGACCATGTCGGGCGTCATGACCATCCCGATGATCGGCGGTCTGTTCGTCTCCTCCACCGTCTCCGGTCAGATCATCACCAAGACCGGCAAGTGGAAGGGCTGGCTGCTGGCCGGCGGCGTGCTGCTGACGGCGGGCCTCGGCCTGCTGGGCGGCATGCGGTACGACACCCCGTACTGGCACATCGCGATCTTCATGGCGCTGATGGGTCTCGGCGTCGGCATGATGATGCAGAACCTCGTGCTCTGCACCCAGAACCAGGTGGCCCCGAGCGACCTGGGCGCCGCGTCCTCCACCGTGACCTTCTTCCGCTCCCTCGGCGGTGCGGTCGGCGTCTCCGTGCTGGGCTCGATCATGTCCACCCGGATCAGCCACTACGCCTCCGACACCATCGGGCAGCTCAGCCCGCAGGAGCAGGCGGCGGCGGCCAAGGCGGCCGGCGGCAGCTCGATCCCGGACATGGACCTGCTGCCCCCGGGCATCCGCGAGTGGCTGGAGAGCGCCTACGGGCACGGCATCGCCGACATCTTCCTGATCGTCGCGCCGATCGCCTTCCTCGGCTTCCTCGTGACGCTGTTCATCAAGGAGGTCCCGCTGCGCACCTCCGGCGCCCTGGCCCAGGCCGCCGAGGCCACCGGCCAGACCGCTTCCCCGGCCGCCCCGGCCCCCGCCGAGGCCGTCGCCCCGGCCGCCGAGCCGGTTCCGGCCGGTGTGGCCGCCGCCTCGGTCTCCGAGCCCGGTGCGGCCCAGACCCAGCGGCTCGCCGCGGTCGCCACGGCGGCCACCGGCTCCGGTGACTCCCCGGCCCCCGTCTCCGGCGGCATCCCGGTCCGCGGCTTCGTCCGCGGCGCCGAGAGCGCGCCCGTGGCGCAGGCCGCGGTCACGCTGATCTCGCTCGGCGGACGGCAGCTCGGCCGCTCGGTCGCGCAGGCCGACGGCTCCTACGGCGTGGACGCGCCGGGTGCCGGGTCCTACGTCCTGATCGCCTCCGCCGACGGCTACCAGCCGCAGGCGTCGACGATCGTGGTCAACGACGAGCCGGTCGCCTACGACGTGCTGCTCAGCGGCACCAGCGGCCTGACCGGTCTGGTGCGGACCGCGGCGGACGGACAGCCGGTCAAGGACGCCATGGTCATCGTGACCGACGTCCGCGGCGACCTGCTGGCCACCGCCGCCACCGGCGAGGGCGGCGACTTCACCCTCGCCGAGCTGGTGCCGGGCACGGTGACCGTGGCGGTCAACGCCGCCGGGTTCCGGCCGCGCGCGCTGCCCGTCGAGGTCGGCGGCACCGGGGTCACCCGGGTCGAGGTCGACCTGGAGGCCGGCGCCCGCGTGCAGGGCACCGTCAAGGCGCCGCACGGCCCGCTGGCCGACGCCCGCGTCACGCTGGTCGACGCGGCCGGCAACGTGGTCGGCACCGCCACCACCGGTTCGGACGGGGCGTACGCCTTCACCGACCTGGACAGCGGCGAGTACACCGTCATCGCGACGGGCTACCCGCCGGTGGCGACCTCCCTGACCGTCAGCGGACAGGGCGCCGACGGCCACGACATCGAACTCGCCCACCCCGGCGAGTAGCGAGACCCCGGCCCGTGGTGGCGTGCGCGCTCTGAGCGGAGGTGCGCACGCCGCCGCGGGCCGGTTCTTTTTTGACCACTTACCAGCACTTTCTATGCCTTTGCAGGGAGAAAACGGGATGGGACTGACCGCGAAGATCCGAACGCGGGACGGATGGGCCGTGTCGCACGCGGTCGTCACGGTGACCGACATGACCGGTACGCAGGTGCTGCGCGCCGAGGCGGACGCCGAGGGGGCCGTACGGGACACCACCGAGCTGCGGCCGGGGGCGTACACCGTGATCGTCACGGCGGTCGGCTACGCGCCGGCCGCGTCCAGCGCGATCGTGACCGCGAGCGGCCGGGCCGAGGTCGGCACGGTGACGCTGGCCCGGCAGGGCGGCACCGAGCTGCCGCCGCCGGGACCGTGGACCATCGACCCGGCGCACTCCAGCGTCGGCGCGGTCGCCCAGCACCTGGGCATCTCCAGCGTGCACGGCCGGTTCACGGAGTTCGCCGGACTGGTGGAGATCGCGCCGGACGACGTCACCAAGTCACGCGTGGAGGCGGTCATCAAGGCCGCGTCCATCGACACCGGCAACGGCATGCGGGACACGCACCTGAAGTCGGCGGACTTCCTGGACGTCGAGCGGTTCCCGGACATCACCTTCCGCTCCACGGGCGTGACGGAGGCCGGCCGGGACCGCTGGACCGTCCACGGCGAGCTGGGCCTGCACGGCGTGGTCCGCCCGGTCGACCTGGACCTGTCCTACCTGGGCACCGGCGCCGACCCGTGGGGCGGCACCCGGGCCGCGTTCAAGGCCACCACGGAGCTGCGGCGCGAGGACTTCGCCATGAACTACAACCAGGTCCTCCAGGCCGGCATCGCCGCCATCGGCACCACGCTCCGGGTGGAGCTGGACATCCAGGCCGTCCAGGGCGACTCACTGCCGGCCGTCTGAGCGGCCCGCCCGGCCGACCCGGTCCACCAGGTCCTGGCACAGGTCCCGGAGCTTGACGTTGCGGTTCTGGGAGACGCGGCGCAGCCGGTCCAGCGCGGCCCGGGCGTCGACCCGCTCCCGGGACATCAGGATGCCGATCGCCTGGTCGATGACGCTGCGGGACAGCAGGGCGGTGCGCACGTCGGCGGCCGAGGAGCGCTGCCGTTCGATGCGCAGCGCCGCGTCCACGGCACCGGCGGCCCGCTCCGCGAAGGCGCGGGCCGTCTCCCGTCCTCCGGCCAGCGAGCCCGGCTGGAGACCGTAGAGGTTGAGGGCGGCCCCCGTCTCGCCCTCCAGGGCGAGCGGCAGCGCCAGCACACAGCGCACCCCGGTGGCCAACGCGTACTCGGTGTACGTCGGCCAGCGGGTCTCGGCGGCCAGATCGGGGGCGTAGCGCGGGCTCCCCGTCGCCGCGGCGTCCACGCAGGGGCCGGAGCCGTTCTCGTACTGCCGCAGGTCCAGTCCGGGCGGCAGGCCCCGGCTGCCGGCCAGCGTCAGCAGCCGGTCGGCGCGGCGCACGGTGATGCTGCACGCCACTGCGCCGGGCACCTCGCGCACCGCGCGGTCGGTCAGATCGCGCAGCAGGGTGTCGAGGCCCTGGCTGCGCACCAAGGCGTGGTCCAGCGTGTCGGGCGTCTCGGCGGTCATGACCGTACGGATATCCCGTCGCCGCCCGTTGACGCCTCGCCGCCTGCCGGGCCGTCGGTCGGCCCGTCGGCCGGTCCGCCGACCGTGGCGCCGACCGTGGCGCCGACCGTGGCGCCGACCGTGGCGCCGACCGTGGCGTCGGCCGTGGCGTCGGCCGTGGCGTCGGCCGGTCCGTCGGCCGTGCCGTCGGTCGGCCGGTCCGCGAGCCGCGCCGTGCCGCGCGCCGCGCCGCAGCCGGGGCTCAGCGTTCGGCGCCGCCCCGGCCGCCGGGCACGTCGTGGGCGTCGACGATGCGGCGGGCGAGGTCGCGCAGCTTCACGTTCTCCCGCTGGGACGCCTTGACCAGGCTGTCGAAGGCACCGGCGGCGTCGGTCTCCATGCGCTCCATCAGGATGCCGGTGGCCTGGCCGATCAGGTCCCGGGTGCGCATCGCCTCGGTGAGCTGCTCGCGTTCGGTCGCCGAGTCCAGGGCGAGGCTGACGTGCGCGGTGAACAGCCGCCCGACGCGGGTGGCGTCGTCGTCGAAGGCGCGGGGGCGGCTGGCGTAGGCCGTCAGCACGGTGAGGCTGCGCCGGTCGGCACGGAGCCGCAGCGACAGCGCGGACCGCAGTCCCGAGTCGGACAGGGCGGTGCCGGGCGCCTCCGCCAGACTGTCCGCCAGCCGGGCCACGGGCACCGTCCACAGGCGGTCCAGGAGCGGATGCGGTTCCCGGCCGCCAGGACGGGACTCCGCGGTGCGTACGGCCTCGTCGGTCCAGGCGAGCACGCGGCGCTGATTGCCGCGCTCGACCACCGAGATGCCCGCCTGCTCGGCCCCGGGCACCAGGGTCACCGCCAGTTTGACCGCGGTGCGCAGGGTGCCGTTGGGGGTGACGGTCGCGTGCAGTTCCCGAGCCGCCGCGGTCAGGACCTCGGCCAGCTCGAACCCAGCCGGAAAACGCGGCACATCGGTAAAATCGGGCGCAGTCACCACGAACCTCTTCGGCATGCACGGCCGTACGACCGTGCGCAGGAGAGCTCCGCAGCACATTCCCGACTGCGAGCACAGGACGTACAGCACTCTAGCTGCTCGGTTGCACGCCGGTGACGCCCGGCTGACGGTCCGCCCGGCCACCTTCCGCGCCCGGATGCCGGCATGGTGGAATGGGTGCCGGGTCAGGAAGCGGCCACCCCTTTTTTTTCGGAAGCCGGACGGACGTCTGTCAGGTGAGCGACGTGACTTTCCTCCCCCCACCCGGTGCGCCGTACGAGCCGCCGGGCTGCGCCGTGCTCGCGCTGCCCGCCGAGATCGACTTCTGCAACGCCTCGGGGCTGGTCCCCCTCATCCTGGAAGCGGCCGGTGCCCGTGACGAACCGCTGCGGCTGCTCGTCCTGGACCTGACCGGGACCGTCTTCATGGACTCCCAGGGCGTCCGGCTGCTCGACGAGGTACGCCGCCGGCTGCCCGACGGGGTCCGGCTGCGGCTGGTCGCCGACCCGCGCGGGGTGCCCAGCCGGGTCCTGGAACTCTCCGGCCTGCGCCGGGACATCCCGGTCCACGACAACCTCGTCGAGGCGTTGGGCAGGCAGAGCGGGGCCACGGCGTAGGTCTCGGCCTAGTCTTGCGGGCATGGCACCGAACATCGCGACGAACACCCGCGTCTCCCTGGACGAGCTGCTCGACTTCGTCCGTCCCCGCCACCGGGCGCTGCTGCTGACCCGGCGTGCCGACGGCAGCCCGCAGGCCTCGCCGCTGACCTGCGGGGTCGACGACTCGGGCCGGATCGTGGTCTCCACGTACCCGGAACGGGCCAAGACCCGCAACGCCCGGCGCGACGCCCGGGTGAGCCTGGTCGTGCTCAGTGACGACTGGAACGGCCCCTGGGTGCAGGTCGACGGCACCGCCGAGGTCATCGACAGTCCGGACTCCGTGGAGCCGCTCGTCGAGTACTACCGCAACATCGCGGGCGAGCACCCCGACTGGGACGAGTACCGGGCGGCCATGGTCAAGCAGGGCAAGTCGATCATCCGGGTCACGCCGGAGAAGTGGGGACCGGTGGCCACCGGGGGCTTCCCGGCGCGGCTGGTGGAGGGCGACTGACCCTCCACCAGCCGCTCCCCGTCAGCTCCCGCTGGTGGGCTGGGTGAGGTCGTAGAAGGTGGCCGAACCGGCCGTGACTTCCTTGAAGTTCTCCTGCACCCAGGAGGTGATCTGCGCGGACGTGCCGCTGTCGGAGTCCGCGGAGCCTCCCATGCCGCCTCCGGTGCCGCTGGAGACGAAGTAGTGGATCTTTCCTTCCGCCACGTACTTCTTGAACTGGGCCAGCGTCGGTGAGGGGTCGGTGCCGTTGAAGCCGCCGATGGCCATCACCGGGGACCCGGTGGCGAGTTGGTAGCTGGCGGCGTTCTGGGCGCCGATCGCCGCAGCGACCCAGGTGTAGTCGTCGGCGTCGGTCTCCAGCAGCTCCTTGGCCTCGGAGTCGACGTCGGCGCCGTTGAGCAGGCCGCCCATGCCGCCGCCTCCGCCGCCGGGGCCGCCGGACTCGCCGGCCGTGCCGCCGCCGGGCATGCCGCCGCCCTGGGGCAGTTGTCCGCCGCCGTTCTGGTTCTGGCCCTGACCCTGGCCCTGTCCCTGTCCCTGGCCGGGCATGCCGCCGCCGGGGAAGCCGCCGGTGCCGTTCTGCTGGCCCTGTCCCTGGCCCTGTCCCTGGCCCTGGCCCTGACCCTGGCCGGGCATGCCGCCGCCCGGCATACCGCCGCCGCCACCGCCCGGACCGCCACCGCCGCCCATCGTGCTCGCGCCGGACGGACCGGCCGTGACGATGGAGCCGGTGTGGCCCTCGGCGAGCGTGCTGAGCGTGTACGCCGTGGGACCGGCCAGCGAGGCCGCCAGGCCCAGCGCCGCCGCGGCGAGCGCGAGCTGCCGGGAGACCCGGCCGGCGAAGACCAGGCCGAGCGCGGCGACCAGGCCGCCCACCAGGACCAGCCACTTCAGCCACGGAAGGTAGTCGGGCGTCCGGTTGAGGAGTACGTACCCCCAGGCCACGGTCGCCGTGACGGCCGCGGCCAGGACGATCGACGCCCACAGCTCGCGCCGCTTCTCCCACAGGGCCGCGGCGCCGATACCGACGACGGCGGCCAGGTAGGGGGCGAGGGCGATCGTGTAGTACTGGTGGAAGATGCCGGCCATGTAGCTGAAGACGGCCATGGTCGTCACCAGCGAGCCGCCCCAGGCGAGCAGGGTGGCGCGGGCCGCGTCGGTACGGGGCGCCCTGCGGGTCAGGACCAGGCCCGCGACCAGCAGGATCAGGGCCGCCGGGAGCAGCCAGGAGATCTGGCCGCCGATCTCGGAGTTGAACATCCGGTCCCAGCCGGTCTCGCCCCACTGCCCGGTGCCGGTCGTGCCGCCACCGCCGCCGACGCTGCCGGTCTCCTCGCCGTTGAGGCGGCCGAGACCGTTGTAGCCGAAGGTCAGCTCCAGGAAGCTGTTGTTCTGCGAGCCGCCGATGTACGGCCGCGAGGACGCCGGCCACAGCTCGACGATCGCCACCCACCAGCCGCCGGCGACGACCATCGCGACGGCGGCGAGACCCAGTTGGGCGAACCGTTTGCGCACCTTCACCGGCGCGCAGACCGCGTACACCACGGCCAGTGGCGGCAGGATCAGGAACGCCTGGAGCGTCTTGGCGAGGAACGCGAACCCGACCGCAGCCCCGGCCCACAGCAGCCACTTGGTGCAGCCGTCCTCCAGGGCCCGGGTGACGAAGTACACGGTGAGCGCCATCAGCAGCGCGAGCATCGCGTCCGGGTTGTTGAAGCGGAACATCAGCGCCGCGACCGGGGTGAGGGCGAGCACCGCGCCCGCGATCAGACCGGCGGCCGGGCTGAACCGGCGGCGTACGCCCGCGTACACCACGGCGACCGTGCCGACGCCCATCAGCACCTGCGGGGTCAGGATCGCCCACGAGTTGAGCCCGAAGATCCGGACCGACAGCTCCATCGGCCACAGGAACGCCGAGGGCTTGTCGACGGTGATGGCGTTGGCCGCGTCCAGTGAGCCGAAGAAGAACGCCTTCCAGGACTGGCTGCCCGCCTGCACGGCCGCCGAGTAGAAGGAGTTGGCGTAGCCGGAGGCGCTCAGGTTGTAAAGGTAGAGCACCGCGGTGACCAGCAGCAGGCCGAGGAAGGCCGGGCGCGCCCAGCGCGGGTCCTCGGGCCGGCCGCGCCACAGCCTGCGGACGAAGGGCTGCTTCGGCGCCGGTTCGGGGGGCGCGGTCGGGGGCGGGCCCAGGGTGGCGGGGTCGGCGCCCCCCTGTCCGGTGGTCGTGTCGTAGTGGGTGGTCATCGCGGGTCCCTCGGGTCGGTGTCGGCCGGGCGCACCGGCTGGAGCCGCGTCGTCGCGTCCCGGTGGATCTGGAACTGTGCCGTGGGGTGCTGCGTCGTGGGGTACTGCGCCGTGGGCTGCTGTGGCACGGGCTGCTGTGGCGTCGGGTACTGCGTCGTGGGGTACTGCGCCGTCGGGTACTGCGCCGTCGACGCCGGTGCCGTGGGCCGGTGCGGCAGGGGCGGGTGGCCGTACGGGCCGGCGGCGTCGGCGGTCGGCGTGTGCGCGGCGACGACGGTGGACGGCCGACCCTGGAACGGGGACTGGACGTTGGGCTGGGGCTGAGGCTGAGGCTGGGGCTGAGGCTGGGGCTCGTCCTGCCGGTCCGGGAAGACCCACGCCCGGAAGAGCAGGAACCGCAGCACCGTGGCCGCGAGGTTGGCGGCGATGAGCACCGCCAGCTCGGTGGAGTGCGCCGCGCCGTCGGTGGCCGCGTTCAGCGCGGCGAGCGAACCGCTGGTCAGGACGAGCCCGATGCCGAAGACGACCAGCCCCTGCGCCTGGTGCCGCACGGCACCGCCCCGGCCGCGCACCCCGAAGGTGAGCCTCCGGTTGGCGGCGGTGTTGGCGACCGCCGAGACCAGCAGGGCGAGGGCGTTGGCGATCTGCGAGCCGCAGAAGGTCCGGAAGCCGCTGTAGAGCAGCAGGTAGAAGAGGGTGGACAGGGCACCGACGACGCAGAACCCGACGAGCTGCCGGGCCAGTCCGCGCGGTACGCCGGCCAGGTCGCGGTCGCGCGGGTCGTCCCCGAACGGCCGGGCCAGCCGGTCCAGCGGCAGCGAACCGGTGGCCAGCGCCCGCCCCACCCGCCAGACGCCCTTGAGGTCGTCGGTCGCCGTCTTGACGATGTGCACGGTGGAGTCGGGGTCGTCGACCCAGTCGACCGGGACCTCGTGGATGCGCAGCCCCGCCCGTTCGGCGAGCACCAGCATCTCGGTGTCGAAGAACCAGCCGGTGTCCTCCACCAGCGGCAGCAGCACCTGGGCGACGTCCCGGCGGATGGCCTTGAACCCGCACTGCGCGTCGGAGAAGCGGGCCTGGAGCGAACCGCGCAGGATGAGGTTGTAGGAGCGGGAGATGAACTCCCGCTTGGCGCCGCGCACGACCCGCGAGGAACGGGCCAGCCGGGAGCCGATCGCCAGGTCCGAGTGCCCGGAGATGAGCGGGGCGACCAGCGGCAGCAGCGCGTTGAGGTCGGTGGACAGGTCGACGTCCATGTAGGCGAGGACCGGGGCGTCGGACGCCGACCAGACGGTCCTGAGGGCCCGGCCGCGGCCCTTCTGCTCCAGCCGGAAGGAGCGCACCTCCGCCAGCTCCGCCTCCAGCCGCGCGGCGACCTGCGGGGTGGTGTCCGTGGACGCGTTGTCCGCGATGGTGATGCGGAAGGCGTAGGGGAAGGTGCGCGCGAGGTGCTCGTGCAGTCTGCGCACGCAGGGCTGGAGGTCCTTCTCCTCGTTGTAGACGGGGATCACTACGTCCAGGACAGGCGTACCGGCCCCCGCGGCCGGGAGGTGCTCCCGCGCCGGCAGGGTGCCCGGAGAAGAGTCGGTTCGCATGGCACCGACTCTTCTCAACTGCCCTGTCGCACCCGTGTGGTGGCGCTGTGCTACACCTGTGAGTGCGATGCCCAGTTTGTCCGGGGGTCGGGCCGGACGGCCAGGGGGGCGGCCGGAACGGGAAGCGCGGGCAGATAGACGGTGAACACCGTCCGCCCGGGCACGCTGTCCACGGTCACCGCACCGCCGTGCGCGGTCGACACGGCCTGCACGATGGCCAGGCCCAGGCCGGTCGAACCGGTGGACCGGGACCGGGTGGAGTCGCCGCGCGCGAACCGCTCGAAGACGTGCGGCAGCAGCTCGGGCGGGATGCCCTGCCCGTTGTCCTCGATGTCCAGGCACAGCCACGTCCCCTGCCGGCGCACCCGGGCGGTGACCGTCGTACCGGGCGGGGTGTGGTTGCGGGCGTTGCCGAGCAGGTTGACCAGCACCTGCTGGAGCCGGGCGGCGTCCGCCGAGACCAGGGCCGGTTCGTCGGGCAGTTCGAGGCGCCAGTTGTGGTCCATGCCGGCCGCGCGGGCGTCGCTGACGGTGTCCACGACGAGGGGGACGAGGTCGGTCTGCTCGAACTGCAGGGGCCGTCCCGCGTCCAGCCGGGCCAGCAGGAGGAGGTCCTCGACGAGCAGGGTCATCCGCCCGGCCTCGGACTCGATCCGGCCCAGCGCGTGCCGGGTGTCGGGGCCGACCTGTTCGCGTCCCCGGCGGGTGAGTTCGGCGTACCCGCGGATGGAGGCGAGCGGGGTACGCAGCTCATGGCTGGCGTCCGCGACGAACTGCCGCACCCGCGTCTCGCTCTCCTGACGGGCGTGCAGCGCGCCGTGCACGTGGTCGAGCATCCGGTTGAGCGCGGCGCCGACCCGGCCGACCTCGCTGTGCGGGTCGCACTCGGACTCCGGGACCCGCTCGTTGAGGTTGACCTCGCCGGTGTGCAGGGGGAGTTCGGAGACGCGGGTGGCGGTGGCGGCGACCTTGCGCAGGGGGCGGGTGGCGACACCGACGATGATCAGTCCGGCGAGCGAGGCGGCGATCAGACCGGCGACGGTGACGCTCACCTCGACGAGGATCAGCGTGTTGATGGTGTTGTCGACGTCGGCGGTCGGGATGGCGACGTAGTACGCGCCGTCGGGGCCCGACTTGTAGGTGACGCGGTAGTCGCCGAGGCCGGGGATCTCCACCGTGTGCTTGTTGTTGTCCTGGGCGACCGAGGCGAGCACGGCGATCTGCGCGCTGTTCAGCTCCTTGCCGTTCAGCGACAGGTCCTCGTCGGACTTCTTGCCGTACGCGGCCTCCGTGATCTCGCCGTCGACGACCTTGCCCGCGATGGTTCCGGGCGGCTGGGGGCCCTCGGAGACGAACTTGGTGACGGTGGACTGCTCGTCGGGCTTCTGGTTGCCGCCACCGACGCCCCCGCCGGTGACACCGCCCTTGTCCCCGTCCTTCGGACCGCCCGGCGGCGTGAAGTCGCCCGAGGCCCGCATGGCGACCTCACTGAGCTGCACGTCCAGCTGCTCGTACAGGTGCGACCGCAGCGCCAGCGTGGTCACACTGCCGATCACCGCGCACACGACCGCGATCAGCGCCACCGACGCGACGACGAGCCGCGTCCGCAGGGTGCGCGGACGCGGGCGACGCGGGCGCCGGCGCGGTCGCCGGCCCGTCATGACACCGCGGGCTTGATCAGGTAACCGGCGCCGCGCCGCGTGTGGATCATCGGCTCGCGACCGGCGTCGATCTTGCGCCGCAGGTAGGAGATGTACAGCTCGACGACGTTGGCCTGGCCACCGAAGTCGTAGGACCACACCCGGTCGAGGATCTGCGCCTTGCTGAGCACGCGCCGCGGGTTGCGCATGAGGAAGCGCAGCAGCTCGAACTCGGTGGCGGTGAGGTGGATGTTGTCCCCGCCCCGCGTCACCTCGTGGCTGTCCTCGTCCAGGGTGAGGTCGCCGACCACGAGCACGGAGTCGGACCGGCGGTCGGCCGCACCGGAGCGCCGGATCAGCCCGCGCAGCCGCGCGACGACCTCCTCCAGGCTGAACGGCTTGGTGACGTAGTCGTCCCCGCCGGCCGTCAGCCCGGCGATACGGTCCTCGACCGCGTCCTTCGCGGTCAGGAACAGCACCGGCACGTCGGGCAGCTCGCGGCGCAGCCGGCCGAGCACGCTCAGCCCGTCCATGTCCGGCAGCATCATGTCCAGCACCACGGCGTCGGGGCGGAACTCGCGCGCGATCTGGATCGCGCCCTGCCCGTCCCCGGCACTGCGGATCTGCCAGCCTTCATAACGCAGGGCCATGGACAACAGCTCGGTGATCGACAACTCGTCGTCCACCACAAGCACTCGGACGGGGCTCCCGTCCGGCCTCAGCAGTTCGGTGCGCCCCTGGGGCGAGGTCGTGGTCATGCTTCACACCATGTCGGGAGCCTCTGAGAACATGCTTTCCCCAACCTGTGATTTCTCTGAGAAACACAGACACCTCTCAGGAAGCCGCACACGCTCCCGGCACACGGGTCACACGGAGGTCACCCGGGTCAGAACAGCCCGTCCTGCCGCACCCCGCCCGCCACCGCCCGCGAGGACGGCAGCGCCCGCAGCGCCCGCACCGGTACGTCGAACCGCTCGTCACCGCCGACCGGCTCAAGACCCCAGCCGGTCATCAGCCGGGTATCCAGTACGACGACCCCGCGCTCCGTCGCCAGATGCAGATCCGGCCCGGCGGCCGCCACCAGCTCACCACTGACCGTCCCTCCCCCGACCAGCTCGGTCACCTCTCCCACGGCCCCGGCACGCAGCGCCCCGGCCCCGGAACCGGCGCCGGACTCCCTCGCCCCTCCCCCCAGCCCGAACACCCGGACATGATCCACAGCCCGGAACGGCTCCGGCGTCAACGACTCGGGCCAGCCGCCCAGCCCCACCGCCCGCCCGTGCAGCTCCTCGATCTCCGCCGCGCGCTCCGCCTCCGTCCCGGGCAGCACCGCCCGCACGGCGCGCTTGTGGGCGTACGGAATCCGGTCGGGCACCCGCAGGGCGGTCCGCAGCAGCTCTTCGCTGCGCCGGGCGGCCATCAGCGGCCCGCTGCCCAGCCAGCTGAAGCAGACCGCCCCCTGCTCCAGCAACCGGGCCGGTCCGCGCTCCAGCGCGGTGATCCCCACCTTCACGAGCCCCGGCCCGAACCACGCCAGGTACACCCGGTACGGACGCGGATCGTCCGCGACCGCGTCGGCGGCCACGGAGTGCGCCCGGTCCAGCCGCGCGCACTCCTCGCACCGGCCCCCCGTGCTCCGCCCCGGTACGGCCGCGCCCAGCGGGCAGACGTTCCCCCGCGCTCCACCACACGTCCGCCCGCCCCCTTCCCCTTCCGCGACCTTGAAAGCCACCCGTTTCCCCCAGGTCAGCGCGGTGCGCCGCCCGCCGTCCCAGCCCAGCACGGGCCCCTGCGCCGACCACCGGAGCCCTGTGCACCGCCACATCCGTGCCATCTCTGACGAGAGTAGAGGGCACCACTGACAACGCCGCCGACCCCGGACGCCGGCTGCGGGGGCGGAGCTAGGGCCTGGTACGCAGGACGGCGAACAGCCCCCGCGCGCGCGTGCCGTCCGGCAGGAGCCAGGAGCCGGCGACATGACCGGTCGCGTCCGGAGGCAGCAGGGGCCCGTCGGCCGGGGCGGGGCGCAGCACCCGGTGGAGACGCAGGGCCGCCCCGTACGGCGCGGACAGCTCCGTGCCTTCCTGGTCGTCGACGGCCTCGACGGCCTTGACGGTCTCGACGGCCTCGACGGCGGAGCCCGTGGGAGCGAGGCCCGCGTAGGCGCAGGAGCGGGTGATCTCCGGGTCGGAGGTGTCGCTGATGTTCTGGTCCTGCGCCTGGACCCGGCCCTCGATCAGCGCCGTCAACTGAGCCAGCAGCACCGGATCGTGGCAGCCGTCGTAGACCCAGCGGCGCCCCAGCACCCCGTGCTCCGCCGTGCCGATGAGGGCGCGTTCCGCCCCGTCGAGCGGGGCGTCGCGATAGGTGAGCGGCACCAGGTAGGCGACCGGGCCGGGACCGGAGGCCCCGGTGACCACCATGAACTCGATCCCGACCGCGCCCTGCGGGTCGTCCAGCCGGAAACCGCCGGCCTTGGCCAGTTCCGGTTCGCCCGCGCCACCGCGGTACCAGGGCCGGGAAGGCAGCCAGGAGCCGAGCAACTCCAGCTTGGTCGGCTTGAGGACGGTGCGGTGGATGATGGCCATGCCGGGATTCCCTTCCGTCGCACATACGCCAGAGGCCCCGTGGACTGATCCACGGGGCCTCTGATCTGATGTGCACTCGGCAGGATTCGAACCTGCAACCTTCTGATCCGTAGTCAGATGCTCTATCCGTTAAGCTACGAGTGCTTGTCTTGCTGCTGTTCTGTTGTCGTCTCCGCTTTCGTCCTTCCGGCCCGCTCGCGGCGACAGGAAGAACATTACATGACTGCCGCCGTCATGTGAAATCCGATCCCCGCACCCCTTGTGACCTGCGGAAACGCCCATCACCGGGAGGCCGGGCATACGACGAAGCCCCGGCCGGGGGCCGGGGCTTCGTGTTCTTGTGCGGAGGCGGAGGGATTTGAACCCTCGATGGGCTTTAAGACCCAAACCGCATTAGCAGTGCGGCGCCATAGACCGGACTAGGCGACGCCTCCAGACAACGCACCCTCTCGCGTGAGCGGTGCTTGCCGATGATGACACAGTCGAGTGCGGTGTCACCAATCGGCTCCCACGGTACTAGGCGGGCGGCCCGCAGGGCAAAGCCCTTACCGTCGGCAGGGGGAGCGCAACGTCCGGCGGGTTGACGCGTTGAACAGGCCATGTTCCAGGTCACCCGCTTCCTGGGCGCCACCGCACTCTGCGCCGCCGCCCTCGCGTCCCTGTCCGCCGCGCCCACCGCCGCGGCCACCGCCGCCCCCACCGCCGCCATCCCCGCCTCCCCCGTCGGCCCCTTCGCCCCGCCGCCGGTCCGGGACGAGGACCGCGCCCATCACCTGACGATCACCGTCCGGGACGCGGGCCCGGGCAAGGACGGGACGTACGAGCTGTACTGCCGTCCCGGCCGCGGCAGCCACCCCGACCCGGCCGGCGCCTGCGCCGCCGTGGACCGGAGCACCCGGGCGGGCCAGGACGCCTTCGCCCCCGTCCCCGAGGGCAGCTTCTGCACCATGCAGTACGGCGGCCCGGCCACCGCCCACGTCACCGGCGTCTGGGCCGGGCAGCACGTCGACGCCACGTACGACCGGCGCGACGGCTGCCGGATCGCCCGCTGGAACCGGCTGGTCCCGCTCCTGCCCGACCTGGGACGGGCCGCCTCCTGACGCCCGCCTCCCGAGGGCGCTCCGGGACACGCCCGGGGCGCCCGGACAGGCCGGGGACAGGGAGCGGAACGGTTCCGCGAAGGTCTCGCAAAGGTCCCGCGACGTCAGGGCGTACGGACACGCGTTCTCCGTCACTTCGGCGTGCGGCGTCCCTTCCATCCGGCGCCGCGGGCGGGACCTCAGCCCTTAGACTCCCTCGGGTGACACGCCGCGGGCCGGTTGGCAAGATGGCCCGAGCGGTCGGCAAGGTGCGGTAACAGGGAGGAAGGCGTTTCGTGAGCGGCAGGCCATCCCGGGGCGCTGCTCGCCTCGCAGCCATACTGGACGCGCTGCCGGACGCGTTGGTCCTGGTCAACGCCAACGGAACCGTCGTCAACGCGAACACCATCGCGCTGGAGGCCTTCGAGGCGCCCGGCACCGCGCTGGTCGGACGCGGGCTGCTGGACCTGCTCCCGGAGTTCGACTCCAAGCTCATCCCCGGCTCCATGCGGCGCCCCGACCACGTCGACCCCCGGGCCCGGACCAAGCCGACCCGCATGGTGGCGCGACGGACGGACGGCTCCGAGTTCCCCGTCGAGGTCGCCAGCGCCAACCTCGACTCCGGCCAGCAGGCCTACGACGCCTACGGCTATCCCGGCGACGAACTGCTGATGCTCGTCGTCCGCGACCTGTCCGGCACCGTCGACACCGAGGCCGAGCTGGCCCGCTCGCAACGGCAGACCGAGATGATCCTGCGGGCCGCGTCCGAGGGCGTCGTCGGCACGGACACCGACGGGCGGATCGTCCTCGTCAACCCGGCCGCCGCCCAGACTCTCGGCTACCGCGCCAGCGACCTCGGCGGACGCGAGCTGCACACCCTCGTCCTGCACTCCCGCGCCGACGGTTCCCCCTTCCCGTACGACGAGTCGCCGCTCGCTGACACCCTGCGCTCCGGGCGCAAGCACCGGGTGCGCGGTCAGGTGGTGTTCACCAAGAGCGGCGACCAGTTGCCGGTCGACCTCACCACCGCCCCCGTCCGGGACGGCGACCAGCTCGTCGGCGCCGTGATGACCTTCACCGACCGGCGGCCCATCGACGCGCTGGTCAAGGAGAAGGAGGAGGCGGACCGGCGCCACGCCGAGGAGCTGGAGCGGCTCGCCGAGGAGCACGCCTCCGAGCTGACCGCGCTGCGCCAGCGGCACGTGGCCGAGCTGGAGGAACTGACCGAGAAGCACGAGGAGGCGCTGGCCGCCAACGAGGAGCGGTACGCCGCCCTCGGCGAGCGCGAGAAGGACCGCTACGAGGCCCTCTCCGCCCGGCACGAACAGCTGCTGACGCTGCTCGGCACGTCCCTGCGCGGCCCGCTGGAGGAGCTGCGGCGGGAGCTGGGCGCCCTCGCCTCCGACGACGCCGGCCAGCTGTGGCCCGAGGCCAACCAGGTGCTGCACCACCTCTCGGCCGGCTACTCCCGGATCACCACCCTGATCGACAACGTCCTGGGGTACCAGCGGCTCGACGCCGAGGGCGGCGGGGGCGGCGGAGTGACCCGTACGAAGGTCATGCTCGACGCGGTCGTCGCGGCCGGGGTCGACGGGGCCGTGGAGCTGGTCGGTCCCGGGCGGGTGCAGTTCGCCGTGCACGCGCCGCCCATCGAGGCCGAGGTCGACGCCCGGCTGCTCGCCACCGCGCTCGCCCACCTCGTCGCCGACGTGGCCGGGGTCGACGCGACCGGCAACGCGCCCGTCTCGGCGGGCGGTTACATGGACAACACGGTCGTGGTGGCCGCCGCCCAGCGCGGCGAGGTCGTCCGCATCGAGGTGCGCGGGCCGTACGCCGGCGGGGACCCGGTGCACCAGCCGATCGTCCGCGGGATCGTGCGGGCGCACGGCGGCGTGCTCCAGACGCACGAGGTGCCGGGGATGAGCGGCAGCGCGTACGTCCTCGAAGTGCCGATCGGGGGCGGGGCGGGGGCCGTTCCGGCCTCCGTTCCGGCTCCTGGCGGGGTCGTCGCGGTGCCGGAAACGGCGCCGGTGCCGGAGGCCGCGCAGGAAGCGGCGCAGGAAGCGGTGCAGGACGGTCCGGTTCCCGGGGCGGACGGGACCGTACCCGGTGAGCAGGGGCCGGGCGGTGGCGGCGGGCGGCGACGGGCCCGGCGGGCCTCGGTCGACGCCTTCCTGGAGAGCGAGGTCGGGGGCCCCGCCGGGGGCGACGGGACGGAAGCCGGCACGCCGACCGGCCGGCGCAGGCGCCGCGCGGCTCCGGAACCCGAGGCGGCCCCGCCGCTCCCGGCTCCGGCTCCGGCTCCGGCTCCGGCCGAGGGGTCCGGTGGCACGGGGCGGCGACGCGGGCGGCCCGCCGAGGCGGGCGGCGGTCCGGCCGCCCTGGAGGCGGCCACCGGGCTTCCCGGGGTCTCCGAGGGCGCCGTCGTCACCGCGGCCGAGCACGCCGCCGGGACCGCGGCCACGGGCAACAACCTGGGCGGGACGGTTCCGCCGCGCGGGGTTCCCGCGCCGGCGCAGGGGACTCCCGTCCACGAGGCCTCCGGCCGACGCGCCCTGGGCGCCGACGGTGCGCAGCACGCGCTGCCGCCGGCGCTTCCCGCGCAGGGCGGCGAGGCCGCCGAGCAGGCCGAGGCGGACCAGCCGACCGGACGCCGGCGCCGGGCCCTGGCCTCGGCGGCCGAGCGCGCCGCCGCGCAGGAGGCGGGCCCCCGGCAGGTCTTCGCCCTGCCCCCGGCCGAAGCGGACCGCCCGGCCGCGCCGGAGGGCGGGCAGCAGGCTGTGGCTTCTGGGGCGGTGGGGGCTCCTGTCAGCCCTGCGGCCCAGGGGGTTCCTGTGGCTCCCGGGGCTCCTGTGGTTCCGGGGACTCCTGTGGCTCCCGGGACTCCTGTGGCCCCGGGGACTGCTGTGGCCCCGGGGGCCGGGCAGGCTTCGGTGCCGGGTGAGGGATCGGGTGCGGGTGCGGGGCCGGTGCCGGTGCCGGTGCCGGGTCACGTACCGGCGTCGGCCGCGGGCCACATGCCGGTCCCGGCCGCGGAGCAGGTTCCCGGTCAGCTTCCGGTACCGGCCGCGGGCCAGCCGCCGGTCGCGGCCGCCGGGCAGGTGCCGGTACCGGCTTCCGGTCAGGCACCAGCACCGGTTACCGATCAGGTCCCGGTTCAGGTTCAGGTCCCCGGGCAGATGCCGGTCCAGGCCCCCGTACCGGCTGCGGGCCGGCCCTCGGTGCCGATTCCAGGACAGCCGTCGGCCCCGGCCCCGGCCCAGACGCCCGTACCGCCTGTGGGCGGTCAGATCCCGGTCCAGGTTCCCGGGCAGATGCCGGTCCAGGCCCCGGGCCGGCCCGCCGTACCGGTCCCCGGCCGGCCCACCGTGCCGGCCCCAGGTCAGACTCCCGTACCCCCCTCCGGCCAAACCCCCGTACCCGTTCCCGCCCCCGCCCCGGTCGCCCCTCCGGCCGGTCCCGGCGTCGGGCCGGCGGACGGTGGTCGGCACGACGCCGCTCCGCTGGATCAGGGCGAGGACCACACCCCGCCGCAGCCGCACCCCACCACCGCGCCGACGGGCCGTCGTCGCCGGGCGGTCGGCACGCCGCCGGAGGCGTCGGGCCCGACGGAGGCCACGGTGGACGCGGCCGGGGCGCAGTCCGGGGCCGGCCAGCCCTTGCCCCAGCCGCAGCACCAGCCCCAGGCCTCCGTGCCGGCGCCCGCTCCGGCGCAGGCGCACGTACCGGCGCAGCCGCAGGCGCACGCCCGGCCCCAGGTCCCGCAGCAGGACGGTCCCGGCCGGCCGCAGTCGTGGCCCGCCGCCGGTGACACGTCCGGCGCCGGCCTCCCCGTACCGCACCAGGCCCCCGCGTCCCCG
This sequence comes from Streptomyces sp. NPDC090994, assembly GCF_044768905.1. Classification (NCBI taxonomy): domain Bacteria; kingdom Bacillati; phylum Actinomycetota; class Actinomycetes; order Kitasatosporales; family Streptomycetaceae; genus Streptomyces; species Streptomyces sp. NPDC090994. The sequence continues at coordinate 109,020 of NZ_JBIVWS010000006.1, forward strand.
AGCGCCGCGGAGTCCTCCGTCACCTCCGGGCGGGGCACCCCGCTGCCGCCGGAGAGCGCGCCCCGGGCGGCGCAGCCGCTGCCCGCCGAGGCCGCGGCCCCGGTCGATCCGGACTCGACACAGGGCCGGTCGATCAGCGTGCGGACGCTGGGGCAGGGCGTGCCGTTCAACCGGCAGGCCGCCCAGGTGCAGCAGCCGACGGCCACGCCCGCCCCGCACCACCCGAACGGTTCCGGCCGCCGCCGCAAGCTCGGTACGCCGCCCGACCCGGCCGCCGGACGCCCGGAGCAAGGGGCCCAGGGCGCCCAGGGGACGGCGGCCCGGCCGCATCCGCAGGCCGAGCAGCAGGCGCCCAGGATCGGGCAGCCGACCCAGGGCACCGGGCGGTCGTACGCCATAGGGGCACCGGACAAGAACGCCGCCGAGGGGCCCGAGCCGCTGGACGGGCCCGGCGGTGCCGTGGAGGTGGCGGACCCGCCGCGTCCGCAGCCGATGGACGACGAGCTGCCCCCGGAGCCGCTGGACAACCCGCGCCGGCTGCTGGTGTGGCCCGCGCCGGACGTCAGTACGCAGCAGGCGCTGAGCGACCGCGGCTACCGGCCGGTCATCGTGCACTCGCGCGAGGAGGTCGACGCGCAGATCGCGGCGTTCCCCGCCGCGCTGTTCGTGGACCCGCTGACCGGGCCGATCACCCGGACCGCCCTCCAGTCGCTGCGGCAGGCGGCCGTCGCGGCCGAGGTGCCGGTGATGGTCACGGCCGGGCTGGGGCAGGCGTCGCGGGACGCCGCCTACGGTGCCGATCCGGCCGTACTGCTGAAGGCGCTCGCGCCCCGGGACAGTGAGCAGCATCCGCCGCGGGTGCTGCTGATCGAGGAGCACGCGGAGATCGCGCTGGCGCTGACGGCGACACTGGAGCGGCGCGGGATGCAGGTGGCGCGGGCCGCGAGCGACACGGACGCGGTGACGCTGGCGGGGCAGTTCCGGCCGAACCTGGTCGTGATGGACCTGATGCGCACCCAGCGCCGGGAGCCCGGCGCCGGATTCGCCGGGATCATCGACTGGCTGCGGGCGAACGGGCAGCTCAACCGCACCCCGCTCGTCGTCTACACCGCCGCCGTCGACCAGGCCGACCTGCCGCGGCTGGCCTCGGGCGAGACGGTGCTGTTCCTGGCGGAGCGGTCCACCAGCCCCGAGGTGCAGGCCCGGATCGTGGAACTGCTCGCCCGGATCGGCACCAACTAACGACCCTCGACGGCGACGATCCTGCGCGCCGCCTCCTTGATGGAATCGCGCAGGCGGGCGGCGTCGGGGGTCTCGCCGCCGACCAGGATGCGTTTCATCTGGGGGACGACCATCGCCCAGTTGGTCATCGCGACCAGCAGGAAGAGCAGGTCGGGGGCGGGGATCGCGTCGGTGACCACCCCGCGCCGCTGGCCGTCCCGTACGGCGGCGACCTTGCGGGCGTAGTGCTCCTGGCGTTCGGCCTCGTGGGGGAGTTCGGCGGCGCCGTACTCCAGGCCCTCCCAGAAGAGCAGGCGCAGCAGTTCGGGGTGGGCGGCGTGGTAGTCCATCAGGCGGTCGACCCAGCCCTCGATGTCGTCCGGGTCGAAGGGGACCGAGCCGGCCAGGTCGACCATCTTGTGCTCAAGAACGGTCGCGAACAGCTCCGTCTTGTTGCCGTAGTAGGCGTAGATGAGCTGCTTGTTGGCCTTGGCCTCGGCCGCGATGCGGTCGATGCGGGCGCCCGCGACACCGTGCGCGGCGAACTCCGCCACCGCCGCCTCGAAGATCCGGGCCTTGGTGGCCTCGGGGTCCCTTGCTGCCATGGGGCCAGGGTAGCCGCACGCGGTAACCAACTGTTTGGTTGACACTGGCCGGGAATGCGTCGCAGACTCCGGTGGTTGGAGCCAACCAACCAGTTAGTTAGTCACGAGTGCGTGAAGGAGTACGTCCTCCCATGTCGTCGTCACCAGCAGCACCGACCACCCGGGCCCCGGCCGACGGCGAGGTCCGTGACGCGCCCGTACGGCAGCGGCCCGCCCTCCGCTCCCGCCTCTTCCTCCCCCTGATAGCCGTCTGCACCGCCGCCACGGCCGCCAACATCTACATCGCGGCCCCGCTGCTCCCCCTCATCGCCCGTGACTTCGGCTCCACCCCCTCGGCGGTGGCCTGGCTCGCCTCGGTCGCGCAGTTCGGCTACGCGGCCGGCCTGCTCTTCTTCGCCCCGCTCGGGGACCGGGTCAACCGGCGCCGGCTGGTCGCCGTCCTGACCCTGACCGCCGCCGCGGCCCTGGTCGCCGGCGCGGCGACCAACGGGACGTACGCCCTCGCCGGCGCCGTCCTGGTCGCCTCGGCCGCCACCGTCGTACCGCAGCTCCTCGTCCCGCTGGTCGCCCAGCGCGCCCCCGCCCACCACCGGGCCCGGCATGTCGCGGCCGTGATCGCGGGCCTGTTCACCGGCATCGTTGCGGCCCGGGTCGCCGGCGGGCTGGCCGGGCAGGCCTTCGGCTGGCGCTGGGTCTTCCTCGGCGCCGCCGTCCTGACCGCCGTGCTGGGCGTGGCGACCGCGGCCGTCCTGCCCCGGGAGACGCCCCGGCACGGCGGACCGCTGTTCGCCGGGCTCGCCGCGCTGCCGGGGGTGCTGCGCGGCTCGCCGGACCTGTGGCGCGCGTGCGTGCGCCAGGCCGGGATGTACGGCGCCTGGAGCGCCATGTGGACCTCGCTGGCGCTGCTCCTGACCGGGGACGGGGACGGCGGGTACGGCATGACCACCGCCGCGGCGGGGCTGTTCGGCCTCTTCGGGCTGGCGGCGAGTGTCGTCGCCCCGCTGGCGGGCGGGCTGGTGGACCGGTTCGGTGCCGCCAGGGTCGTACGGACCGCGTACGTGGTGGCCGCCGTCTCGGTGCCGCTGTTCTGGCTGGGCGGTCACGTCATGGCGGCGCTGTGCGCGGCGGCGGTCCTGGTGCACGCGGCCCTGGTCGCCTCCCACGTCGCCAACCAGACCCTCGCCCTGACCACCACCTCCGCCCCGGCCACCGCCAACACGGCCTACGTCGTCGCCGGCTTCGCGGGCGGCGCCACGGCCTCGGCCCTCGCGGGCTCCGCCTTCACCCACTGGGGCTGGGGCGGCGTGTGCGCGGTGGCCGGGGCGTGGCTGGTGCTGGGCTGGGCGACGACGGCGGTGCGCTCGCGCCGGGGCAGGGGCGTCACGGGCGTCACGGGCGGGTGACGGACAGCTCCCGGACCGCGCACGGGCGGCGCGGGCGGGTGACGGGCCGGTCCCCGGTGGAGTACCGGTGGCGCGGGCGGGTGACAGGCCGTTCCCCGGCGGAGTACCGCTGACGCGGGCGGGTGACGGGCCGTTCCCCGGCGGAGTACCGGTGGCGCGGGCGGGTCACGGGCAGCTCCCCGGCAACGTACCGCTGACGCGGCGGGTCACGGACCGGCCCCCGGCCGCCTACCGGCGTCACAGACGGGTCACGGGCAGCTCCCCGGCGACGTACCGCTGACGCGGGCGGGTCACGGACCGGCCCCCGACCGCGTACCGGCGTCACAGACGGGTCACGGGCAGCTCCCCGGCCGCGTACCGGCGGCGCAGCACCTTCTTGTCGAACTTGCCGACGCTCGTCTTCGGCACCGCATCGATCACCGTCCAGCGCTCCGGCAGCTGCCACCTGGCGATCCCCCGCTCCTCGGCGAGGAAGGCGCGCAGGGCCTCGAAGCCGGCCTCGGCGCCCTCCCGGAGGACGACGGTGGCCAGCGGACGCTCGCCCCACTTGTCGTCGGGTACGGCGACGACGGCGGCCTCGGCGACGTCGGGGTGGGCCATGAGCGCGTTCTCCAGCTCGACGGACGAGATCCACTCGCCGCCGGACTTGATGACGTCCTTGGCGCGGTCGGTGAGGGTGAGGTAGCCGTCGGGGGAGATGGTGCCGACGTCGCCCGTCTTCAGCCAGCCGTCCGCACTGAACTTGTCGGCGGGGCGGAGGGGTTCGGCGGCCGGTCCGCCGTAGTAGGCGCCGGCGATCCACGGGCCCCGGACCTCCAGCTCACCGGCCGACTCGCCGTCCCAGGGCAGGCGTTCGCCGCCCGGCCCGGTGAGGCGGGCCTCGACGCCGGCCGCGAACCGGCCCTGGGTGAGGCGGTAGCCGAACTCCTCGTCCGTGCCGATCGCGTGGGCCGGCGGCCGGGCCACCGTGCCCAGCGGGGAGGTCTCGGTCATGCCCCAGGCGTGGCGGACCCGCATGCCGAGCGCGTCGAACGCCTCCATCAGCGCGGGCGGACAGGCCGAGCCGCCGATGGTCACCTGGGTGAGCGACGAGACGTCCCGGGGCCGGGCGGTCAGCTCGGCGAGCAGGCCCTGCCAGATGGTGGGGACGGCGGCGGCGTGCGTCGGCCGCTCGGACTCGATCATCGCGGCGATCGGCGCGGGCTGGAGGAACCGGTCCGGCATCAGCATGTTCACGCCGGTCATGAAGGTCGCATGGGGCAAACCCCATGCATTTACATGAAATTGGGGCACTACCACCAGTGAGGTGTCCTGGTCGGTCAGCCCCATCGACTCGGCCGTGTTGACCTGCATGGAGTGCAGGTAGACGCTGCGGTGGCTGAACACCACGCCCTTGGGGTCGCCGGTCGTGCCGGAGGTGTAGCACATGGCCGCCGCCGCGCGCTCGTCCAGCTCCGGCCAGTCGTACGCGGCCGGCTTCCCGGCGATCAGCTCCTCGTACTCGTGGACCTGGGCGGACGCCCCTTCGAGCGGGGTCCGGTCGCCGGCCCCCGAGACGATGACGTGCTCCACCGTCTTCAGGTGCGGCAGCAGGGGGGCGAGCAGGGGGATCAGCGAGCCGTTGGTGATCACGACGCGGTCGGCCGCGTGGTTCACGATCCAGGCGAGCTGTTCGGGCGGGAGGCGGAGATTGAGGGTGTGCAGGACCGCGCCCATGGAGGGAATCGCGAAGTATGCCTCGACATGCTCGGAGTTGTTCCACATGAGCGTGCCGACGCGGTCGTCGTCGCCGACCCCCAGGTCCTCGCGCAGGGCGTGCGCGAGCTGGGCGGCGCGGGCGCCGATCTCGGCGAAGGAACGGCGGTGCGGGTCCCCGTCGCCGGTCCAGGTGGTCACCCGGGAGGTGCCGTGGACCGTCGACCCGTGGGTCAGGATCCTGGAAATGAGCAGCGGTACGTCCTGCATCGTGCTCAGCACGGTGACCTCCCGGGGCGACATTGCCTACGCGGCGGTAAGGGGTGCGCTGATTCTGCGCACGTACCAGGCGGTATGTCACTAGGTACCGGTGATCGATCACCGGCCGACCGGGTCGGGACGGCCCGCCCGGCCGCTCACCGGCATCCGGAGCAGCCCGTGCCGGTTCCCCGAATCACCGGGATATGCCCAGCTCAGGGTGGAGTTCGGGGTCGTCGCGGAGCTTGCCCAGGGCGCGGGAGACCGCCGACTTCACCGTGCCGACGGAGACGCCGAGCACTTCGGCCGTCTGGGCCTCGCTGAGGTCCTCGTAGTACCTGAGGACGACCATCGCCCGCTGGCGGGCGGGCAGCTTCAGGATCGCCCGCCACATCGCGTCGTGCAGCGCCTGCTGCTCGGCCGGGTCGCTCCCGCCGGGCACGGGCTCCGGCTCGGGCAGCTCGTCGCAGGAGAACTCGTCGACCTTGCGCTTGCGCCACTGCGACGTCCGCGTGTTCAGCAGGGCCCGCCGGACATAGCCGTCCAGCGCGCGGTGGTCCTCGATCCGCTCCCAGGCGACGTACGTCTTGGTGAGCGCGGTCTGCAGCAGGTCCTCCGCGTCGCTGGGGTTCGCGGTCAGCGACCGGGCGGTGCGCAGCAGCACCGGCTGCCGGGCCTTCACGTACGACGCGAAGGACGGGTACGAGAACGGCTGGTACGGCGAGGTCTGCGTCGCCGGCCTGGCGGCGTCCGAAGCCCTGGTGCAGACGGGTGTGGTCATGTCTCAACGCTATGAGCGACGGGTACCGCCCCGGATCGCCCGCAGGTCCCGAAGCGGGCTCCGCCTCAGGTTGTAGGGGCGGGGCCGGCCGCACCTCCTGTAGGTGGACGAGGGGTGGAGGGCGGATGAGGGTTCACCCCTGGGGGTCGGCCTGGAGGATGGGCGCGGAGAGTGGCCCCGGAGAGTGGGCCCGGAGAGTGGGCCCGCAGGGCGGGCGCCCGGCGGGGAAACCGCCTGCGCGACGGTACCGGAGTACCGCCGCGCCGACGTGTTGCGACCCCATGAAGCACACCCACACTTCGGAGGGAGGGACCGGGTCGGTGCCGGTGAGCGCACCCGCACCGGTCCCTCAGCTCATCACCACAGCGGGGTGAAGTTGACGGCGACGTTCTCGTTGCCCTGGTTGATGGCCGTGAACGCGGAGCCGTCGACCTGCGCGGTGTTGCTCTGGTTCGAGGCGCCCGAGCCGACCGCCTGCTGCTGGGTGGTCGCCGAGTTGCCGTTGTTGTCGTCACCGACGCCGCTGCCGATGACGCCGGCGTAGGCCTCGGAGGCGGTCGCGTTCGATCCGTCGTCCGCGAAGGCGCCGTTGTCAGCGGTGGCCACGCCGGCGAAGAGGGCGGCGGCGAGCGGCAGGGCGGAGACGGCGGCGATGACGCGAGCGGTACGGATGCTTGCCATGTTGTTCCTCCTGAAGGTGCGCACCGGCCGCTGCCGGCGACACGAGAAGTACCTGAACCAGCCTGTTCACCAGGGCAGTTGGCCATCCGCCCCGGCGCCGTGCACGACGTCGCGTGATCAGAGTTGCCCATCGGGTCACCGGCGAACCACCCCCATAGCCCTGATTCGCCCTCAAGCGTGAGGACAAGTAGATAAACCCCTTTGCACCCTTGCGTCGCACTCAGGACAGGAGAGACGCCAACACCCCAAACGCCGCAAGAGGTGAAGCGTTCCGGCACCGCCGTCCCCACCGCCCCGCACCCGCGCGCCCCGCGCACCCCCCTTCCCTTCATCGAACACGCATACGAAAATGAAGTCATGGCCACCACCCCTCGGCAGGCCACGACGCCGGCCCTCGCACACGCCCTGTCAGCCGCCGAACGCGGACTGGCCGTCATCCCGCTCTCCCGGACCAAGCTCCCGGCCCTGCGGTCCCCCCACCGCGACGCCCCCGACGGACCCGCTCCCTGCCGCGGCGAGTGCGGACGCCCGGGCCACGGGGTCCACGACGCCTCCACCGACCCCGCCCGCATCCGCGAACTGTTCACGGCCGCCCCCTGGGCCACGGGCTACGGCATCGCCTGCGGCCTGCCGCCGCACCACCTCATCGGCATCGACCTGGACACGAAACCGGACGGCGACTCCTCGACCGCCCTGCGCGAACTGGCCCTGCGGCACCTGTTCACGATCCCGCCCACGGTGGTCGTCCTCACCCCCAGCGGCGGCCGCCACCTCTGGCTGACCGGCCCGCCCGACGTCGTCGTCCCCAACTCGGCCGGCCGCCTCGCCCCGGGCATCGACGTCCGCGGCGCCGGCGGCTACCTCGTCGGCCCCGGCTCCCGCACCCGGCACGGCGTGTACGCCATCGCCCCCGGGACCGCGCACCTGGCGCCCGCACCCTGCCCGCGCGCCCTCCTGCGCCTCCTGCTCCCCCCGCCCCGCACCCGCCGCTCCACGCCCTCCGCCGGCACCGCCCACGGCCAGGGCCTCGTCCAGTTCGTCCGCTCCGCCCACAAGGGCCAGCGCAACACCCGCCTGTTCTGGGCAGCCTGCCGCGCCTACGAGAACGGCCTCGGCCCCGCCCTCACCGACGCCCTCCTCGACGCGGCCCTCCACACCGGCCTCACCGAACCCGAGGCCCGAGCCACCCTCACCTCAGCGGCCCGCATGACGGGACACCGGCCCTGACACCCCGCACCACCCACCTGACGACGGACGGCCCCCGACCGTCTTGCCTGGTCAGGGGCCGTTCTCTGCGCGGTGGGTGTGGGATTTGAACCCACGGTGACATCGCTGCCACGACGGTTTTCAAGAGCGGCCCCTACCGCGAGAGGAACCGGCCTGTGACCAGGGCCTTTGCGGTCCTCCCGGGCCTGGCAGGCTGATTCCTGGCCACAGGTTGGCCGCAGGGCCCCTCAGTCGTGTGTCGCCGCAGTCGGAACGAGACGGCTCGTGAAGCCATCCGCGACAAGACGGCGATACGCCGTCTCGGCGTCCGCCGGGATCTCTTGACGGATCATGAATCCTTCGTCCGGATAGATCATCAGCCGTTGCTGGGCTCCAACCAGCATGTCGATGACTAGGCGTTCGTCACCGATCGAAGCAACGTACTCCGTGAAGGTCATCGACGCTGAAGCGCAGATCCACTCCACCTCGGGCCATAGCTTGCGTGCCGTCGCGTACGCGCGCCGTTCCTCGTACGGCTTGCAGACAAGCAAGACCGACGACACGGTGACGCCCTGATCAGCAAGCAGCGCGCGCGAGAACCTGACGTTCTCTCCTGTGTTCCGGGCGTCTGGCTCCACGAGGATGGCGTCCGGCGGCACGCCGAGTTCGACGGCCCTCTCCCGGTAGTGCTCCGCCTCACCGCGCGGCATCCGCTCACGGGTGGTCCGGCTAGTCGCTCCCGTGAAAACGATCAGTGGCGCCATGCCGTCGTGGTACAGGGCCGCCGCGGTGTCGGCGACCCCGAGATCATGACTGCCTAGGCCGATGGCGACCGAGCATGGGCGCACCTCGTGGCCCATCTGCTGGAAGTCCCAGAGGCGACGCGCGTCCTCCCATGACTGCTGCGAGATCACTTCTCCGCTCCACCTTCCGCCGCCGAGTCGGGCACCTCGAAGTCGTACGTCCATGAGAAGCGCGTAGCCGCGTGCACGCCAAGCGCGAACTCGACCACCGTGCCATCGGCCGTGAACGTCGTTCGATGCAGTTCTACGACCCACTCCCCGGGGGCAAGCTGCAAGAGCTGCACTTCGTCAGGGGTGGGCACCCGGGCGAACAGCGTCTCCCGCATGTGATCGATTTCGTATCCCGCGTCGTACAGCACGCGGAAGCCACCGCCTCTACCGGCCGGCCCCGGAGTCGGGTCGACGATGCGCGTTCCCTCAACGTGCTCCGGGCGGTAGTAGCTGGTCAGGGTGTGTGTGGGTTGCGTTCCTTCCTTGACCAACCGTGCGCGTGCGTAGACGTCGGCCCCTTCGGGCAAGCCATGCGCTGCGGCCACTGCTGGTGGCGCCGGAACCTTGCTGACCGTCTGCGTCTGCTCGTTGCGCCGGTACGAGCGGCCGGACGCAACCCGGTCAGCGATGAAGGCGACTTCGTCGCCGTCCCTCCATTTGGCTTTGTCGTACCGCTCGATTCCCAGTCGTTTGAGCGGTGGCCGGTCGCGGACGACCGTGCCGTGCCCACGGGAAGACGTCACCAGACCTTCGGCTTCCAGCGCCTTGTAGGCCGCGTGAACAGTGGACTTGGAGCCTTCACCGGCCTCCACCAAGTCCCTGATCTGCGGCAACTGTTGATTGGGCGCGTATTCGCCAGACCGGATCTTCTCTGCGATCCGGTCCGCAAGCTCTCGCCACTTCGGCGCCATGCAGAACCTCCCGTCGACATCGACCAGTGAAGCACAGTCCCAGGACTGTTGACTGTCCTGGGACTGCGTGCCATTGTCTTCTCAAGCGAACCGCAGTCCTAGGACAGTGGGGGCTAGTGGCCTTCTTTGGGCTGCGCTAATGCACAGGGCGGGGACGCTGCAATCCCGCTAAAGGCCAGGTGGAACAGGGTTTCGGCCCGTACTGGCGAGGTGGCCCGGCGACCGCGAGCAACGGCCGGAGAGTGGGGACGTGATCCCCCTTGCAGTGCTTTCCCCCTGTTGACCTCGCCGGAAGGACACCCGATGCACCGACGAAGACCCTGAGCGCCGCCCGTTATGGACCGATCGGCGGCGCCGCACGGAAGTCCGGTCCGACTTCGGTCCCGTAGCGCGTGACGCTGCGGGCCGGCTGCCTCTCCCGCCCGTCCATCCCGCGTACTGCGTGGCGACGTACGGGCGGGAGCGCGGGGAGCCGGAAGTACCGCTCCAACGGCGCGCGCCCCCGGTGCTGGAACACCGGGGGCGCTGTTCGGGCCGTTTCACCTGCTAGGGAGACCACGACCCAATGAGCCACATCGTCACACTTCAGGACGCTGTTACCGCGTTCGCTCCGTGGATGGAACCGACGAACGCGGAGATGGACGCCATCGAGCAGGAGATGCCGCTGATCCTGGCGGAGGTCGACCTGGTCGACGCGCAGATCATGACGCTTGACCGCACCCCGAGCGAGCTGGACGCGCGGCGTGTCCGCCGGGCCCGCCGCCGGGTGCTGGCCGCACGGCGGGACCTGGCCAACCAGGGTGGCGCCGACGCGCCGGTCGTGGCATGACCGCCGGGGTATTCACGGCGCAGATGTCCGTGTCTAAGGGACGCTGGCGCCTGTACGTCGTCCTCATGAACACCGCCGCCCGGTGGCCGGAGTACTCCTTCGACCGGGCCGCCCCGGTGCCGACGTTCACGGAACGCGCGGAGGCGCTCGGCGTGCTCGGCTTCGAGCCGGTTCCGGGCGCCGCGTGGACGTGGGTCGAGGACAGCCAGGACCCTGACGACCCCGCCTCTGCGGTGGTGCTGATCGCTGCCGTTCAGGTGCGTTCATGGACGGGGGCGGGCGCGTGAACAGCGACCAGATCCGTTCAGCGGAACGCGCGCTGTCGGCCGGCACGTGGCTGATCGTGGCGGGCGCGATGCTGTATTCGATCCTGACCGTGACCCCGCTCGCCGCGGCACACACGCCGGACGAGTGGGACTGGACAGCCCCGATCCTGCCCCTCGTGGTTGACGCCGCGGTGGTCATCGTGGTCCGCCTGGATGCCGTGCTGGCCCGGTTGGGCGGGCGCGGTGGGCGGTGGCCGGTGGCGCTGCGGTGGATGACCGGCTGCATGACCCTGGCGCTGAACGTCGCGGATTCCGCGCTGGCCGGGGACATGGTCGGGGTGGCCGTGCACGCGGTCGCGCCGCTGCTGCTGATCGTCACCGCGGAGACGGGCCTGGCCTACCGCCGGGCCATTGCCGCCGCCGTCACCGCCCTGGAAGAACGCCGGCAGGCTGAGTGTGAGGCGGCCGAACGCCGCGAGCGGGAGCGGGAGGAAGCCGCCCGGCGTGAGGCCCGGGAGGAACGCGAGCACGCCGCCGCGCTGGCGCGTGAACAGCGTGAACACGAAGCCGCCCTCTTCCGTGAAAAGGCCGAGCGGGAAGAGCGTGCCCGGCGGGAAGAGCGGGAGCAGGAAGCCGCCCGGGAGGCTGCCGAGCGGGCGGCACGTGAACGCCGCGAACGCGAGCGTGAACAGGCCGAGCGGGAGCGTGAACGCGCTGAACGCGAAGCCGCCGAACGCCGCGAGCAGGAGCGCCGGCAGCGGGCCGAGCGTGAACGCCGTGAACGCGCTGAGCGCGAGGAGCGGGCCGAGCGTGAACGCGCCGCGCTGCTGGCGCTGGGCCCGGCCGCCGAGAAGTTCCCCGAGGACCGCGCACGCAAGGTCGTGTCCGCCGCGTTCGGCGCCGGTTTACCGGTGCGGCAGGCCGCGGAGCTGTGCGGCTGGTCGGTCGGGTGGGTCTCCACCCGGTACCAGGAACTCCGCGATGCCGGGCACGCCGGCGACGCTGAGCTTGTGATCGCGGGCGGTGAGGCGCGATGAGTCAGACCGCTACGGCTCCGGTCAAATCGTTCAGCTTCGGCGGTGGCGTGCAGTCCACCGCCGCCCTGGTCCTCGCGGCCACGGGTGAGCTGGACTACCGCACGTTCCTGATGGCGAACGTCGGGGACGACTCCGAGCACCCCGGCACCCTGCGCTATCTGCGCCAGTACGCCATCCCCTACGCCCAGGAGCACGGCATAGAGCTGGTCGTCCTGGACCGGGTGATGAAACGCTCCGGGGAGGTCCGCACCCTGCTCCAGGATCTCACCCGGGAGGGCTCCCGCTCGCTGAAGATTCCGGTGCGCATGTCGAACGGGGCCCCCGGCACCCGCTCCTGCACCGCCCAGTTCAAAATCAAGGTCATAGCCGACGAACTCAAACGGCGCGGCGCCACCAAGGACGCGCCGGCCACGGTCGGCATCGGCATCAGCCTGGACGAGATCCAGCGGGCCAACAACCGGCGGTGCGAGCCGCACGAGCGGATCGAATACCCGCTGCTGGAACGCGGCATCCGCCGCATCGACTGCGCCCGCATCATCCGCGCTGCCGGTCTGCCCGTGCCGCCGAAGTCGTCGTGCTGGTTCTGCCCGTTCCACCGGCCCGAGACCTGGCACGACATGCGCCGCAACGAACCCGAGCTGTTCGAGAAGGCGTGCCAGCTCGAAGAACTCCTCAACCGGCGCCGCGACGAACTCGGCAAAGACCACGTCTGGCTGACCCGCTTCAACCGGCCCCTGCGCGCCGCGATCCCCGACGGAGTCGACACCCTGCCCTTCGACGAATGGGACAGCGGCTGCGACTCCGGCTGGTGCATGACCTGACCGCACGACGCTCTGCACTCTCTCCGACTTCCTGAACAGGAGTGTTCCTGTGTCCAGTCGTACCCGTGCCCGCGGCGTGAAGACTGCCGCCGGCGTCACCACCGTCCGTATCCCCCGCCAGCGCGGCCGGCGCCGTCAGGAGCCGTTCGTCGTCGTGGTCCCCGAGCGTCCGTCGCTGACCCGCGAGGCCCTCGGCTTCGCGGGCCGGCTGCTGTGGCGCTTCCGCCACGCCCTGGCCCCGACCGGGCTCGCCCTGCTGGCCCTGGTCGTGGCCGCGCTGCTGCACGTCATGGCGTGGTGGTCCGGGCTGATCCTCGCCCCCACCGCCGCCGGACCGCTGGTCTGGCTGCTGCTGATGCAGCGCCGCCGCCCCGCCGCAGGAACCGTCCTGGCCTGGCGCATCGCGCTGGCCGGGCTGCTCGCCTCCGCGCTGGCCTGGCTCGCCACCGCCGCCGCGGCCGGTCCGCTCGCCGGCGCACTGGAGCTGTGGTGGCTGCTCACCCTGATCCTCGCCCAGTCCGCGTGGCTGATCGTCCGCCGTACCCACTGACCCGAAGGGACCTGCTCTGATGGCAGCATCCACGCGTACCGGCGGCGCCGCCGGCAACGGCAAGGGCAACAAGTTCGCCAACGTCGGCGCCGCCGCGGGCGGCTTCGTCGGCGCGATGGGCGGATCGTTCGTCCCGCCGATCAACGTCACCGTCAACAACACCAAGAACGGCATGGCCCGCACGGGCGGGGGCCGCGCGCATGCCGAAGCGCTGCTGCCTGCGCCGGAGTTCACGTCGCCGGCGCAGGTGCGCAACTACTGCAACACCCTGCGGGCCGCCGCCGTGACCCTCTCCATCGAGGTCGCGATGGGCGCCGAGATCCTCAAGAGCGTCCTGGCCGCTGTCCCGGACCCGGAGGGGCGCGCGTTCGGCTCCCGCATCCGCGCGGCGAAGGTGGCCCGCAAGATGCAGAAGTCCGCCGACGACCTGCGCGACGCCGCGAAGAACGCCGCCGCCTGCTACGCGGTGTTCCAGCAGGAGTTCGAGGAGGAGATCAACCGGGTCCGCCACCGCGCCCGCAAGCCCCAGCGGCCGGTCATGAACTGGGCCCAGCAGTAAGGAGACGGGCTGATGGCACGCAACAGTGGCCGCCGCGGGCGGCACAGCGACTACCTGAACGACAACACCGCCGGGGTCTACGGCGGTGTTGGTCTGCTGGCCGGTGACAGGGACGGGGGCAGTGTCCGCGGCTACCTGGCACGTCGGGCCATGCCGCACCTGCCGCCGTGGCTCGGGGTCGGCGCCACCGGTCTGGCCGGTGTGCTCGGGAACTGGCGGTGGGGCGACTCGGCCGCGGCCGGCGTCGGCCTCACGCTCGCCTCCGGGGCCCTGACGGCTGCGACCTGGTGGGCGGGGAAGTCGACCAGCCAGCAGCGCCGTCTTCACTCCGCGATCACCGTGGCCGCCGGGTCCGCGTGGCTGACCGCCGCGTGCCTCGCGGGTCCGGCCGCCGGGCCGCTGGACGACCTGTTCCTCATGGGCGGCCCGGTCGTCGCTCTGTCGTGGAACGTGCGGATGGTGCTGCGCCGCAACGATGACCCGTCCGGCGAGAGCGCAGACAAGGGCCTGATGGAGAAGATCGGTCTGGCCCGTGCGCAGATCGGCGCGGCGAAGGTGGAACCCAACCGGGTGACCGCCCCGGTCGCGCTCGCGGCCGGTGAGCAGACCAACGACGACATGGCCAAGGCCCTGGGCAACATCGCCTCCGCCCTGGACCTGCCGACCAGTGCCGTGCGCTACACGCCCGACCCCGACTCGAACCGGCGCGGGGACCTGGTCATCGTCCCCGAGGACATGCTCGCGGACGTGGTGGAGTGGGAAGGCCCCTCCAACCTGGGGGGCTCGATCGCTGAGCCGCTGGTCATCGGACGGTACGACGACGGGGCCCCGCTGGTCATGTGGCTGCCCGGCGACCCCGAAGCCGGCCGCAACTCCACCCACGTCTTGATCGCGGGCGGCACCGGGTCGGGCAAGGGCGACACCGCCCTGAACCTGGCCACCGAGATCCTCTCGCGGCGGGACGTCATCGTGTGGTTCTCCGACCCCAAGGCGTTCCAGGACTTCGCGCCCCTGCGCGAGGGTCTCGACTGGGCGGTTGAGGGCGGCACCGACACGGAAGTCATGGTGGCCACCGTCCAGGAAGTCATCCCCGCCCGCACCCGCTGGCTCGGCGCCCACAGCTACCGCCAGTGGGTCCCCGCCGCCGCCGGGCAGCAGAACGACCCCGAGCACACCTGCCGGCCGGACGGACGCCCCTGCGGCTGCCCGGGCATGCAGTTCCTGGTCACCTGGTTCGAGGAAGCCGCCAACACCCTGCGCGCACTCGGGGACGACGCGTTCACTGGCATCGCGCAGGAGGCCCGGTCCGCGGGGATCTCGCTGATCGTGTCCCTTCAGCGCCCGTCCTATGACCAGATGTCCACTTCCACCCGGGCCTCGCTGCCGTCCGTGATCGCGCTCGGCTGCGACCCGCGCGACGAAGGGTTCTGCCTGCCGGATGAGGTCCTGGCCGCGGGCGCCCACCCCGGCGCCTGGGGCAACCGCCGGCCCGGATACTGCTACGTCGTCTCCCCCGGCATCCCCGAGGACCGCTACCCCTCCCCGGGCCGCACCCGCCGCTTCACCCACCGGGCCGTGCCCGTCATGGAACTGCTGGCCACCTGGGCCGCACGCAACGGCGCCACCGCCGACCCCGTCACCGCCGGAGCAGCCGTGAGCGTCGCCGGCAACGCCTACACCGGCCGCACCGACACCACCGCCCCGGCGGCCGGTGCGGCACGGCTCACCGTCGTGGACGACGAAGGGGACGACATGCCGCAGCACGGTCGCTCGCCCGTGGACCCTGAGGACGCCGGTATCGACCCCGAAGCCGACCTCCCCGAGGCCGAGCAGGGCGACGAACAGCCGATCTTCGGGCAGGACACCGGCCGCAAGCCCTCCCCCGAGGAGGCCCGGGAACTGTTCGCTCGCGCGCTCGCGGAGTTCGAGGAAGCCGGACAGATGATCGTCGGCCCCAAGGACTTCACCGACTGGTGCGACCGCAACCGGCTCTCCCGGTCGTGGGTTTCCCTCCGCTTGAAGGAGGCCGCTGTGGAGGGCCGCTTGGAGCCGACGAACACCACCGGCAGGTGGCGGATCATCCCCGCCATGGCTGCGGCGTAACACCCCCTGACAGCCGTAACGCTGTTAGGGCGCCTAACACCCAAACCCCTAGGCGAACGAGGTGTTACGCGCCCTAACAGCCTCCCGTAACGCCTCCCTCACACCTGCCTGACACCCACCCGCACGGGCCCGCACCGCACCCCAGCACGGGCCCGTCGCGCTACCCGAAGGAGACCCGTCATGGCCCACCGCGACCCGCCGGGGATCATCACCCCGCACATCCCCGCCGACGACTGGCGCCGCGCCGAAGCCACCGGCAACCCGGTCGTCATCGTCGTCCACCACGACACCCACACCGGCCGCCCGGCCCGCGCGTACCTCTTCCCCCTCGCCGTCGCCGGCGCGGGAGTGATCGGCGTCTTCGGTCTCGTGGCCGCATTTCTCGCCCTGCTCGACTTCGCCGTCCACACCGCCGCCGCCATCGGCGCCGCCGCCGGACCCATCGGCGTCGGCGGCATCACCCTGCGTCTCTTCCGCGGCAAGAACACCTAGCTACGCCACGGGCGACCCCCCATTCCGCCAAGAAGTCGGGGTCGCCCGTGCCCAACCGTCCTCAACAGACCTGTTGGAGGTCTCCCAGCATGACGCAACCCGCCCCCATCCGGCGAGTGCGCGGCCGGCGCCCGACGCTGCTGGATCTGTTCTGCTGCCAGGGCGGCGCCGCCAAAGGCTACGCGGACGCCGGATTCGACGTGACCGGCGTCGACAAGGACCCGCAGCCCCGTTACCCGTACCGGTTCGTCCAGGCCGACGCCATCGCGTTCGTCCTGGCCCACGGTGCCGGA
Source organism: Streptomyces sp. NPDC090994 (assembly GCF_044768905.1). NCBI lineage: Bacteria > Bacillati > Actinomycetota > Actinomycetes > Kitasatosporales > Streptomycetaceae > Streptomyces > Streptomyces sp. NPDC090994. Next base: position 125,525 of record NZ_JBIVWS010000006.1, read on the forward strand.
TTCGACTTCATCCACGCGTCCCCGCCGTGCCAGCACGACACCGAATGCCAGCGCCTCCAGGGCAACATCCACCCCAACCTGATCGCCCCCACCCGCACCGCCCTGGAGGCGACGGGGCGCCCGTGGGTGATGGAGAACGTGGGCGGCGCGGTGCCCAAGCTGCGCGCTCCGGTGATGCTGTGCGGGCAGATGTTCGCCCTGGCCAACTACCGCCACCGGTTCTTCGAGACCGGCGGCGGCTTCCAACTGGCGCAGCCGCACCACCCCGCCCACCTTGTGCCGCAGGCCAAGATGGGCCGCCCCGTCCCGCCCGGACACTACGGCCAGTTCGTCGGCAACTTCTCCGGCGTCGCCCTCGCCCGGGACGTGCTGGGGGTGCCGTGGATGAACCGCGACGGCATCCGCGAGTGCATCCCACCCGCCTACACCCACCACATCGGCACCGCCGCCCTGGCCGCCCTCGCTCCCGCGCTGGAGGCGGCGGCATGAGTGAGCACGAGCATCTGCTCCGTGCCGCTCTGGCCGCCGCCGGACGTGGCTGGCGCGTCTTCCCCCTCCGCCCTGGCTCGAAGGTCCCCGCCCTGCACGGGGAGAAGGCGTGCCCCGGCACCGGGCCGTGCGCCACCGGGCACCGCAAGTGGGAGGACCGGGCCACCACCGACCCGGACCGCATCCGTGCCGCGTGGTCGACGGCACCGTTCAACGTCGGCATCGCATGCGGCCCCTCCGGGCTGCTGGTCGTCGACCTGGACGTACCCAAGGACAAGAGCAAGGGCAACAGCAGTACGGACGCGCCTGGCGGCGCGGCGACCTTCGGGGCGCTCTGCGAGCGCCACGGGCAGCCCGTCCCCCGCACGCGCACGATCCGGACCGCGAGCGGCGGCACGCACCTGTACTTCACCGCCCCCGCCGCGGTCCGGCTGCACAACACCGCCGGAACCCTCGCACCCCTGGTCGACACCCGGGCATGGGGCGGGTACGTCGTCGCCGCCGGCAGTCTGATCGGCCGTGAGCGCTACGAAACCACCGGGCCCGCCCTGCTGCACCCCCTGCCCGGCTGGCTCAAGGCACTCCTGGTGCCCCCGCACCCGGTCAACCGGCCCGCCACCGAACCAGCCGACGGGACCCGCCGCCGGCCGTACGTCGACGCCGCCCTCGCCCGGGAGACTGCCGCCGTCGCCGCGGCATCCGAGGGACGGCGCAACACGACACTGCTACGGGCCGCGCGGGCGCTGGGAAGGTTCGTCGCCACCGGCGACCTGACCAGGGCCGAGGTCCAGGCGGCTCTTCAAAGGGCGGGGGAGTCGGCCGGACTCGCCGCGGCCGAGTGCCACGCCACCCTGCGCAGCGCCCTGGACTGGTCCATCACCCACAACCAGCAGCAGGGGGCGGCATGAGCACCCCGCCCATCCCCCCTTTGAAGAGCATCCCCGGCACCCCGACCGGCCCGGATGCCGCCCGACCGGCCGCACCCTGGCCGGCCGTGGGCGAGCCGAAAGGCGCCGCCCGCAAGGGCGTCGTCACTGCTCTTCGCGCTGACCCGCGCCCGGCCGGCGACCCCACCCCGGACCGGCCCGGCATCCGCGTCTACGCCCCGCCGGTCTACCGCCGCCCCAACGACGGCGCCCGCTGGTCCAAACGCCCCGGAGACACCCCCACCGCCGCATGGGCCTGCCCCTGCGGCGAGTACCGCACTGCCCGCGGACTCGACGCCGTGACCGCCCTGGTCACCGCGTACGACACCCACAAGCACGCCTGCCCGGGGACCCCCGTCCCGCACACCGAAAGCAGGACCGCCGCATGACCGACACCACACCCGCCACCCCCGTGGACGGGGCCGCGCTGCTGTACGAGGTGGAAGCCTTCCACCGCCGGTTCAACGTCTTCCCCACCGAAGCCGCGTTCGTCGCCGTCGCCCTGTGGGACGCGCACGCACACCTGCTCGACTGCTTCGACTCCACCCCCCGCCTGGCGTTCCTGTCGCCCGAGCCGGGGTCGGGCAAGACCCGGGCGCTGGAGATCGTGGAAACCCTCGTTCCTCAGCCCATGACCGCCGTGAACGCGTCCGCCGCCGCCCTGTTCCGGTCCGTCTCCGCCGGCAGTGCCAAGCCGACGATCCTGTTCGACGAAATCGACACCGTCTTCGGCCCCAAGGCCGGGGACAACGAGGAACTCCGCGGTTTCCTCAACGCCGGCCACCGCCGCACCGGGGTCACCTACCGGTGCATCGGGGACGGCGGACAGCAGACCGTCCAGGCCTTCCCCTCGTACTGCGCCGTCGCAGTCGCCGGTCTCGGCTCCCTGCCCGACACGATCCTGTCCCGCTCCGTCATCATCCGCATGCGCCGCCGGGCCCGCACCGAGACCGTGGAACCCTTCCGGGCCCGCACCCACGAAGCCGAAGGCCACAAGCTCCGTGCCCGCCTCGCCCAATGGGCCGAACAGGTCCGCGGGTCAGTCATGGAAGCCTGGCCGGACATGCCCGAGGGGGTGACCGACCGGCCGGCCGACGTGTGGGAACCCCTGCTCGCCGTCGCGGATGCCGCCGGAGGCGACTGGCCCGAGAGGGCCCGCAAAGCCTGCGTGTCCCTGGTCACCGCGTCCAAGGCCAACGACAAAGGCAGCCTCGGAGTCCGGCTGCTCACCGACCTACGGGATCACGTCATGGTCGGAATCGACCGCCTGCCCACCGTCGCCATCCTCGACCGGCTCAACGCCCTGGATGACGCCCCGTGGGCCGACCTGCACGGCAAGCCCCTCGACAACCGGCGCCTCTCCCGGATGCTGGCCGAGTACATGACGGCCGACAACGAGCCGATCACCTCCCGCAACATCAAAACCGCCGGGAGCGTCCTCAAGGGCTACTACGCCGCCGATCTCACCGACGCGTGGGCCCGCTACTGCCCCCCACCCCCGGAAAGTCCGCTACCGCCGCTACCCGGCACCGAAAACGTGGCCTGACCAGCGACAACGCGGTAGCGGCAACCGCCCCCGATTGCCGCTACCGCCCCGCTACCCATCCGCTACCGCTACCCCTTCCCGCTACCCCGAACAGGCCCCTGACCTGCGCGGTAGCGGAGGTAGCGGAAGTAGCGGCCCTCAGAGCCCCTCCCTGGACGACTCACCCCGAGAAGGAGTCACAGCCTTGGCTGGCACCGAAAAGCTCAAGCTCCGTGAGGTCCTCGAAGAGATCGACATGAGCCGCGCCGCCTTCTACCGCCTGCGCGCCCGCGGCAAGGCCCCGAAGCTCATCAAGCTCCCCAACGGACAGCTCCGCTGCCGCCGCAGCGACCTCGACGCGTGGTGGGCGAAGCACGAGATGAGCGCCTGACCTCGAACCGTCCAGAGGGGCCCCGCCGACTGGTGGGGCCCCTCTCCCGTTAAGGAGATCAATGCACAGCTATGACGTGCGCATCTGGAACGTCCGCAAGCGCAACAGCAAGGCCGCCCCCTACCAGCTCCGTTGGCTGGTCAGTGGCGAGGAGTTCCAGGAGAAGTTCGCGACCAAGACCCTGGCCGACTCGCGCCGGTCGGAGCTGCTGTCTGCGGCGCGTAAGGGGGAGCCATTCGACACGGAGACCGGCCTTCCCGTGTCGGAGGTGCGTGAGCGCAACCGTACGAGTTGGTACAGCCACGCCCGCGCTCACGCGGCCCGGAAGTGGCCGACCGCTGCGGCCAAGCATCGTGCGAGCATCGCTGAAAGCCTGACCATCGCGACGATGGCGCTCTGTCCGACCGGGAAGGGGCGCCCTGCGGACGCCCTCTTGCGCCGTGCCCTCTACCAGTGGGGGTTCAACGCCGGACGCCATGACCAGGAGCCCCCGGGCCCGGAAGCCAAGGCCCTGGCGTGGGTGGAGGCCAACGCGCCAGCCGTGGTCGACCTGGACAGTGCCAAGCGCATGCGCACGGTGCTTGAGCACCTGGCCAAGCGGCAGGACGGGAAGCCGGCCGCCGCCAACACCTTCCGCCGGCGTCGCGCCGTGCTGAGCAACTGTCTGCGGCTCGCCGTCGAGAACGAGCTGCTGCCCGGCAACCCTCTGCTCCGTGTCCACTGGGAGACGCCCAAGGCGGTGGAGGAGCTGGACACCCGAAGCGTCGCCACGCCCACGCAGGCACGGACGCTGCTGGACGCCGTACGGGCGCAGGGGGCGCGCGGCGCCCACCTGGTCGCGTTCTTCGCGTGCATGTACTACGCGGCCATGCGGCCGGAGGAAGTGTCCATGCTGAGCGCCGACCAGTGCGAGCTTCCGGAGGAGGGGTGGGGGCGGCTCATGCTCGCCGGCGCCCGGCCTCAGGTCGGTTCCGCCTGGACGGACGACGGCAAGCCGTACGAGGAGCGGCAGTTGAAGCACCGGGCCCGCCGCGCGGTCCGTCCCGTGCCGATCCCTCCCGTCCTGGTCGCCATCCTGCGGACCCATCTGGGGACGTTCGGGACCACACCGGAAGGCCGGTTGTTCAGCGCCGTACGCGGCGGCCCTATCCGGTCGCAGGAGTACGGCGCCGTATGGAAGGAAGCCCGCCGGAAGGCTCTCACCCCGGCGCAGGTCGCCTCTCCGCTCGCGGCCATCCCGTACGACCTGCGGCACGCCTGTGTGTCGTTCTGGCTCCGCTCCGGGGTGAGCCTGGCCGAGACCGCCCGCCGGGCCGGTCAGAGCGTCGCCGTTCTTCAGCGCTACTACGCCAAGGTGCTGGACGGCGAGGAAGCGACGATGAACGCCCTGATCGAACGGGGCCTGGCAGAGCATGAGGGCGAGGCAGAGGGGCCGTGAATCCTGGCCGCAGGTTGGCCGCACGCACTGGTCAGAGGTGGGATACGGCCGGAACGGGGTGAGACAGGCCGCATGCCGAAGGGGTGCCGCTCCGGAGAGTGGCACCCCTTCTGACCTGCTAGGTCTGTGACCTGCTGCGGTGGGTGTGGGATTTGAACCCACGGTGACGTCGCCGCCACGACGGTTTTCAAGACCGTTCCCTTAGGCCGCTCGGGCAACCCACCTCTGCCCCGGCCCGCCTGGGGCGGAGCGGGTACAGCGTACCGGCACGCGGTGGTGGGCGGGGGCCGGAGGTGCGGGGAGGCGGTCGGGGGGGTCAGTCGTCGCCGGTCTTGGAGCCCAGGGTGAGTTCCACCGTGTTCTCCTTGCCGTCGCGCTCGTAGGTGACCTTCACCTTGTCGCCGGGCTGGTGGGTCCAGATCTCGCCGATCAGGGTGGGGCCGCTGTCGATGACGTGGTCGTCCAGCTTGGTGATGACGTCGCCGGGCTTGAGGCCGGCCTTGTCCGCGGGGCCGCCCGACTCGACGGGCTCGGCGCCGCTGACGCCCTGCTCGGTGATCTGGGCGCCGTCGGTCGTCTCCTCCAGGGAGACGGACGCGCCGATCTTCGCGTACACCGGCTCGCCGGTCTTGATCAGCTGCTGGGCGACGTACTTGGCCTGGTTGATCGGGATGGCGAAGCCGAGGCCGATGGAGCCGGCCTGGCCGGTGCCGCCGAGGCCGTTGCTCGCGGACTGGATCGCGGAGTTGATGCCGATGACGTTGCCCTGGGCGTCGAGGAGCGGGCCGCCGGAGTTGCCCGGGTTGATGGAGGCGTCGGTCTGCAGGGCGCTCATGTAGGACGCCTTGCTGGTGGCGCTGCCGTCGCTGGAGGCGACCGGGCGGTTCTTGGCGCTGATGATGCCGGTCGTCACCGTGTTGGACAGGCCGAAGGGGGCGCCGATGGCGATCGTGGAGTCGCCCACGGCCACCTTGTCGGAGTCGCCGAGCGGCAGCGGGGTCAGGTTCGAGGGGGCGTTGGCGAGCTTGATGACGGCGACGTCGTAGCCCTGCGCGTGGCCGACCACCGAGGCGTTGTACTTCTTGCCGTCGGGGAAGGTGGCGGTCAGCTTGCCGCCGTCGACCGCCTCGGCCACCACGTGGTTGTTGGTGAGGATGTGGCCCTGCTTGTCGAAGACGAAGCCGGTGCCGGTGCCGCCCTCGCCGCTGGTGCTCTCGGCCTCGATGGTGACCGTGCTGGGCAGCGCCTTGGCGGCCACGCCCGCGATGGTGCCCGCGTCGCGCTTGACCGAACCGCCGGTGTCCGAGGCGGAGACCGTGGTGGAACCCGAGTCGTTGTTCTCGGCCAGGGTGTAGCCGAGGCCGCCGCCGAGGCCGCCCGCCACCAGCGCGGCGACCAGGACCGCGGCGACCAGCCCGCCGCGCCCGCCGCCGGACTTCGGTGCGGGCTGCTGGTACGGGGTGCCCCAGCCGCCGCCGGAGCCGTCACCGCCGCCGAAGCCCGCACCGCTTCCGGGACCGGCGCCGCCGCCCGCGTACGGGGAGGCCGGCGGCGGGGGCGGCGGCCAGGAGGCGTCGGGGGCCGAGCCCTGCGTGGCCGCTCCGTAGGGGGCCTGTCCCGGCGCCGGGTCGCCCGGGGCGCCGGGGTGGCCCTGGGAGGCGCCGTTCGGTCCCGCGGGCTGCGCCGGCGTGCCGCCCTGGGGCGCCGACGGCTGCGGGGAAGCTGCGGGAGAGTCCACCGGCACGGGGGGTGCGGACGGGGCCGGAGGTACCGCGGTGCCCTCGTTCTCGGTGCTCACAGCTTTTCTCCTCGGTCCACGGCTGTTGTTCGGTCCCACTGAGCAGTACTCAGCCACGCTCGTGCGCGCCGGCCCGGAGGGCTCCGACGCGGTGCAGCTGTGCATGTCTTTTTTGTATGCCCCAGCTTTTCCCACGGGCCGTCAGAGCACCATAAGCGGTCGCTGTGGGTCCGCGACGATTTCTTACATAGGAAATGTAAGACATACCGGCCTGGATGCCCCGCCCCTGCCTCCACGGCCGTCTCACACCTGCCCCCGCGCGGTGACACCATGACGCGGTGACCCACGCACGACAGCACCGTATCCAGGTCGTCGCCCACCGCGGGGCCTCGGAAGAAGCCCCCGAGCACACCCTCGCTGCGTACACGAAGGCCATCGAGGAAGGTGCGGACGCCCTTGAGTGCGACGTGCGCCTGACGGCCGACGGACACCTCGTGTGCGTCCACGACCGGCGCGTCAACCGTACGTCCAACGGGCGCGGCGCGGTCTCGGCGATGGAGCTGGCCGACCTGGCGGCACTGGACTTCGGCTCCTGGAAGACGCGCGAGGGGTGGCGGATCCGCGGCGAGGAACCCCAGTGGGAGCACCGGCCGGAGGACCGGGAGGCGACCTCCGTACTCACCCTCGAGCGGCTGCTCGAACTCGTCGCCGACGCGGGACGCAGGGTGGAGCTGGCCATCGAGACCAAGCACCCCACGCGCTGGGCGGGGCAGGTGGAGGAGCGGCTGCTGGCGCTGCTGAAGCGGTTCGGGCTGGACGCGCCGGCCGACGCGGACGACACGCGCGTGCGCGTGATGAGCTTCTCGGCGCGTTCCCTGCACCGGGTGCGGGCCGCCGCGCCGACACTGCCCACCGTCTATCTCATGCAGTTCGTCTCGCCCCGGCTGCGCGACGGGCGGCTGCCGGTCGGCGTCCGGATCGCGGGTCCCTCGGTACGGATCGTGCGTAATCATCCCGCCTACATCGAGCGTCTGAAACGGGCCGGTCACCAGGTGCACGTATGGACCGTGAACGAGCCGGAGGACGTGGACCTCTGCGTGCGTCTCGGCGTCGACGCGATCATCACCAACCGGCCCCGCGCGGTCCTGGACCATCTCGGCCGCTGAGACCGCCGGCCGGCCTGCGCACGACTGCGGACCGGCAGTCAAACCGGCACATTCCAGCCATTCGATGACCATCTGATTACGGGGGGTGCTCCGGCGCGTTCGGTGCGTGGCCGCGTGTGTCGAATGCGTCACCGGGCGGGGATCGGCCGGTTTCCGGTTCAGGCCAATGGGGCATCCACACCGTGGCGTGGGGCAAAGGAGGTCTCGGGGGTGGCGTTGGTGGTGGCACAGGAGGTGCCGACGTCGTCGAGCATGGCCGTTCCCCATGGCCCTTCGGGCGTGGGGGAAGCAAGGCACCGCATGCGTGATCAGTTGCGCAGGAGCGGAGTCACGGAATCGGTCATCGACGACGCCGTACTGATCCTTTCGGAACTCTTGAGCAATGCGTGCAAGCACGGCCGGCCCCTGGGTGACGCCCTGGCCGGAGACGGTGACGTACGTGCCGCCTGGCGGGTGGACGCCGGCGGCCGGCTCCTGGTCGAGGTGACCGACGGCGGCGGACCGACCCGTCCGGCCCCGGCGACCCCCTCGGTGACGGCACACGGGGGCCGCGGGCTCAACATCATCACCGCGCTGGCCGACGACTGGGGGGTCCGCGACGACGCCCGGGGCGAGGTCACGGTCTGGGTCGTCGTCCACGCGGATGTGTACGACCCGGACGCCGGACACCGCCGCGACGACTTCGCCGCGCGGGTGGGCGCCCCGGCGGTGGCCGACATCCCAGGGCTGGACTTCGCGGACGCCTTCGACGATCTGGGCTGACGCGGACGTGTCGGGCTGACGGCACGTCGGGCCGGCTCTTCGGGGGGGGCGGCGGGGCGGCTCACGGGTTCAGCTGACGGGTTCGGCCGACGGGTTCGGCCGACGGGTTCGGCCGACGGAGTCACCCGACGCTTCGGCCGATGAGTGCGACAAGTGCGACGAGTGCGACGAGTGCGACGAGTGCGACGAGTGCGACGGGCAGTCTCCCGGACGTCCCGCGAAACCCGTGCGGTCGTCCACAGTCCTGGAGTCGTCCACAGTCCCGGAGTTGTCCACAGGTTCCCGTCGGCCACCGCCTGAACGGCTAGGCTCGCGCCCGTACGAGTAGAGCCGTAACCGGGAGACACCCACGATGGCCAAGAAGCGCCCCCAGACGAAGGCCAAGCGCCCTCAGCTCGATGCGGAGGTCCCGGTCGTCGGCGCCCGCGAGCCCTGCCCCTGCGGCAGCGGTCGCCGCTACAAGGCGTGTCACGGTCGGGCCGCGGCCCAGGCCGTGACCGAGCTGGTGCAGCGCCCGTTCGAGGGACTGCCCGGCGAGTGCGACTGGGTGGCGCTGCGCGAGCTGGTGCCGGCGGCGACGACCGGGCTGCCGCTGAAGGGCGGCCTGCCCGAGGGCGTGCCGTCCGTGACCCTGGCGACGGTCCTGCCGATGGCCTGGCCGGCGCTGCGCCGCGACGACGGCTCGGTCCTGCTCGGCCTGCAGAACGACACTCCGTCCGGTGACATCAGCCGCGACCTGGCCGACACCCTCCAGCGGGCCCTGAGCGCCGAGCCGGGTACGCCGGTCCAGGCCCGCCGCGCGCCGGCGGACGGGCCCCGGCTCCAGGACCTGCTCGACGCCGACGGCGTTTTCGAGCCAGTCGTGCACGACGGCTTCGAGTTCTGGGTCCCGGACGCGGAGAACGCCACGCCCGAGGTGGCCGCCTCCCTGGAGCGGGCCAACGCCGCGGCCATCCCGACCGTCCGGCTCCAGGGCGTGGACGCCGCCTACTGGTGCGAGACGCCGGAGAAGAACCACCTGCGGTGGGTCATGCCGCACGAGGAGGAGCGGCTTCTGGACGCTCTCGCGCGGCTGCACGCGGCGGGCCGGTCGTCCCTCGGAGAGGGCACCCGGCTGGTCGGTTCCTTCCGTGCCCACGGGCTGATCGTGCCGGTCTGGGACCTGCCGAGCGGCGTCTCCGCACAGGACGTCGAGAAGCCGGCGGCCGAGTTCGCCGAGCGCCTCGCCGAGGCCCTGGGCACGGACGCGCCACTCACCGCCGAGGAGCGCCGGGCCCGGGGCGGGCTGACCAACCGGCAGGTCACGCTCAGCTGACGGCCGACGCCGGACGGGTGACTTCGGTCACAACTCCCGGTCGGCGCAGGTCAGTCGATGACCGGAAACACAGAGACGGAATTTGCTAACCGCCGATCTCTTGTTACCGTTCCAGTAGCCCGGTTGCTGGTGCATCCCCCGTCGCCAGCAACCGGGCCTTTGTGCGTCCGGTGCCGTTCAGCGCCGTACCGGCCTCGTTCACCGAGCCTCCACGGCCGCGCGCCCCACGGCACGCCCTCGGCGCCCTACATCTCGGGCGCGCTCACACCCGTACGCGTCAGGGCGTCGACCACCGCGTCGACCACGGCCTCCACGTCGGGCACCCAGGGCGAGGACGAGCCGGGCAGCGGAGCCCGCTCCCAGCGGACGGGGCCCGCGCCGCACTCGGACGGGGGCAGGGCGAGGTAGCCGCCCTCGCCGTGGAAGCGCAGGGAGCCGGGGACGAAGTCCTTGGCGTAGAGCAGCTCGCCCAACTGCTCCAGGGAGTACGGCTTGACGAGGATCGACCAGCGGGCCGGCGAGGCGACGACCGGGCCGAGCCGCATGCCCGTCCGGTCGAGCGCGGCCAGGGCGCGGGCGGCCGGCAGCGCGGGCAGGGACACGGCGCACGGGGCGTTGCCCCCGGTGGCCAGGATGATCGGGGCGGCCGGCCGGTTGGCCCACCACCAGCGCACCATACGTCCGTCGGCGGTGGCCGCGAGGAGCCCTGGGTCGAAGGGGTGCGCGCCGGGCACCGTGCACTCCGGGTCGGGGCAGGAACAGCCGGAACGCCCCTCCGGATCCGCCGCCACGCCCGGGAGAACGGGCCACTGCCATTCCGTGGCGTAGGTCAGGGCCGCCCTGATCAGGTCAGGCCCCCCGTCACCGCGCCGGGACAGGAGCCTGCGTCGCCTTCCGAGGATCTCGCGCATGAGCGCTCGTTCCTTTCCGTTGCACGCCTGGCAACACCGAGGTCCACATCACACCATGTGTCGATCTCTTCACTGCGCGAATCGCTTGCGCGCACTTGCGCGTATCTGTCGGCGCGTCACACCTTGCCGGGAGGCAAGGGAAAGCCCTATGGGTCGAGCATCGGCTGCGTCCGCGGCCGGTCCGTCCATACTGCGTCGGGCAAAAGCATGGGCGTGGCGCGGGGGTGGCGGAGTCTGGCGTTTTGCCGTCCCGCGTATTTCTCTCCGCCTCCGCCACGGGAGGATGGGGCACGGTCGTCGGTGGATAGGACGCCCGGGTCCATCGCCAGGTTCCGGATGGTGCCGACCACCCGCCGGCCATCCCTGGCTTTCACCGAGTACGTACCCATCACGACCGCTGTGACGCTCCGTGAAGCACCACCAGTCGACCGCAACAAGAGGTACCGCGGGGCGTTTTCCGGCCAACTTTGTTTCTTCGCACAACACGAACCAGGACGCCACTTACGCCTCATGGACACCAGGAATTCCAGCAGGACAATGCTGGACATCCCCTCACGAGTGCGTGTACATGTGGAGACACTGCCGGCGACGCAGAATGACATGGGGGTTTGCGATGCTTTTGAGCAGTAAGAGCCGGTCGGGAAGCCGACTGCCATGAACGCGCCGCACCCTCCGAAAGTGGCCGGAATCGATTCAACGGTTCCCTCACCCGCCCACACTGCCGCGTCCGTCCCGCCCGGCGCCCCGGCGGTCCGCCCGGTCTCTCCCGGCGCTCCCGGTGCCCTCCTCCAGGACCGCCTCGCCGGCTGGGTCTCCGACCTCACCACGCTGCACGATCTGACCGAGCGCCTGGCCCGCACGGGCACCCTCGCCGACGCCTTCGACGAACTGCTGCGCGCCGGAGCCGCCCTGGTGGGCGCGCGCCGCGGCCTGGTCGTCCTGGAACCCGCCGACGGACTCGGCCCGGACACCTCGGCCGGCCTCGGCCTGGCCCGCGCCGATCTCGGGCACATCGAGACCGTGCCGCGCGCCTCATCGGCGTACGGACGGATCCTGGACGGGCTGCCGGTCGGCGAGGCCGGGATCGCCGACCCCGACCTGCTCGCCGAGGAGGGACTCGACCCCCGCCACCGCGACGTCGCCGTCCGCCTCGGCTACGCCGCCAGTTACGCGCTCCCGCTGCGGACCGAGGCCGCCGGCCGCCTGGGCGCCGCCGTATGGCTGTACGACGAGCCCGCCGAGCCGCGTGAGCGGCAGCGCCACCTGGCCGGGCTGTACGTCCGTTACGCCGCCGAACACCTGGACCGGCTCCGCGAACTGGAGCGCACGCGCGCGTGCATGGCCACGATCGCGGACGAGCTGCTCCCCGCGCGGCTGCCGCGCGCCCCCGGCGTCCGGCTCGCCGCCCGGCACCGCACCGGCCCGCGCGGCGGCGGCGACTGGTACGACGCGCTGCCGCTGCCGGACTCCGCGCTCGGCCTGTGCGTCGGTTCCGTCACCGGCTCCGGGCCCGGCGCGCTGGCCGCGATGGGCCGGATGCGGGCCTCCCTGCGGGCGTACGCCGTGATGGAGGGCGAGGACCCGGTCGCCGTCCTGTCCGACCTGGAGCTGCTGCTGCGGCTCACCGAGCCCGCCCGCTCGGCCACCGCCCTGTTCGGCTACTGCGAGCCCGTGCTGCGCCGGATCACGCTGGCCGGCGCCGGGCACAGTCCGCCGCTGCTGACCGGGGAGCGGCGCACGGAGTTCGTGGAGACCTCCGTCTCCGCGCCGCTGGGCATGCTGGCGTGCTGGGAGGCGCCCAGCGTGGAGGTGTGCGCCGACCCCGGGGAGACGGTGCTGCTGTACACCGACGGGCTGCTGCGCCGTACCGGCGACCCGGTCGACCGCGCCTTCGCCCGCCTGCACGCGGCCGCCGCCGGGGTCCCCCGGGCCCGACGGCACGATCCGGACGCGGTCGCCGAGCACGTCCTGCGCACCGTCCTGCCGGACGGGCTGGACGAGGCGGACTCCGAGGAGGACGTGGTGCTGCTCGCCGTCCGGTTCGAGTAGCGGCCGCGGCCGGCCCGGCCACCGGTGTAACGGGTCCTCGGGCCCTGGGCCCCCTTCCGTACGACCGTACGATGGGAGGTGGTCCAGTGCCGTAACAAGGAGGATGACCGTGTCGGAGGAGCTGCCGGAGACCCCGGAATCCGCTGAGGAAGAGCCGATCAAGCAGCGCAAGAACGGCCTGTACCCGGGCGTGTCCGACGAGCTGGCCGAGAACATGAAGTCCGGCTGGGCCGACACCGAGCTGCGCGGCCTGGAGCCGATCGCCCAGGCCGCCGAGACCGCCGCCCGCCGCGCCGCGCTGTCCGCGCGCTTCCCCGGCGAGCGCCTGGTGATCCCCGCGGGCAACCTGAAGACCCGCTCCAACGACACCGAGTACGCGTTCCGCGCCTCCGTCGAGTACGCGTACCTCACCGGGAACCAGACCGAGGACGGCGTCCTGGTGCTGGAGCCCGAGGGCGAGGGCCACCGGGCCACGATCTACCTGCTGCCGCGCTCCGACCGGGAGAACGGCGAGTTCTGGCTGGACGGCCAGGGCGAGCTGTGGGTCGGCCGCCGCCACTCCCTCACCGAGGCGGAGAAGCTGTACGGCATCCCCGCCTCCGACGTGCGCGAGCTGGCCGGCAGGCTGCGCGAGGCCACCGGCCCGGTCCGCGTCGTGCGCGGGCACGACGCCGGCGTGGAGGCCGCGCTGACCGACAAGGTCACCGCCGAGCGCGACGAGGAACTGCGCGTCTTCCTCTCCGAGGCCCGCCTGGTCAAGGACGACTTCGAGATCGGCGAGCTGCAGAAGGCGGTCGACTCGACCGTGCGCGGCTTCGAGGACGTCGTGAAGGTGCTCGACAAGGCGGAGGCGACCAGCGAGCGCTACATCGAGGGCACGTTCTTCCTCCGCGCGCGCGTGGAGGGCAACGACGTCGGCTACGGCACCATCGCCGCCGCCGGCCCGCACGCCTGCACCCTGCACTGGGTCCGCAACGACGGCCCGGTCCGCTCCGGCGACCTGCTGCTGCTCGACGCGGGCGTGGAGACGCACACGTACTACACCGCGGACGTCACGCGCACGCTGCCGGTCGACGGCCGCTACAGCGACATCCAGAAGAAGATCTACGACGCCGTGTACGAGGCCCAGGAGGCCGGTATCGCGGCGGTGAAGCCGGGCGCCAAGTACCGCGACTTCCACGACGCGGCGCAGCGGGTGCTGGCCGAGAAGCTGGTCGAGTGGGGGCTCGTCGAGGGCCCGGTCGAGCGGGTGCTGGGGCTGGGGCTGCAGCGCCGCTGGACGCTGCACGGCACCGGCCACATGCTCGGCATGGACGTCCACGACTGCGCCGCCGCGCGGGTCGAGTCCTACGTCGACGGCACCCTGGAGCCCGGCATGGTGCTCACCGTGGAGCCGGGCCTGTACTTCCAGGCCGACGACCTGACCGTGCCCGAGGAGTACCGGGGCATCGGCGTGCGGATCGAGGACGACATCCTGGTCACCGCCGACGGCAACCGGAATCTGTCGGACGGGCTGCCGCGCCGCTCCGACGAGGTCGAGGCGTGGATGGCCTCGCTGAAGGGCTGACGGAACGGGTGGGGGCCGGGCGTCCGGCCCTCACACCGCCACGAGCGGGGCGTCGTTCCGCCACTTGATGATCTTGTCGAAGCTCACCACCGCGCCGCCGCGCGCCGTCGCGCTGCCGATGTGGACGTGGTCGGCGAGTTCCCTGATGAGGCACAGCCCCCGGCCGTGCTCGGCGTCGGCGGGGGCCGGCGCCGGACGGGGCGGGCGGCCCGCGGTGAAGCCGGGCCCCGAGTCGGTGACCTCGATGCGGCACCGCTCGCCGTCCAGGTAGGCCGTGACGCGGTAGGCCGCGGAAGGGTCGCCGTGCGCGCCGTCCCCGCCGTGCTCGACGGCGTTGGCGCACGCCTCGGTGAGGGCGACGGAGAGGTCGTAGGAGATGTCGGGGTCGACGCCCGCCGTCTCCATGGTGCCGAGGAGCAGGCGGCGGGCCAGTGGCACGCTCGCAGCCTCGCGCCGCAGATGGAGTGACCACCAGATGCTCATGCTCCACCAGCCTCCTGGGCGCGGCTCGACATACCGTTACGTATTGCCCGGCGTGCCCGGCCGTAAGCGCGGGGTTGACGTGAGACCGCCCATACGGCGGATGCGCCCGGACGGCCACCGGTGTATGCGGGGCTCCCGCACCGGGGTGCGAGGGGCTCCCGGGGCTCCCGGAAACGGCTCGTGCGCGAGGGCGCACTCCCCCAGAAGGTGACCTTCCGGTCGTACGGCATCTTGCGGACCTGCCGCACGGTGCGGGTGGGTCCAGTGCGATGATGAGCCCGCCATGACTGCCTCCCACCCGCCTACGGCGCGCTCCGGGAACGACCTCCGGGTCCTGCGGGCCGCGGTGTTCGCCGCGGTCTGCGTCGTGCTGGCCGGGGCGGGGCACACGCTCGCCTCCTGCGCCGGTGTCCCGTTGTGGTCGCTGGGCGCCGGGTTCCTCGGGGTGGTCGTGGTCGCGGCACCGCTCGCCGGGCGGGAGCGGTCGCTGCCCGGTATCGCGGCACTGCTCGCGGCGGGACAGACGGCGCTGCATGCGCTGTTCGGGCTCGGCCAGCACGGGGCCGCGGCCGCTGACACGACGGCCACGGCCGCGACGGCGGACGCGACGCTGGTGCAGCAGGCGGCGCGGCTGGTGTGCGGGACCACCGCGGCGGCGCTCAGCCCGGCGCAGGCGCAGCGCATCCTCAGCGACGCGCGGGTCCAGCCGGACGCCACCGCCGCCACTGTCCACACCGCCCACCACCCGGCGGACGCCCTGTCGGCCGCCGCCGGCTCCCCCGCCGCCCTGCTGCCGTCCCTGCCGATGCTCCTGGGCCACGTCCTGGCGGCGATAGCCGCCGGCTGGCTGCTGCGCCGCGGGGACCTGGCCCTGGCGCGGCTCGTGGAGCTGTCGGCGCACTCCGCGCACCTCGTCACCGAGGGTGCGCTCGTACGCTCCCTGCGCGCCGCGCTCGCCCTGGTACGCGCCCTGCGCGCCGGGCTGCCGGGCGCGCCGGACGAGGCCGCGCGCCTGCCGCGTACGGCCCTGCTCGCCGTACCCCGGCCCCGTACCACCGCACTCCAGCACACGGTGATCCGGCGCGGACCGCCGCGCGCCGCGTTCGTTCTCGCCGCCTGACACGACGCGACCGCCGCTCCGCCCACCGGGGGAGGGGGACGCCGTCGTGCGGCACGCGCGCGTGCGCGCGCTCCCCCATCACCTGCACATCGAGAGAAGCGGAGTGCTTTTCATGAAGGCTTCCCGTATCGCCGCCGCCGGCGCCGTCGCCGGCACCGCCGTGCTCGTCCTGTCCTCGCCCGCCTTCGCGCACGTCACCGTGCAGCCGGAGGGCGAGGCCGCCCAGGGCGGTTACGCGGTCGTCGACTTCAAGGTCCCCAACGAGCGGGACAACGCCTCCACCACCAAGCTGGAGGTCACCATGCCCACCGACCACCCGCTGGCGTCGGTGATGCCGCAGCCGGTCGAGGGCTGGGACATCAAGACCACCAAGAGCAAGCTGGACGAGCCGGTCGAGTCGCACGGCGAGAAGCTCACCGAGGCCGTCACCAAGGTGACCTGGACGGCGACGGGCGACGGTATCGAGCCGGGCTACTTCCAGAAGTTCCCGGTCTCCATCGGCGCGCTGCCCGAGGACTCCGACGAACTGGTGTTCAAGGCGATCCAGACGTACTCCAACAAGGAGGTCGTGCGCTGGATCGAGGTGCAGCAGGAGGGCCAGGAGGAGCCCGACACCCCGGCCCCCGTGCTCGAACTGACGGCAGCCGAGGGCGACTCCGCCGACGCCCACGGTTCCTCCGCCGCGGCGGCCGACGACGACACCGAGGCGGCGGCCGAGACCGCCTCCGACGACTCCGGCTCCACCGACACCACCGCCCGTGTGCTGGGCGTCGTCGGCATCGTCGTCGGCGCGGCCGGCGTGGCCTACGGCGTGCTCGCCGGACGCCGGCGCTCCACCACCGTCTGAGGCGGCCCGTACGTCCGGTGCGTGCCGGGGACCCGACGGTCCGGTCCCCGGTGCGCGCCGCAACACTCACCACTGGGACATTTCTCCATGCGCACCAAGACGTTCACCGCGGCGGCCCTGCTCGCCGCCGCCTCCCTGACCCTCACCGCCTGCGGCAGCGGCGACGACGCCGGCTCGCCCGTCACCGTGGTCTCCGAAGACGCCTCCTCCCAGCAGGCCGCCACCGTTCTCGACAAGCCCTTCGACAAGCCGGACCTGGTCCTCACCGACACCCAGGGCGAGAAGTACGACCTCCGCGAGGAGACGGCCGGCAAGCCGACCCTGATCTACTTCGGCTACACCAACTGCCCCGACGTCTGCCCCCTGACGATGAACAACATCGCCGTGGCCAAGAAGCAGCTGCCCCAGGCGGAGCAGGACGAGCTGCGTGTCGTGTTCGTCACCTCCGACCCCGAACGGGACACCCCGGCCGCGCTCGGCAAGTGGCTCAAGGGCATCGACCCGCAGGTCGTCGGGCTGACCGGCGACTTCGACACCATCCAGGCCGGCGCCCGCACCCTCGGCATCTCCATCGAACCGGCCACCAAGGACAAGAACGGCAAGGTCGTCTCCACCCACGGCACCCAGGTCGTCGCCTTCTCCCCGAAGACCGACAAGGGGTACGTGCTGTACGGCGAGGACGCCACGGTGGACGACTACACCGAGGACCTCCCCGAGCTGATCAAGGGGGAGAAGCCGTGAGGCACCGCCCCGCCCTGGGTGCTGCGATGCTGGCCGGCGCCCTCGCCCTCACGGGGTGCGGTGCCGGTGGCTCGGGCGGTGCCGAGCTCTCCGTCAGCGCCGCCTACGTGCCGCGGCCCGTCTCCGACACCATGGCGGCCGGCTTCCTGACCATCGTCAACGACGGCGACGCCGAGGACGAGCTGACCTCGGTCACCAGCGACGCCGGCGAGGTCACCGTGCACGAGACCGTCGACGGCGCCATGCGGCAGGTCGACAGCCTCCCGATCCCGGCGCACGGCAGCCTCGCCCTGCAGAGCGGCGGCGACCACCTGATGTTCGAGAAGCTGAAGCAACGGCCCGAGGAGGGCCAGACGCTCTCCGTCGAGCTGCACTTCGCCGACTCCGACCCCGTCACGGTCGAGATGCCGGTGAAGTCGGCCACGTACCGGCCCGGCACCTCCGACGCCGGACAGGCGGAGCACGGCACACCGTCCGAGCACTCCAGCCACTGAGGGAGGGACCACCTTGACGCGGACCATCGCCCCACGCGTGCGGACACTGGTGCTGCTGTTCGTGGCCGTGGCCGGCGCACTGCTCGCCACCGCCGCCCCGGCCTCCGCGCACGCCGCGCTGACCGGCAGCGATCCCCAGCAGGGGGCGGTGGTCGACCGGGCCCCGGCCCGGGTGTCACTGACGTTCTCCGAGAACGTCTCCATGGACGACGACGCACTGCGCGTCCTCGACCCCAAGGGCGAGCGCGTCGAGGACGGCGCGCCCACCAACGTCAGCGGCACCACCTACGGCGTCGCCCTGCACTCCGGGCTGCCGGACGGCACCTACACGGTGACCTACCAGGTCGTCTCCGCCGACAGCCACCCCGTCTCCGGCGCCTTCACCTTCTCCATCGGCGCCCCCTCCGAGACCTCGGTGCCGGCCACCGCCCAGGAGGCCGGCGGCGGGATCGTCGGCCGGCTGTACGGCCTCGGCCGCTACGTGGCCTACGCCGGCTTCGCCGTGCTGGCCGGCGGCGCCGCCTTCGTCCTCGCCTGCTGGCCGCGCGGCTCGGGCGTGCGGAGCGTGCAGCGCCTGGTCGTCTCCGGGTGGCTGGCGCTGACCGCCGCCACCCTCGGCATGCTCCTGCTGCGCGGCTCCTACACCGGCTCCGGGAAGGCCGCCGACGTCTTCGACCTGGAGCTGCTCGGCCAGGTCCTCCAGACCAAGACGGGCGCCGCCCTGGTCTCCCGGCTGCTGCTGCTGGCCGCGGCGGCCCTCTTCGTCGCCGTGCTCTTCGGCGCCCACGACAGGCGCGAGGACCAGGAGAAGCGGGACCTGACCTTCGGGCTCGCCGTCGGCGGGACCGTCGTCGCGGCCGGCCTCGCCGCCACCTGGGCCATGGCCGAGCACGCCTCGGTCGGCCTCCAGCCCGGCATCGCCATGCCGGCCGACGTCGTCCACCTGCTGGCCGTCGCCGCCTGGTTCGGCGGGCTCACCACCCTGCTGGTCGCCCTCTACCAGGCACCCGCCGACAACCCGGTCGACACCGCCGCCGTGCGCCGTTTCTCCCAGGTCGCCTTCGGCAGTGTGGTCGCGCTGGTGATCACCGGTACGTACCAGTCCTGGCGTCAGCTGGGGTCCTGGTCGGCGCTGACCGACACCCGGTACGGACAACTGCTGCTCGCCAAGATCGCGCTGGTGGCGGTGCTGGTCGGCATCGCGTACCTGTCCCGGCGCTGGACGGCACGGCTGGCCGGGGCGGCGGGCGGCGTACCCCGTCCCCGGGCGAAGGAGCGGCCCGGGGCCACCGGTACCGCGCCGGCCGGCAGGACGGCCGCCCCGGCAGCCACGACGACCTCCGCCTCGGCCTCGGCCAAGGCGTCCACGGGCACAGTCGCCGAGAAGACGTCCGGCACGGCCTCCGGCCCGACGTCCAGCGAGGCGTCCAGCGGGGCGTCCGCCAAGGCATCCGACGGGGCATCCGCCGCGGCCTCCGGCGGAGCGTCCACCCCGGCGTCCGCCGGGCAGCGCACGGGCGGGGTCAAGCCCGTGGGCAACGCCAAGCGCGCCGCCCAGCTCGCCCGGCAGCGGGCCGCCGTGGACGCCGCGCGGCAGAAGCGGCTGCGCGACGGCGACCCCCACCGCTTCGGACTGCGCCGCTCCGTCCTCGCCGAGGCCGGTGTCGCCGTCGTCCTGCTCGCCGTCACCACCGTCCTGACCCAGACCGAGCCGGGACGGACCGAGCAGGAGGCGGCGGCCGCCACCTCGTCCGCCGGCTCCGCCGACGCCCCGGCGACCGGCGCCGTGACCCTGGACATGCCCTTCGACACCGGCGGCGAGGACGGCAAGGGCGTGGTCCGGGTCGAGGTGGACCCCGCCCGGGTGGGCGCCAACGACGTGCACGTCTACGTCGAGGACCCCAAGGGCCGTGCCGTCGACATCCCCGAGGTGAAGCTCGCCTTCACCCTGGAGACCAAGGACATCGGTCCGCTGCCCGTCGCCCCCGACCACATCACCACCGGACACTGGTCGGCGAGTGAGGTACAGATCCCCATGGCCGGCGACTGGGAGGTCGCCGCGACCGTGCGGACCTCCGACATCGACCAGGTGACCGTCTCCAAGAACGCGCAGATCGGCTGAACCGCACCATGGCTGACCAGTCCATCCCGGAGGCCCGTACCCCCGAAGCCCCGGCCGTCGAAGAGACCCCCGCCGCCGCGGAGGGCGTCTCGCGGCGCCGGCTGCTCACCACCGCCGGCGCCACCGGGCTCGTGCTCGGCGCCGCCGGCGGTGCCGCCGGCTACGCCGCCGCGCCCTCCGGGGCGACGCCGCTGACCTCGCTGGGCGAGGGGCAGGTGCCGTTTCACGTGAAACACCAGCCCGGCATCACCACCCCCGCCCAGGCCCGCGGCCACCTCATCGCCTTCGACCTGGCGGCGGGCGCCGGGCGCAAGGAGGCGACCGCGCTGCTGCGCCGCTGGTCCGACACCGCCCGGCGGCTGATGGCGGGCGAACCGGCCGGCTCCGGCGACACCGGCGTGGCCCGCGACGCCGGACCGTCCTCCCTCACCGTCACCTTCGGGTTCGGCCTCAGCTTCTTCGGCCGGACCGGGCTGGAGAAGCAGCGCCCGGTCTCCCTCGACCCGCTCCCCGACTTCTCCTCCGACCACCTCGACAAGAACCGCAGCAACGGCGACCTGTGGGTGCAGATCGGCGCGAACGACGCCCTGGTCGCCTTCCACGCCCTGCGCGCCCTCCAGAAGGACGCCGGATCGGCCGCCCGCGTCCGCTGGCAGATGAACGGCTTCAACCGGTCGCCGGGCGCCACCGCCCACCCCATGACCGTGCGCAACCTCATGGGCCAGGTCGACGGCACCCGCAACCCCAAGCCGTCCGAGGCCGACTTCGACCAGCGGATCTGGGTGCCGGAGTCCGGCTCGGACGACCCGGCCTGGATGGCGAACGGCTCCTACGTCGTCGTACGCCGCATCCGCATGCTCCTCGACGACTGGGAGGAGCTGTCGGTCGAGGAGCAGGAGGACGTCATAGGGCGCCGCAAGTCCGACGGGGCTCCGCTGTCCGGTGGCGGCGAGACGACCGAGATGGACCTGGAGAAGACCGACAAGGCCGGGAACCTGGTCGTCCCGATCAACGCCCACGCCCGCATCACCCGTCCCGACCAGAACGGCGGCGCGGCGATGCTCCGCCGGCCCTTCTCCTACCACGACGGCTTCGACACGGACGGTGTCCCGGACGCCGGGCTGCTGTTCATCTGCTGGCAGGCCGATCCCCTGCGCGGCTTCGTGCCCGTACAGCGGAAGCTGGACCGGGGGGACGCCCTGTCGGTGTTCATCCGGCACGAGGCGAGCGGCCTGTTCGCGGTGCCGGGCGGCGCGGCGGAAGGGGAGTACGTGGGGCAGCGGCTGCTGGAGGGATGAGGGCCGTCCGCTCGGCGCACGGGGCGGCGGCAGGGCACATTAGGGTGAGGTCATGCCAGCCAGTTACGCGTATCTCGGCCCCGAGGGCACCTTCACCGAAGTCGCCCTGCGCACGCTCCCGGAGGCGGCGACCCGCGAGCTGGTGCCGTACGTCTCCGTCCAGTCCGCGCTCGACGCGGTGCGCTGCGGCGAGGCCGAGGCGGCGTTCGTGCCGATCGAGAACTCCGTCGAGGGCGGCATCACCACCACCCTCGACGAGCTGGTCTCCGGCCAGCCGCTGATGATCTACCGCGAGGTGCTGCTGTCGATCACCTTCGCGCTGCTGGTGCGCCCCGGCACCCGGCTGTCGGACATCAAGACGGTCACCGCCCACCCGGCCGCCCAGCCGCAGGTGCGCAACTGGCTGAAGGCCCATCTCCCGGAGGCCGTCTGGGAGTCGGCCGCCTCCAACGCGGACGGCGCCCGCCTGGTCCAGGAGGGCCGCTACGACGCCGCCTTCGCCGGTGAGTTCGCCGCGCCCCGCTACGGTCTGGAGCCGCTGGAGACCGGCATCCACGACTCGCCGCACAACGCCCAGACCCGGTTCGTACTGGTGGGCCGTCCCGCCCGGCCGGCCGCGCCGACCGGCGCCGACAAGACGTCCGTCGTGCTGTGGCAGCGCGACGACCATCCCGGCACCCTGCGCGACCTGCTGGGCGAGTTCGCCGGCCGGGGCATCAACCTCATGCTGCTCCAGTCCCGGCCCACCGGCGCCGGCATCGGCAACTACTGCTTCTGCGTCGACGCCGAGGGGCACATCTCCGACCGGCGGATGTCCGAGGCGCTCATGGGGCTGAAGCGGGTCTGCCTCCAGGTGCGGTACCTCGGCTCGTACCCGCGCGCGGGCGTCGGCCCCGGCGAGGCGGGCGACCGTTTCCCGGGGACCTCGGACGAGGAGTTCGTGGCGGCGGCGGAGTGGGTCGCGCGGTGCCAGGACGGCCGGTTCTGACGGCCGGTGGCCGGGAGGCTCCGGCGGTCAGTGGCGGAAGGCTCTGACCGTCGTATCTGCTGATCTTAGTTATCCACAGGTGTTATCCACAGGTTCTCATCTCGACCTGGGGACAAGTCGACAACGACGTCCCATTCGGTCGACAAATCCCCCTTCAGGGCATATCTCCGCCCACAGAGCCGCAGGTCACCCTTCGTCTACCTGTTTCTCACCCCTCATCCTCCGGAGTGACGCGTTTCCACTCGTACGTGGCCGTTCCGAGGGTTTGAAAGAGGAATTCTCCGTCCCGGATGTCCGTTTAGGAATGATCACTTCCGCAGTCCACAGAACTTCCGCACAGCCTGTGGATAACTCTCCGGGGATGTGGATTCCTGTGGACAGCCGAAGCCCCAAGTCCCGCTCCGCGCAAGGCGGTCAGGTCAACCCACCGCTCCGCACCTGCCTCGTTCCAGGTAATGAGACGCTTTTCATTGACCGCCGTGGACAGCCGTGGACCATCGCGAACCATCGCGGAGCGCCCCGGTCAATAGTGAGTCGAACGCCGTCACCGGGCACCGGTAGCCTTGACCGTGTGATTGACCTTCGCCTGCTCCGTGAGGACCCCGACCGTGTGCGCGCTTCCCAGCGTGCCCGTGGAGAGGACGTCGCGCTCGTCGACTCCCTCCTTTCCGCCGACGAGCGGCGCAGGTCGTCCGGCGTCCGCTTCGACGAGCTGCGCAACGAGCAGAAGGGGCTCGGCAAGCTCATCGGCAAGGCCACCGGCGACGAGAAGGCCGAGCTGCTGAAGCGCGCGAGCCAGCTCGCCGCCGACGTCAAGGCCGCCGACGCCGAGCGCGACGCCGCCGACGCCGAGACCCAGGAACTGCTCCAGAAGCTCGGCAACCTGGTCCACCCCGAGGTCCCCGTGGGCGGCGAGGAGGACTTCGTCACGCTGGAGACGCACGGCACCCACCGCGACTTCGCCGCCGAGGGCTTCGAGCCCAAGGACCACCTGGAGCTGGGCCAGCTCCTCGGCGCCATCGACGTCGAGCGCGGCGCCAAGGTCTCCGGCTCCCGCTTCTACTTCCTCACCGGCGTCGGCGCGCTGCTGGAGCTGGCCCTGGTCAACGCGGCGATCGCGCAGGCCACCGCGGCCGGCTTCACGCCGATGCTGACCCCGGCGCTGGTCCGCCCGCAGTCGATGGCCGGCACCGGCTTCCTCGGCCAGGCCGCGCAGGACGTCTACCACCTCGACAAGGACGACCTGTACCTGGTCGGCACCTCCGAGGTGCCGCTCGCCGCGTACCACATGGACGAGATCATCGAGGCCGAGCGGCTGCCGCTGCGCTACGCCGGCTTCTCGCCCTGCTTCCGCCGCGAGGCCGGTTCGCACGGCAAGGACACCCGGGGCATCTTCCGCGTCCACCAGTTCGACAAGGTCGAGATGTTCTCCTACGTCCTCCCCGAGGACGCGCAGGCCGAGCACCAGCGCCTGCTGGAGTGGGAGAAGCAGTGGCTGACCTCGCTGGAGCTGCCGTTCCGCGTCATCGACGTGGCCTCGGCGGACCTCGGCGCCTCGGCCGCCCGCAAGTTCGACTGCGAGGCGTGGATCCCGACCCAGGGCAAGTACCGCGAGCTGACCTCGACCTCGGACTGCACCGAGTTCCAGTCGCGGCGCCTGTCGATCCGGGTGCGCGAGGACAAGAAGGTGCGCCCGCTGGCCACGCTCAACGGCACGCTGTGCGCCGTACCGCGGACCATCGTGGCGATCCTGGAGAACCACCAGCAGGCCGACGGCTCGGTCCGCGTCCCCGAGGTGCTGCGCCCGTACCTGGGCGGCCGGGAGGTCCTGGAGCCGGTGGCCAAGTGAGCGACGCCGCCTCCGCCACGGGTTCCGCCGGCTTCCCGTACCGCCTGGTCGCGACCGACCTCGACGGCACGCTGCTGCGCTCCGACGACTCCGTCTCCGCGCGCACCCGGGACGCGCTCGCCGCGGCCACCGCGGCGGGCGCCGCCCACATCGTGGTCACCGGCCGCGCGGTCCCCTGGACCCGGCACGTCCTGGACGACCTCGGGTACGACGGGCTGGCCGTCTGCGGACAGGGCGCGCAGGTGTACCACGCCGGGGAGCACCGGCTGCTCACCTCGGTCACGCTGGACCGCCAGCTGGCCGGGGTGGCGCTAGCCAAGATCGAGACGGAGACGGGACCGCTGCACCTCGCGGCCAGCCGCGACGGCCTGGACGGGGAGGTCCTGGTCGGGCCCGGGTACGCGGTCGGCGGCGGTCTGCCGGCGATCCCGTTCACGGACGCCTCCGACCTGTGGTCGGCCCCGCTGAACAAGATCTACATCCAGCATCCGACGCTGTCGGACGACGAGCTGGCGGAGGTGGCCCGGCGCACGGCGGGCGGTTTCGTCACGGTCGTCATGGCGGGTGCCGGGATCGTCGAACTGCTCCCGCTGGGCCTGTCCAAGGCGACCGGCCTGTCGCTGGCGGCCCGCCGCCTGAAGCTGAAGGCCACGGACACGATCGCCTTCGGCGACATGCCCAACGACATACCGATGTTCGGCTGGGCGGCACGGGGCGTGGCGATGGCCAACGCCCACGCCGAGCTGAAGGCGGTGGCGGACGAGGTGACGTCCTCGAACGACGAGGACGGTATCGCGGTGGTGCTGGAGCGGTTGCTCGACGGCCTCGGCTGACCTGCCGTCGTCGGCGGAGGATGCACGGATCGAACGTGCGCGGGCTTTCCAGGCCCGACCGCGGCCCGCTCCCCGGTCCGTGTGCGGGACACGGGGGCGGGCCGGTGCCTTACCACTCGGCCAATCCTCCGGGTGGGCGGTCCACGCGGCCGCGGTGCGCGCCGCGTGCTCGAAGCGACCGCCCCGGGCGGCTTCCCGTGCACGGCGGGCTCGACGGAGGGTGGTTACCGCTCCGGAGCCCGCCGCGGGCCGCCCTGTCGGGAGCCGGACGGACTGTCGTACCTGGACATCGCCCCGCTCCTCTCCCGGTCCACGGCGCCCCGCGACCAGCGGGGCTCGAACATGACATGAGTGTGCGGGAACGGGCAGGCCGGGCGCCACCGATTAAATCGGACGCCCGGCCGCTGCTCCCCGTCTCCGGCTCACTCCTCCCCGGCGAGGGTCAGCGCGCGCAGCTTCTGTCCGGCGTACCAGGTGGCGAGCACGGTCACCAGGACCAGCAGGACCGTCGCGGTGGTCAGGCCGACGTCGGAGGTCACCAGTTCGCCGCCGGCGATGTTCTGGGCGACGGCGAGCGACCACTGCTGGACGCTGAGGGTGCGGGCGCCGGGCACCAGGGAGCCGAAGAGGGCCTCCCAGACCAGCGCGTAGACCAGGCCGAACACCACCGCGTGCCGGGAGACCGTGCCGAGCAGCAGGAAGAGCGCGGCGTAGGCGATGGAGGCGACCAGCGCGGCGACCGTGTAGGCGACGGCGATCTGCTGGCCGTTGCCGTTGAGGATCAGGCCGGCGAGCAGGGTGGGCAGCGCGGAGAAGACCATCGTGACGGCGATGGCGACGATCAGCTTGGTGAAGATGATCGTCGGCCGCTTGACCGGTTTGGACAGCAGGTACACCACCGAGCCGTCGTCGATCTCCGGGCCGATGGCGCCGGTGCCGGCGATGACGCCGATGATCGGCACCATGGTGGCGAGCGCGAAGCCGCCGAGGACGTCGGCGGCGGTCTGGTCGTCGGCACCGGTCAGGGCGCGTACCGCGACCGCGATGACGAGCAGCAGCAGGGGCAGGGCGCCCAGGATGAGGGCCCGGCGGCGGCCGAGCAGGGCCCGGTAGGTGAGCCGGGCGACTGTGGGGTCGTACATTGTTCGGCCTCCTACGCCGCGACGAGATACGAGAAGACGGACTCGAGGGACTCGTCGGAGGGCGAGACCGTGAGCAGCCGGATGCCGTGGTCCCGGGCGACCTTGGGCAGCAGGGTGGTGAACCGGGCGAAGTCGACGGCCTGGATACGCAGCGCGCCCTCGGCGTGGTCGACCTCGATGCCGGAGGTCGACGGGTCGGCGATCAGCGCGGCGGCCAGCGCCCGGTCGTCGCTGGAGCGGACCAGGTAGCGGTGCGGGCGGTCGGTCATCAGGCGGCGGATGCGGCGGAAGTCGCCGCTGGCCGCGTGGCGTCCGGCGACGATGACCTCGATGTGCCAGGCGAGCTGTTCGACCTCTTCGAGGATGTGCGAGGAGAACAGCACCGTGCGGCCCTCGTCACCCATGCGGCGCAGCAGGTCCATCAGCTGCATGCGCTGGCGCGGGTCCATGCCGTTGAACGGCTCGTCGAGCAGGAGGAGCGAGGGGTCGTGCACGAGGGCGCTCGCCATTTTCACGCGCTGGCGCATGCCCTTGGAGTACGTGGCGATCTTGCGGTCCTGCGCGTACTCCATCTGTACGGTGGCCAGGGCGCGCTGCGCGGCCTTGGCGCCGAGGCCGTGGAGTTCGGCGTTGGCGAGGACGAACTCCTTGCCGGTGAGGAAGTCGTACATCGCCTCGCGCTCGGGGACGATGCCGATGTGCTGGTAGATGGCCTCGTTGCGCCAGGTCGGCTGTCCGTCGAGGGTGACGGTGCCGGTGGAGGGGGCGAGGAAGCCGCCCATCATGTTGATGAGGGTGGACTTGCCCGCTCCGTTGGGGCCGAGGAGGCCGGTGACGCCGGGGCCGATCGTCATGGTGATGTCGTTGACGGCGACCACGTTGCCGAACCAGCGGGAGACGTGGTCGATGCTGAGCGTGGTCACAGGCCCACCTTCTGGTAGCGGCGGATCAGCAGGCCGTAGGCGCCGGCGATCAGGCCGAGGGTGACGAGGACGTAGACCAGGCCCTCCGCGGTGCCGGGCCCGTGGCCGCCGGGGAAGGCGGAGGTGGCGCCGAGGAAGGCGGACTGCACGCCGTCGATGAGGGTGATCGGCGAGAACAGGCCGATCCAGGCGATGGCGCCGGTGCTGTCCTGGACGTCGGCGATGGCCTGGAGGGTGGAGACCGCGCCGTAGGTGATGGTCAGGACGGCGATGACGGCGGCGATGCCGAAGCCGCGACGCGGGGTGACCGAGGCGATGACCAGGCCGATGCCGGCGAAGAGCAGTGAGAGCAGTGCCACGGAGACCAGTCCCTGCGCGAATCCCTTCGTCTGGTCGGCGAAGTCGAGTTTGGCGAGCAGAGCGCCCACGTAGAGGACGATCAGCGGAGCGGCCGTCAGGATGAACAAGGCCGAGGCCAGGGCCGCGTACTTGGCGCGGACGTAGTCGGAGGTCTCGATCGGCCGGGAGAAGTAGAGCGGCACGGTCTTGAACCGCAGGTCGCGGGAGACCGCCTGGGGGGCCTGGGAGGCGATGTAGAGGCTGATGACGGCCTGGAGGACGATCGCGTAGCGCGTGTATTCCAGGGGCAGTTCCTTGGACTTGGCGAAGACGGCGACGGCGACCATGATGCCGGCGGGCAGGCACATGACGACGAACAGCAGCATCGGCAGCACCTTGGACTTGACCGAGCGGCCGAGGCCGTAGGCGCCGCGCAGGGACTGCGAGTAGAGCGAGCGGCGGGCGTAGGCGCGGCCGAGACGGGGGCCGTCGTAGGCGCGGTAGCCGATGTTGTGGATGCGGGTCTGGTCGCCCGTCACGGCGGCTGTGGGCTGCTCAGTTGCCATGGCCGACCGCCTCCTTCCGCTGTGCGGCAGCGTCGTCGCTGTCCGTGAAGACCTCCGAGATGTGGTGCCGGCGCTGCTCCATGCGGACCAGGCCGAGGCCGAGGCCGGCGATCACGTCGCGGATCACGTCGTACGTCTCGTCGCCGGTGGCGGTCAGCAGCAGCACGTGGCCCGCGCCGGGCAGGCCGCTGCCGTCCTCGACGGTGATCCCGCGCGCGTGGAGCGCGTCGCGCACCGCGCGGGTGCCGTCCGGGTGCTCGTCGGTGTCGGTGACCTCGACGGCGAGGGTGGTGGTGGACTGGGTGAAGTCGGTGGTGGAGCTGGAGCGCAGCAGCTTGCCGCCGTCCACGACGACGACGTGGTCGCAGGTCCGTTCCAGTTCGCCCAGCAGGTGCGAGGTGACCAGGACCGAGATGCCGAAGTCGGTGTGGATGCGGCGGATGAGGCCGAGCATCTCGTCGCGGCCGACCGGGTCGAGGCCGTTGGTCGGCTCGTCGAGGAAGACCAGCTGGGGGTCGTGGACGAGGGCCTGGGCGAGCTTGACGCGCTGCTTCATGCCGGTGGAGTAACCGCCGATGGGGCGGTAGCGCTCCTCGTAGAGGCCGACGTGGCGCAGGGTGTCGGCGGTGCGCTCACGGGCGGCGGCGGGCGGCAGGCCGGACATGCGGGCCATGTGCACGACGAACTCGGTGGCCGAGACGTCGGGCGGCAGGCAGTCGTGCTCCGGCATGTAGCCGACCCGTTCCCGGATGGCGGCTCCCTTGGTGGCCACGTCGAGTCCGAGCACTTCGGCGCGGCCCTCGCTGGCGGGGAACAGACCCAGCAGGATCTTGATCAGGGTGGACTTGCCGGCGCCGTTGGCCCCGACGAGTCCGGTCACACCGGCTCCGATGTCCACGGAGAGACGGTCGAGCGCGGTCACCCGGGGGAACCGCTTGCTCAGGCTTTCGGTCGCGATCACAGTCACGTCCATGACGGTAGTGACGCGCGCCTCACCGGTCGTCAGACCGAGGGGCCGTCTTGGCATCCGACTCCAGGCGTACGGAGCCTTAGGGGGAGCCCTGCCTGAGGGCTACGGCGAGGGGTGCCGGACTCGGGGCCGGGACGCCGGGGGCTCTCGGCTGGGCCACGGCCGGTACTCCCTCGATGGGCACCGGTTCTCCACAGGCGGACCCAATTCCCCTGTGGATAACACCACTTCGCTGTGGACCAAACCTGCGTGAGGAAATCATTCGCGTGACGCGCGTCTCTTTCGGCACCCTGGACACGTGAACGAAGACGACAAGAGGAGCACGGCCGACAGACGCACCGTGAAGGTGTCGAAGTACCTGTCCAAGCATCTGCGTCACCAGCCCGAACGCATCGGGCTCACCCTCGACGAGGGCGGCTGGACCGAGATCGACGCGCTCATCGCGGCGGCCGCCGCGCACGGCTTCCGCTTCTCCCGCGAGGAGCTGGACCACGTGATCGCCACCAACGACAAGCGGCGCTTCGCGGTCGAGGGCACCCGCATCCGCGCCAGCCAGGGCCACAGCGTCGAGGTGGACCTCGGCCTGCCCCCGGCCGTCCCGCCGCCGTACCTCTACCACGGCACGGTCGCCCGTCACCTGGACGCCATCCGGGCCGAGGGGCTCCGGCCGATGAACCGGCATGCCGTACATCTCTCGCCCGACCGGGAGACCGCCACCCGGGTCGGTGCCCGCCGCGGCCGACCGGTGGTCCTGCCGGTGGACGCCGCCGCGATGCACCGTGACGGCCACGTCTTCCAGGTCAGTGCCAACGGGGTGTGGCTGACGGAGGCCGTGCCGCCGGAGTATCTGCGCTTCTCCTGACGCATCCCTCGGCGCGCGGTGTTTCACGTGAAACAGGAGACGCCGCTTAGGCTCGGACGCATGACCCTGCGCCTGAGCACCGTGATCCTCCCCCACCGCCGCTGGCACGAGGGCGGCCGTTCGGCCTGGACACGGGCCGAGCAGCTCGGTTTCCACGCCGCGTACACCTACGACCACCTGTCCTGGCGCAGCTTCCGCGACGGGCCCTGGTTCGGTGCCGTACCGACGCTGACCGCAGCCGCGACGGCCACCGAGCGGATGCGGCTGGGCACCCTGGTGACCTCGCCGAACTTCCGGCACCCGGTGACGCTCGCCAAGGAGCTGATCTCCCTCGACGACATCTCCGGCGGGCGGATCACCCTGGGCATAGGAGCGGGCGGCACGGGCTTCGACGCCACCGCGCTCGGCCAGGAGCCCTGGACGCCGCGCGAGCGGGCCGACCGGTTCGCCGAATTCCTCCAGCTCCTCGACCGGCTGCTGACCGAGGACGCGGTCTCCTACGAGGGCGACTTCTACGCGGCGCACGAGGCGCGCACCATCCCCGGCTGTGTCCAGCGGCCCCGGCTGCCGTTCGCGGTGGCCGCGACCGGTCCGCGCGGACTGCGGCTCGCCGCCCGGTACGGACAGGCGTGGGTGACCACGGGCGACCCGAAGCTGTTCGAGGACGGCACGCCGGAGCAGTCGGTACGGGCGCTGCGGGGGCAGGCGGATCGGCTGGCGGACGCCTGTGCCGGGATCGGCCGCGACGCCGGCGAACTCGACAAGGTGCTGCTCACCGGCTTCACCCCGGACCGCAACGAGCCGCTCCGGTCCCTGGACGCCTTCGTGGACTTCGCCGGACGCCACCGCGAGCTGGGCTTCACCGAGATCGTCGTCCACTGGCCGATCCCGGACTCCGACTTCGCCACGGACGAGAAGGTCTTCGAGCGGATCGCCATGGAGGCACCGGCTCAGCTGGGCTGAGGCTCCGGCGTGCGTACCGGGAGAGCGGAGGCCGGGTCCGGCCGTCCTCGCCGCACGTACGGGCAGCGGCACCGATGAGAGCCGTACCTCACAGATGGGCGGCCTCCGCACGTCCGTACGGGCCTTTACGTGACAATGGCCCGGTGACCTCAGCGACTCGACAGTCCCAGCCCCCGGCCGCCGCCGCTCGCCCCCGGCTCATCGCCACCGATCTCGACGGAACCCTGCTGCGCGACGACAAGTCGGTCTCGCCCCGTACGGTCGCCGCGCTGGCCGCCGCCGAGGAGGCCGGCATCGAGGTCTTCTTCGTCACCGGCCGCCCCGCGCGCTGGATGGACGTCGTCAGCGACCATGTGCACGGCCACGGCCTCGCCATCTGCGGCAACGGCGCCGCCGTGGTCGACCTGCACGGCGGCCCCGGCAGCCACCGGTTCGTGAAGGTGCGGGAACTGGCCCGGGAGAACGCCCTGGACACCGTACGGCTGCTGCGCGAGGCGGCCCCCGGCACGGTGTACGCGGTCGAGCAGACGTACGGCTTCAACCAGGAGCCGGAGTACCCGAAGATGCACCTGGAGGTCCCCGACGTCCTCCGGCCGGCCGAGGAGCTGCTGGGTCCGGACGGTCCGGCTCCGGACGAGCCGGTGCTGAAGATCCTCGCCTTCCACCCCACCATCGAGCCCGACGCCTTCCTCACCCTGGCCCGCCTCGCCGTGGGCGACCGCGCCAACGTCACCCGGTCCAGCCCCAGCGCCCTGCTGGAGATCAGCGGCCCGGACGTCTCCAAGGCCAGCACGCTCGCCCTGTGCTGCGCCGAGCGCGGCATCTCGCACGAGGAGGTCGTCGCCTTCGGGGACATGCCGAACGACGTGGAGATGCTGACCTGGGCGGGACAGTCGTACGCCATGGGCAACGCCCATCCGGACGCGGTCGCCGCCGCCTCGGGGCGGACGGTCGCCAACAACGACGACGGGGTCGCCCTCGTCATCGAACAGCTGCTCGCGCGAACCGCCTGACACGAGTCACCGTCACAGTGGTGGTGGCGGTCGTGGTCGTGGTCACAGTCGCGGTCGTGGTCGCGGTCGCGGTCGCGGTAGTGGTCACAGTCGTGGTCGCGGTCGCGGTCAGATCGGCACGCCCCGCTGGGCCAGCCAGGGCACCGGGTTCAGCGCCGAGCCCATGTCCGGGGTGAGCCGTACCTCGAAGTGCAGGTGCGGTCCGGTGGAGTTGCCGGTGCTGCCCGACTGCCCGATCCACTGGCCGGCCTCGACGCGGTCGCCCTGGTCGACGGCGACGCCGGCCAGATGCGCGTACTGCGTGTAGTAGCCGCCGGCGTGCTGGAGCACGATCTGGACGCCGAAGGCACCGCCGCACGACACCTTCACCACCCGACCGGCGCCGACCGCCCGCACCGGCGTGCCGACCGGCACGGCGAAGTCCTGCCCGGTGTGCCGGTCGGCCCACCGCGATCCTCCGCTGCCGAAGGACGCGGACAGCTGGTACGTCTCCACCGGTGCCACCCAGTCACGGCCGGCACGGGCGTCCGGCTGGTCGAGACGGACGGCACCGGGACAGGACCCCGCGGCGGCCGACGCCTCGGACCGGCCCCGGAGCTTCGACCGGGCGGCCTCCAGCTTGCGCTCGATCTCCTTCTTGAGGGTGGCCAGTTCGGCGTTCCGCCGGTCCAGCTCCCGCCAGGCTTCCTCGGCCTTCGCCTCACTGGCGGCCAGCCGGGCCTCGGCCCGCCGGCTCTTGTCCAGGGCGTTGCTGACGGCGAGGTCGGCACGGGACGCGGCGCGCTGACCGCGCATCAGCTCCTCGGGATCGTCCGCGAGCAGCATCCGCGCGGTGATCGGCAGTCCGCTCCCGCCGCGGTACTGGACGCGGGCGAGCCGGCCCAGGTCCTCGTCCAGGGCGGCGATCTCCCGGCGCTCCCGGTCGAGCAACTCCTCGTACCGCTCGGCCTCGGCCCGCCGGACCTCCGCCTCACGCCGGCCCTCCTCGTACCGCCGGGTCGCCGTGGCGGCGTCCTGGTAGAGCCGGGCGACCTCCGCCCCGGCGTCGGCGCCGGGACCGGCGTCGCGGTCCGAGGCGGGGCGGGCCGCGAGGACGGCGAGCGCGCACAGCAGCGCCGGAACGAGCAGCGGGTGTCGGCGAGGTGAGCGCATGCCAGTGATCGTGGCCCCTGAGGCCTCGCCAGGTCATCTTCAACTCGTACGGCCGGGGGACCGGTTGCTGCACACGGGGCACGGGCGGCGCTCCGCCGACCCTTTCGGCGGATCAGTACGGCGTTTCCGTACGACGGTCGTACCGGCACCGCCCGCCGCCGCCTACCCCGCCGCCACCAGCAGGTCGGCGGCAGCCTCCCGCTCGGCCATCGACCGCAGCGGCCCCGGCTCGGCCGCCAGCTCCGCGAACGTGCCGCGCTGCACCACCCGTCCCGCGTCGAGCACGACGACCTCGTCGACGTTCTCCAGCCCGGCCAGCCGGTGCGTGATGAGCAGGGTGGTCCGTCCCTCGGTGGCGGCCAGGAGGTCGGCGGTGAGCGCGTCCGCGGTCGGCAGGTCGAGGTGTTCGGCGGGCTCGTCGAGCACCAGCACGGGGAAGTCGGCGAGCAGCGCGCGGGCCAGCGCGAGGCGCTGCCGCTGGCCGCCGGAGAGCCGGGCCCCGTGTTCGCCGACCAGAGTGTCCAGGCCGTCGGGCAGGCTGTCGGCCCACTCCAGCAGCCGGGCCCGGCCCAGCGCGTCACGCAGCTGCGCCTCGGTGGCGTCCTTCCTGGCCAGCAGCAGGTTCTCCCGCACCGAGCTGTCGAAGAGGTGGGCGTCCTGCGCGCACAGCCCGACGAGCCGGCGTACGTCGTCGGTGTCCAGCGCGCGGGCGTCCACCCCGGCCAGCGTGTACGACCCCGCGCCGGGGTCCAGGAACCTCAGCAGCACCTGCGCCAGCGTCGTCTTGCCCGACCCGGACGCCCCGACCACGGCGACCCGGCGGCCTTCGGCCAGCGTCAGGTCCAGCCCGGCCACGGCCTCCCGGTCCTGCCCGGGGTGGCTCGCGGCCAGCCCCTTGACGACGAGCGGGAACGGCGTGGCGGGGGCCTGCCGGGGCCGCTCCGGCTCCCGTACCGGCTCGGGGGCGTCGAGCACCTCGTACACGCGCTCGGCGCCGCGGCGTACCCGCTGCCGGTACTGCACGGCGAGCGGCAGCCCGAGGACGGCCTCGAAGGCGGCGAGCGGGGTGAGGGCGACGACGGCCATGGCGACGCCGCCGAGCCGTCCGTCGGCGACCGCCTGGACACCCACGAGGGCGGCCGTCACGACGGTCAGGCCGGAGATCAGCGCGGTGAGCCCGTCGCCCAGCGCGGTGGCGGTCGCCGCGCGGGAGGCGATCCGGGTCAGCGCGGAGTCGGCCCGGCGGGCGTCGTCGGCGCGTGCGGGCAGGGCCCCGGCCACGGTCAGCTCGGCGGTGCCGGTGAGCAGGTCGGTCACCCGGGTGGCGAGCGCTCCCCGGGCGGGGGCCAGCCTGCGTTCGGCCCGGCGGGCCACGGCACCGGTGACCAGCGGGACACCGACACCGGCGGCGAGCAGACCGGCGGCGAGCACGGTCCCGGCCTCGGGCAGCAGCCAGGCCATGAAGCCGACGGAGGCCGCCGAGACGACCACCGCGGAGCCGGCCGGGAGCAGCCAGCGCAGCCAGTAGTCCTGGAACGCGTCCACGTCGGCGACGAGCCGGGAGAGCAGGTCGCCGCGTCGGCTGCGGCGCAGCCCGGCGGGCGCGATCCGCTCCAGCCGCCGGTAGACGGCGACCCGGGTGTCGGCCAGCATCCGCAGCACCGCGTCGTGCGACACCAGCCGCTCGGCGTAGCGGAAGACGGACCGCCCGATGCCGAAGGTCCGGGTCGCCGTGACGGCCACCATGAGATACAGCACCGGCGGCTGCTGCGAGGCCCGCGAGATGAGCCACCCGGAGGTGGCCATCAGGCCGACGGCGCTGCCGAGCGCGAGGCTGCCGAGCAGCAGGGCGAGCGCGAGGCGTCCGCGCCGGGCGGCGGACATCGCGCGCACCCGGGCGAGCACACCGCGGCGGACACCGGCGGCGTCGGGGACGTCCGGACCGCCACGGCGGACACCAGCGGCGTCCGGAACGTCCGGACCGCCACGGCGGACACCAGCGGCCTCCGGGACATCCGGACCACCGACTGCGGCCACCACATCGTCCGCAGCGCCCGCCCCAGCCACCGCATCGTCCGCAGCGCCCGCCCCAGCCACCGCCTCACCCGGACCACCTGCCGGGGCCACCGCCTCACCCGGACCACCTGCCGCGGCCACCGCAGTACCGAGCCGTTCCGAACCCGACACGCCCCGCCCCGAACCGGCAGCCCCCGGCTCCGCCAGCCGCACCACCCGGTCGGCCACCTCCAGCAGCGCCGGGCGGTGCACCACCAGCAGCACCGTCCGCCCCGCCGACAGCCGCCGTACCGCCGCCACGACCTCAGCCTCGGTCGCCCCGTCGAGCGCGGCCGTCGGCTCGTCCAGCAGCAGGACGGGCCGGTCGGCGAGGAACGCCCGGGCCAGCGCCAGCCGTTGCCGCTGCCCGGCGGAGAGTCCGGCCCCGTCCTCGCCGAGCACCGTCCCCGCCCCCTCGGGCAGCGCGTCCACGAACGCCAGCGCCCCGGCGTCCCGCAGCGCACCGCGCACGGCGGCGTCGTCCGCTCCGGGCCGGGCCAGCCGTACGTTCTCGGCGATCGTCGTGGCGTACAGGTGCGGACGCTGCGGCACCCAGGCGACCCGGGCGTGCCACTCGGCCGGGTCGAGCCCGGCGAGATCGGCGCCGCCGACGCGTACCCGTCCCTCGGCGGGCCGCACGAAGCCCAGCAGTACGTCGAGGAGGGTGGACTTGCCCGCCCCGCTCGGGCCGACGAGGGCGACCGTCTCGCCGGGCTCCACGGTGAAGCTCACGTCCGCTACGGCGTCCGCCGCGCGGCCGGGGTAGCGGACCGTCACGCCCTCGAAGGACAGCGCCCCGCTCGCGGGCACCGGCCCGGTTCCCGGCGCCGGAGCCGGTGTCTCCAGGACCTCGAAGATCTCCTCGGCCGCCGCGAGCCCCTCGGCCGCCGCGTGGTACTGCGCCCCGACCTGCCGCAGCGGCAGATACGCCTCCGGTGCCAGCACCAGCACGACCAGACCGTCGTAGAGGTCCATGTCTCCGTGGACCAGGCGCATGCCGATCGTCACGGCGACCAGGGCCACCGAGAGCGTGGCGAGCAGTTCCAGGGCGAAGGAGGACAGGAAGGCGATCCGCAGGGTCCGCAGGGTCGCCTGCCGGTAGTCGTCGGTGATCTTCTTGATCGACTCGGCCTGTGCCTTGGCCCGGCCGAAGACCTTCAGCGTGGGCAGGCCCGCGACCACGTCCAGGAAGTGCCCGGACAGCCGGGACAGCAGCCGCCACTGCCGGTCCATCCGGGACTGGGTGACCCAGCCGATCAGCGCCATGAAGACCGGGATGAGCGGCAGGGTGACGACGATGATGGCCGCCGACACCCAGTCCTCGGTGACGATCCGGGCCAGCACCGCGACCGGGACGACCACCGCGAGCCCCAACTGCGGCAGGTAACGGGAGAAGTAGTCGTCGAGGGCGTCGACGCCCCGGGTGGCCAGGGTGACCAGCGAGCCGGTGCGCTGTCCGGTGAGCCAACCGGGACCGAGGGCGGTCGCCCGCTCCAGCAGCCTCCCGCGCAGCTCGGACTTGACCGCCGCGCTCGCCCGGTGCGCGGCCAGTTCGGTGAGCCATCCCACCAGGCCCCGGCCCCCGGCGACGGCCACCAACAGCAGCAGGGGAGTGCGCAGTTCGCCGGCTGCCAGCCCCTTCTGGAAGGCGCCCACCACGATCTCGGCGACGAGCATCGCCTGGGCGATGACCAGCCCCGCGCCGACGGCGCCCAGGGCGACGACGGCGATCAGGAAGAGCCGGGTGGTGCGGGCGTACCGCAGCAGACGTGGATCGATCGGTTTCACGTGAAACACTCCCCGGCCGGGCTCGATGCCCGGACTCAGTGCGTGGCTTCGGCGAGGTGCTGGGTACCGATGCGCTTACGGAAGACCCAGTACGTCCATCCCTGGTAGAGCAGGACGACGGGCGTGCCGATCGCCGCCAGCCAGGTCATGATCTTCAGGGTGTACGGGCTGGACGAGGCGTTGGTGACGGTGAGGCTCCAGTCCGCGTTCAGCGTGGACGGCATGACGTTCGGGAACAGCGTCAGGAACAGCATGGCCACGGCGGCCACGATGGTGACGCCGGAGAAGGTGAACGACCATCCCTCGCGCCCGGCCTGGTTGGCCACGAGCGCGGCGACCAGCGCGGCGACGGCCACCACCAGCGCGACCAGGCTCGCGCCGTCACCGCTGTCCGCCTGGGTCCACAGCAGGAAGACCAGGGCGAGCACGGCCGTGACCAGGCCGACCCGCAGGGCGAGCTTCCGTGCCCGCTCCCGGATCTCGCCGACCGTCTTGAGCGCTGTGAACACCGTTCCGTGGAAGGTGAACAGGGTCAGCGTCACCAGGCCGCCGAGCAGGGCGTAGGGGTTGAGCAGGTCCCCGAGGGTGCCGACGTACTCCAGGTCCCGGTCGATCTTCACGCCCCCGACGATGTTGCCGAAGGCCACGCCCCACAGGAACGCGGGGATCAGCGAGGTCCAGAAGATCGCGTGTTCCCAGTTGCGCTGCCAGCGCTCCTCGGGCCGCTTCACCCGGTACTCGAAGGCCACGCCCCGGATGATCAGGCACAGGAGGATGACCAGCAGGGGCAGGTAGAAGCCGGAGAACAGGGTGGCGTACCACTCGGGGAAGGCGGCGAAGGTGGCGCCGCCGGCCGTGAGCAGCCAGACCTCGTTGCCGTCCCAGACCGGGCCGATCGTGTTGATCAGCACCCGCTTCTCGGGCCGGTCGCGGGCCAGCAGCTTGGTCAGGACGCCGACCCCGAAGTCGAAGCCCTCCAGGAAGAAGTAGCCGGTCCAGAGGAAGGCGATCAGGACGAACCAGACGTCGTGCAGTTCCATGACTGTGCAGCTCCCTTACGCCTAGTACGAGAAGGCCATCGGCTTGTCGGCGTCACGGGCCTCGCCGCCGATCTTCGTGGGCGGGTTGAGGTCGGCCTCGGTGAGTTCGGGCGGGCCGGCCTTGACGTACTTCGCCATCAGCCTGACCTCGATGACGGCCAGGACGGCGTAGAGCAGGGTGAAGGCGGTCATCGAGATGATGACCTCGGTCTGCGAGACACCGGGGGAGACCGCGTCGCGGGTCTGGAAGAGGCCGTAGACGACCCAGGGCTGACGGCCCATCTCGGTGAAGATCCAGCCCCAGGAGTTGGCGATCAGCGGGAAGCCCATCGTCCACAGGGACAGCAGCCAGTACAGGCGGGTGAGGCGGTTGCCGAGCGGCTTCCTCAGCAGGACCAGGTGCGGCACCTCGTCGTCGCCGGTCCGCCAGGCGGCGGGCAGCAGGAACTTCTTCCGCGTCAGCCACAGCCCGGCCAGGCCGAGCGTGAAGGACGCCATCCCGAAGCCGATCATCCAGCGGAAGCCCCAGTAGGCGACGGGGACGATGGGCTTGTAGTCGCCGGGCCCGAACTTCTCCTGCTCGGCCTTGTTGGTGTCGTTGATGCCGGGCACGTACGAGTCGAAGTCGCTGTGGGCGAGGAAGGACAGCAGGCCCGGGATCTCCAGGGCGACCTTGTTGTGGCCCTCGTCGACGTCCCCGTAGGCGAAGACGGAGAAGGGCGCCGGTTCCTCGCCGTCCCACAGCGCCTCGGCCGCGGCCATCTTCATCGGCTGCTGCTCGTACATGACCTTGCCGAGGGTGTCCCCGCTGATCGCGGTGAGCAGGCCGCCCACGGCGAGGGTGACCAGGCCGAGGCGGAGCGAGGTCCGCATCACCGGGATGTGCTTCTTGCGCCGCAGGTGGAAGGCGGCGATGCCGACCATGAAGGCGCCGCCGGTCAGGAAGGCCGCGGAGAAGCTGTGGAAGACCTGGTTGAGCGCGGTGTTCTGGGTGAGGACCTGCCAGAAGTCGGTCAGCTCCGCCCGGCCCTTCTCCTCGTTGATCCGGTACCCGACGGGGTGCTGCATCCAGGAGTTGGCCGCGAGGATGAAGTACGCCGACAGCAGCGTGCCGATCGAGACCATCCAGATGCAGGCCAGGTGGATCTTCTTGGGCAGCTTGTCCCAGCCGAAGATCCACAGGCCGATGAAGGTCGACTCGAAGAAGAAGGCGATCAGCGCCTCGAAGGCCAGCGGGGCGCCGAAGATGTCCCCGACGAAGCGGGAGTAGTCGGACCAGTTCATGCCGAACTGGAACTCCTGGACGATGCCCGTGACCACGCCCATCGCGATGTTGATCAGGAAGAGCTTGCCCCAGAACTTGGTCGCCTGGAGGTACTTCTCCTTGCCGGTGCGCACCCACGCGGTCTCCAGACCGGCCGTGAGGGCGGCCAGGGAGATGGTCAGGGGTACGAACAGGAAGTGGTAGACGGTCGTGATGCCGAACTGCCAGCGCGCCAGGGTCTCCGGCGCCAGGGCCAAGTCCACGTCGTCACTCTCCTCACATCGCCGTGGTCAGCGGCAGATTGCGCGTGTACGACACACCCATATCGGGAGTGATCCGACACGCTTGTGAACGCGTTCACATTCACAAGCAATTATGACCTACAGCTTTTCGACGCCGGAAGGGGGGTCCCCTGTGACGTCAACCCCTCGGGCGGGCCTTTCCGGAGGCCGTTGAGCGCCGTACCTGGCACGGAAGGCCCGTTTCACGTGAAACGAACGCGAACAGGGCACGAAAAGGGCGCCCCGCAGAGTGACCAACACCACTCCGCGAGGCGCCCCCGGCCTCCTGAACCGTCGCGCCAACCGCTCCCTACAGCCCCTTGCGGAACCCCTCCCCCACCTTCAGGAAGATGTCGTTCGCCTCGCTCTCCCCCACCGTCACCCGCACCCCGTCGCCCGGGAACGGCCGGACCACCACGCCGGCCCGCTCGCACGCCTCGGCGAAGGCGACCGTGCGCTCCCCCAGCCGCAGCCACACGAAGTTGGCCTGCGTCTCCGGCACCGTCCAGCCCTGGGCCCGCAGGCCGTCGACCACGCGCGTGCGCTCGCACACCAGCGAGCCGACCCGGCCCAGCAGCTCGTCCTCGGCCCGCAGCGAGGCGATCGCCGCCTCCTGCGCGATCTGGCTCACACCGAACGGCACCGCCGTCTTGCGCAGCGCCGCCGCCACCGGCTCATGGGCCACGGCGAACCCGACCCGCAGCCCGGCCAGCCCGTACGCCTTGGAGAAGGTCCGCAGCACGCAGACATTGGGCCGCTCCCGGTAGAGCTCGATGCCGTCCGGCACCCGGGGATCGCGGATGAACTCGCGGTACGCCTCGTCCAGCACCACCAGCACATCGCCGGGCACCCGGTCCAGGAACCGCTCCAGCTCCTCGCGCCCCACCACCGTGCCGGTCGGGTTGTTGGGGTTGCAGACGAAGATCAGCCGGGTCCGGTCGGTGATCGCGTCGGCCATGGCGTCCAGGTCGTGCACGTCGCCGTCGGTCAGCGGCACCTGGACCGCCGTCGCACCGCTGATCCGCGTGATGATCGGGTACGCCTCGAAGGACCGCCAGGCGTAGATCACCTCGTCTCCGGGGCCCGCCGTCGCCTGGAGCAGCTGCTGGGCGACACCCACCGAACCGGTACCGGTGGCCAGGTGGGAGGCCGGGACACCGAACCGCTCGGACAACTCGGCCATCAGCCCCGTACAGGCCATGTCCGGGTAGCGGTTGAAGGAGCCGGCCGCCGCGAGGACGGTCTCCATCACGCCCGGCAGCGGCGGATACGGGTTCTCGTTGGAGGACAGCTTGTAGGCCGCCGGCCCGTCGGCCGCCGCGGGCTTGCCCGGCTTGTAGGTGGGGATCCCCTCCAGCTCGGCGCGCAGCTTGGGGCTCGTCTCGCTCACCGCAGTCCTCCTCGTGACCACCACCGGCTTCGAATACTTCTCACCTTATGAGGATTCGGCTCCGGTGCGTACAGGCGAGGACGAGCCACCCGGGCCCCACCGACATCAGGGGCATCAGCGCCCGAAGGCGTACGTTCCACAGGGGCGCCCCTACATATATCTATGCGCCGGTGGCTTGCGCCGTGGCGCGCGTCCCCCGTAGTGGTGAGTTGAGACCTCTTCGCAACATCGCACTCTTGGCAGGCCCACGTGCACCGACACGCTACGTCCGTGGGTAACAAGACGTAACTGACTTACTTTCCAAGGCAGTTGCGCCACTCCGGCCATGCAGAAACGTGCCTGTCAACGCGTGCATATGCGTCCGCCCTACCCCACTCCATGAGCCCTACTATCGGCTCGCCATGACAGCAGCAGGGAAGCACCAGGTGAGCCGCGCGGAAACCTCACGTCGAGGCAGTCGGCCGGGCCGGGCGGGCATCAGAGACGTCGCCGCCGCCGCCGGAGTCTCCATCACGACCGTCTCCGATGCCCTCAACGGCAAGGGCAGGCTCCCGGACGCCACCCGCCGCCATGTCCGCGAGGTCGCCGACCGGCTGGGCTACCGGCCGTCGGCAGCCGCCCGGACACTGCGCACCGGCAAGTCGGGACTCATCGGCCTGACGGTGACGACGTACGGGAATGAACCTTTCACCTTCACGGAGTTCGCGTACTTCGCCGAGATGGCGCGGGCCGCCACGTCGGCCGCGCTGGCCCGCGGCTACGCGCTGGTCATCCTCCCCGCGACCTCCCGGCACGACGTGTGGTCCAACGTCGCCCTGGACGGCACGGTCGTCATCGACCCCTCCGACCAGGACCCGGTCGTCAGCGAACTGGTCCGCCAGGGACTCCCGGTGGTCTCCGACGGCCGCCCGGCCGGGGCGCTCCCGGTCACGGCCTGGGTGGACAACGACCACGAGGCGGCCGTCCTCGGCATCCTCGACCACCTCGCCGACGCCGGCGCCCGCCGCATCGGCCTGCTCACCGGCACCACCACCGACACCTACACCCACCTGTCGACCACCGCCTACCTGCGCTGGTGCGAGCGCGTCGGCCAGGACCCGGTC
Organism: Streptomyces sp. NPDC090994; assembly: GCF_044768905.1. Lineage (NCBI taxonomy): Bacteria > Bacillati > Actinomycetota > Actinomycetes > Kitasatosporales > Streptomycetaceae > Streptomyces > Streptomyces sp. NPDC090994. The sequence goes on from NZ_JBIVWS010000006.1 coordinate 167,428, forward strand.
TACGAGGCCTACCCGGCGCACGACCCGTGCGCGGGCGCCGTCGCCGCCGACCGGCTGCTCGCCCGCCCGGACCGGCCCGACGCCGTCTACGGCCTCTTCGACCCCAACGGCACCGACCTGCTCGCCGCGGCCCGCCGCTACGGGCTGCGCGTCCCCGACGACCTGCTGCTGGTCTGCTGCAGCGAGTCCACCGTGTACGCCAACACCGAGCCGCCCATCACCACGCTGTCGCTCAAGCCGCGCCGGATCGGCACGGCCGTGGTGCAGCTGCTGATCGACGCCATCGAGAGCGTCGAGGCCAACCAACCGGTCGAGCAGGTGATACCGACCGAGCTGATCGTGCGGACTTCCTCACAGCGCCGGCCGCCCCGCACGACCGTCAGCCCGCCGCGCTCACCAGAGGGTCAGTAGGAACCGCGGGAGCGCTCCCCCTTCGGGGCCTGGGACGACGGGGCAGACGGGGCAAGAGGTGACCGTGAGGTGACTGAGGGGCAGGAGAAGAGCGGGCCAATCGGGGCGAAAGCCGCGTCACGACGGGGACCTGTTCCGATTCACCACCCCTGGGTCATCACACAGCGCGATCCGCATTCCTATGATGGGCCCACGACACCGCGGGCCGCTGCGACCAGGCAGTCCGAAGCGGTGCAGATGCGGCGCGATGGTGGAGGGGTCGATGACTCAGGGGGCCGGTCAGGGACCCGAGGTGGAGCGGACGGCGACGTTGCGCGACTTCCGCGTACCCGCGTACGTCCACGAGACCGGTCCGTACGGTCAGGGCGCGCACCCCGGCGACACCGTCCCGGCGCCCGAGACGGCCGCGCCGGACGGGTACACCCCCACCGAGCGCGACCTGCCCGTCATCGACCGGCAGGACCCGGTCCAGGTGGCCGTCGAGCCCGTACCGGCCCCGGCGGTGCCGCCCGCCCCGGGCCCCGGGCCGCTGTACGTCGTGGGTGACGTGCACGGTTATCTCGACGAGCTGGTGGCCGCGCTCCAGGAGCAGCACCTGATCGACGCCGAGGGCCAGTGGTGCGCGGGCACCGCCCGCCTGTGGTTCCTCGGTGACTTCACCGACCGCGGCCCGGACGGCATCGGCGTCATCGACCTGGTGATGCGGCTGTCCGCCGAGGCCGCCGCGGCCGGCGGTTACTGCAAGGCGCTGATGGGCAACCACGAGCTGCTGCTGCTCGGCGCCAAGCGGTTCGGCGACACGCCCGTCAACTCGGGCGCGGGCACCGCCACCTTCCAGGCGGCCTGGCTGCTGAACGGCGGCCAGAAGACCGACATGGACCGTCTCCAGGACCACCATCTGCAGTGGATGGCCCGGCTCGACGCCGTGGAGGAGGTCGACGGCCACCTCCTCGTCCACTCCGACACCACCGCCTACCTCGACTACGGCGGTTCCATCGAAGAGGTCAACGACACCATCCACGACACGCTCACGCGCAACGACGCGGACGAGGTGTGGGACCTGTTCCGCAAGTTCACCAAACGCTTCTCCTTCCGCGACGAGGGCGGCGCCGACGCCGTGCGCTCACTGCTGGACACCTACGGCGGCACCCGCATCGTGCACGGGCACAGCCCCATCCCGTATCTCCTCGGCGAGGTCGGGTCCGAGGACGGCGAGGACGACTCCGGTCCGACGGTCGAAGGACCGCATGTCTACGCCGACGGACTCGCCATCGCGATGGACGGCGGCGTGACCATGGCCGGAAAACTGCTGGTCCAGCAACTGCCGTTGCCCGACTGAGCGTTCCCGGGACGGCCCGGTCCCCGGCGGCGGGCCTCCGGGCCGGCACCCAATTTCTGGAAACCCCCTGTCACCCCGCGGCGTCACCGCTCTACCATCGGCTTATCCGTAGCAGGCTCCCCTCCGTTTCTGCCCGACGGCTCGTTGGCATGCGAGCCCCAAGCCCTACGGAGCATCGGGGGATGCACATGAACAGCGTTCCGCAGCACCTGTTGAACGAGGACCGCCAAGAATACGAGCGGGTTCTCAACGAGGCGCTGCGCTCCGCACCACACCGCCCGGAACTGGCCGCTGTGGGACAGCGGCTCAGCTCGGACCAACTGCGCACCATGGCGCTCAGCGCCACCGCCCTGATCACCGCGGCGGCGGCGACCGAGTACCAGCACTATGTGAAGGTCCGCGAGGAACTGCGTCACCCGGCGTCGTCCGCCTCGCCGTCGTCCGCCCGCGAACCGGGTTCCGCCGAGTCCGGTACGCAGTCGATGGGCCTCGCCGCCACCATGGGCGAGGTCGCCGAGACCGCCGGCGCGGGCGCGGGCGCCGTCATCACGGTCCTGGCACCCGTCCTGACCGGCACCGCCGCCGCGATCTTCCTGCTCGTCGGGTACGTCCTGAAGGTGATCGCGCCGGAGCAGGCGTTCGCCCGGACCATGCTCACCGCCGGCTGGGTGTTCGGCGCCCTGACGGCGATCACCATCCTCGTGGCCGCCGTCGGCCTGCTGACCACCGCGCTGCGCAACCGCCCCTCGGCCGAGGCCTCGGCGTACGGCGAACGCGACGGGGAGGTGAGGCGGGCCAGGGAAGCCTGGCGTACGGCCCTGCTGGAGCAGGGCATCGTGCCGTTCCTGCGGGACGCCCTGGCCGACCCGGCCGCGGCACCGGCAGCGGCGTCCGGCGGTACGGGACCGTCCGCACCGTCCAGCCGTATGCCGCAACTCGGCTACGGGCGTCCCGGTTTCAGCAGCCCCGACGAGGGATCGAGCGCCGGTCCGCGCCCGAGCTATTCGAGCCCGGACTACTCCAGCCCGGACTTCGGCGGCCCGGAACACCGGCCCGAGTGACCACCGGTGTGCGCTCCCCGGCGGGCAGGCCCCGCCCCGGGGGAGCGCACACCGGTGGCGCATCGGACGGCTCCCTGGTGGCCGTCTCTTACTGGCACCCGTCGCCCTGCTGCCCCGGAGCGACCAACCGCGGCTCGACACGGAGCAGCAGGCGAAGGCAGTCGCCTTCCGGAAGCAGGGAGCCGAACGCCGCCAGGATGCCGTCGTCCAGGTCGGAGACCCGGCCGGCGAGGACTGGGTGGCGCCGCTCAGCGTCGGAGCCACCCAGTCGTCTCTCAGTCCGCGATGGGCAGGTAGACCCTGTTGCCCGCCTGCGCGAACTCCTTGGACTTCTGGAGCATCCCCTCCGCGACCTCCTCGGGAGACGCCCCCTCGGCCGCCGCGCCACCGAACCGCTCGGTGATGCTGTGGCTGATCTTCATCGAGCAGAACTTCGGCCCGCACATCGAGCAGAAGTGGGCCGTCTTCGCGGGCTCCGCCGGCAGCGTCTCGTCATGGAACTCCCGTGCCGTGTCCGGGTCGAGGGCGAGGTTGAACTGGTCCTCCCACCGGAACTCGAACCGGGCGTCGGACAGCGCGTCGTCCCATTCCTGCGCACCCGGGTGCCCCTTGGCGAGGTCGGCGGCATGAGCGGCGATCTTGTAGGTGATGACACCGGTCTTGACGTCGTCGCGGTGGGGCAGGCCCAGGTGCTCCTTGGGCGTGACGTAGCAGAGCATGGCCGTGCCCCACCAGGCGATCATCGCGGCGCCGATGCCGGAGGTGATGTGGTCGTAGGCCGGCGCGACGTCGGTGGTCAGCGGGCCGAGCGTATAGAACGGAGCTTCATCGCAGATCTCCTGCTGAAGGTCGATGTTCTCCTTGATCTTGTGCATCGGGACGTGCCCCGGGCCCTCGATCATGGTCTGTACGTCGAAACGCTTCGCGATCCGGTTGAGTTCCCCGAGCGTGCGCAACTCCGCGAACTGCGCCTCGTCGTTGGCGTCCGCGATCGACCCCGGCCGGAGACCGTCGCCGAGCGAGTACGTGACGTCGTAGGCGGCGAGGATCTCGCACAGTTCCTCGAAGTGCTCGTACAGGAACGACTCCTTGTGGTGCGCCAGGCACCACGCCGCCATGATCGAGCCGCCGCGCGAGACGATGCCGGTCTTGCGGTTGGCGGTCAGCGGTACGTACGGCAGGCGCACGCCCGCGTGGACCGTCATGTAGTCCACGCCCTGTTCGGCCTGTTCGATGACCGTGTCCTTGTAGATCTCCCAGGTCAGCTCCTCCGCCCTGCCGTCGACCTTTTCGAGGGCCTGGTAGAGGGGGACCGTGCCGATGGGCACGGGGGAGTTGCGCAGCACCCACTCGCGGGTGGTGTGGATGTTGCGGCCGGTGGAGAGATCCATGACCGTGTCGGCGCCCCAGCGGGTCGCCCAGGTCATCTTCTCGACCTCCTCCTCGATGGAGGAGGTCACCGCCGAGTTGCCGATGTTGGCGTTGACCTTCACCAGGAACCGCTTGCCGATGATCATCGGCTCGATCTCCGGGTGGTTGACGTTGGCCGGCAGGACCGCCCGGCCCGCCGCGATCTCCTCGCGTACGACCTCCGGTGAGACGTTCTCCCGGACGGCCACGTACTCCATCTCGGGGGTGATCTCCCCACGGCGCGCGTACGCGAGCTGCGTCACCGCCTGCCCGCCGCGAGCGCGCCGGGGCTGGCGCGGACGTCCGGGGAAGACCGCGTCCAGGTTGCGCAGTCCGCCGCGCGGAGAGGTGTGCTTGATGCCGTCGTCCTCGGGGCGGACGGGGCGGCCCGTGTACTCCTCGGTGTCGCCACGGGCGATGATCCAGTTCTCGCGCAGCGGGGGCAGCCCACTGCGCACGTCGGTGTCGACCAGCGGATCGGTGTACGGACCCGAGGTGTCGTACAGGGTGACCGACTGACCGTTGGTGAGGTGCACCTGACGGACCGGCACGCGCAGGTCGGGGCGTGATCCCTCGACGTACGCCTTGTGCCAGCCGATGGACTTCCCGGCCTCCGCGGGCTCCTCCTGGGCGGAGTTCTGCGCGAGGTTCTGCGCGGAGTTCTGCGCGAGGTTCTGCGCGGAGGCAGGCGTGCGTGCGTCCTTGTTGGTCATGAGACCTACTCCCTACGCCGGCATTACCCGGTAACAGGTTCGGCGGTCGACGCAGCGGTGTCCGTCCTCCGACGCCTCGTGGGGAACATCACTCGATTTCGGTGATGTTTCCCGTGAAACATCGCTGGGACGGAGGTCAGCGCCCTCTCAGCCCGGTGCTCCGAGCTCCCGCGTGTACAAAAGGTGCCTCCACGCTAGCGTCAATTCGGGCGCGGTGAACAGATGGCCCCCTTCGTTCTTGCGATGATCGGGCCGTGACCACGACGCAGCATCCCCCCTTCCCCCCGCCCGAACCACGCCGCGGACCGGGCACGGGAGACGGTGACGGCAGCCGTTCCCTTCCCGCTGACGGCTCCCGCTCCAGCGACCACGGGCAGGGACAGAGCTCTGGGTGGGAGCAGGGACAGGAACGCGGCCGCGGGCACGTCCAGGGGCATGAGCACGGGCCGGGGCATGAGCACAGGCAGGGGCACAGTCAGGGGCAGGGATACGGGCAGGGGGATGCGAACGCGGGGCCGGGCGGCGGACACGGTCCCGGGAACGGCGGGGGCGGACACGGCCCCTGGGACGGTGGTCATGGTTCCGGCGGCGGACACAGCTCCGGTGGCGGGAACGGCGGGCACGGTCCTGGGAACGGCGGGCACGGTCCCCTCGGCGGCGGGCACGGGCACTCGCACAGTCATGGTCCGGCGGCCCCCGTCTCCCTGCACCTGCGCAAGGTCATCGCGGCGGTCCTGGTCCCCTTCGCCGCCGCTGTCGTCGTAGGGCTCGCCCTGCTGTGGCCGGGCGGGGCTCCGGCGCACGAACGCACCGGGGTGGGGTTCGACCGGCAGACGCAGCAGGCCACGGTCACCAAGGTGCAGGCGATGAGCTGCCAGGAGGTGAACGGCTCCACCATCCCCTCCACCGGCGACACCTCCACCGCGGAGGGCTCCGAGGCGCAGCAGCAGGAGAACGGCACCTGCAAGAAGGCGACGATCCGGGTCGACACCGGCAAGGACAAGGGCCGTACGTTCACCGAGGTCGTGCAGCCCGATCAGTCCCGGCAGCTGAGCCAGGGCCAGGAGGTCGTGGTCTCCTACGAGCCCTCCGCGCCGAAGGACCTGCAGTACTCGGTCTCCGACATCGACCGCGGATTCCCGATGGCTCTGCTCGCCGGGATCTTCGCGCTCGCCGTCGTGGTCGTGGGACGGCTGCGGGGCGTGATGGCGCTGGTCGCACTGGCCATCAGCTTCCTGGTGCTCAACTTCTTCATCCTGCCCGCGATCCTGCAGGGCTCGAACCCGCTGCTCGTGGCCGTGATCGGGTCGAGCGCCATCATGCTGATCGCCCTGTATCTGTGCCACGGGCTGTCGGCCCGTACGTCCGTGGCGGTGCTCGGCACCCTGGTCTCGCTGGTGCTGATCGGCGTCCTCGGTTCGCTCTTCATCGGCTGGGCCGCGCTGACCGGGGACACGGACGACAACACCGGCCTGATCCACGGCCTGTACCCGTCGATCGACATGAGCGGTTTGCTGCTGGCGGGGGTCATCATCGGTTCGCTCGGTGTGCTGGACGACGTGACGGTGACGCAGACGTCGGCGGTCTGGGAGCTGCACGAGGCCAATCCGACGATGGGCCGGCGGGGCCTGTACCGCGCGGGCATCCGGATCGGCCGGGACCACATCGCGTCCGTCGTCAACACGCTCGTCCTCGCCTACGCGGGTGCCGCCCTGCCGTTGCTGCTGCTGTTCTCCATCGCGCAGAGCAGCGTCGGCTCGGTGGCCAACAGCGAGCTGGTGGCGGAGGAGATCGTGCGCACGCTGGTCGGCTCGATCGGCCTGGTGGCGTCGGTACCGGTGACGACGGCTCTCGCCGCGCTGGTCGTCTCGGCCGACCGACCGGGCCCCGGCGAGGCTCCTGCGGGTGCCGCCCCGGGGGCCGCCCCGGCCGCGGCCCGCGGGGGGCGGGGCCGCCGCCGTAAGCGGTAGCGCTGCCGTAAGCGGTCGCGCTGCCGCGGGACCGGTGAGCGCCGGAAGCACCGGCGGTGCCTCGACCGTGACGGCGTACCGGGAAGGCTCCGGACCGCTCCGGTCCGCTCCGGTCCGCTCCGGTCCGCTCCGGTCCGCTCCGGTCCGCTCCGGTCCGCTCCGGCGAAGGCCCCGCAGGATCGTTCCGGCACGGTAGCCACCGTCCGGCGAAGCGTTACGCCACCTCCACGAGGCCGCCGGAACGCCTCAGCCCGCGCTCTGTTCCTCGGCCAGGATGCGGTCCAGCGCCTCGTCCAGGTGAGCGTCGAAGTCGGCGAGCATCCCCTCCTGGCCCAGCGGCACCAGCTTGTCGGTGCGGTCGAGGAAGGCCACGAGCGGTGCCGCCGAGGAGCGGAACAGAGCCTGGTCGGCACCGACCTGAAGGCGGATCAGCACCTCGGTCAGCGGCTCGGGGTCGACGGGCGAGATGCGCACGTCACCGTCACCGCAGGGCCGGCCCACCCCGTCGATCAACAGCTCACGCCCGAAGGCCCAGGTCACCGGGGCGTCACCGGGCAGGTGGAAGGTCAGTCGCACGGCGTAGGGATCGCTGGTCTCGTAGCGCAGCTCCACCGGGATACGGAAGGACAGCTCCTCGGAGACGAGAAAGCTCATCATGACCTCTGCCTGTACGGACTCACGCATCGCATACCCCGTCATTCGCCGTCGACTGGCCGGGAATCAACCTCTAACACTGGTGGCATCTTGCTGAACGTACACACCAGATCACAAGGAGTTAGTTTTCACATACTGATAGAGGGCGAAAGCGACCCCAGGATTCGCCCCACCTCGCCCTGCAACTGACGCAGCGCGGGCAGCAGCCGGTCGGCCTGGCGCACGGGCAGGGAGATGGCCACGGTCGCCGCCGTACTGCCGACGGTGAGCGGGATCGCCCCGCACACCGTGCCCAGCGCGTACTCCTGGTACTCGGTCACCGGCTCGGTCCGGCCCACCCGCTCCAGCCGCTTCAGCAGGCTGTGCTCGTCGCGCACGGTGTACCGGGTGACGGGCCGCACCGGATGGCGGTCGAGGTGGTCCCGACGGGCCGCCTCGTCCAGCTGAGCCAGCAGGCACTGCCCGATGGCGTGCGCGTGCGCCGTCTCACGGAAGTCCGCCCATTCCTCGACCGCGGGAGCGCCCGGGGTGTCGGCGACGCACACGATGTCGACCTCCCCGTCGCGGTACATCGCGTAGTACACGGGGGCGCCGATCGTCTCGCTCAGCCCCGCGAGGGCCTCCGCCAGCGCGCTGCGACGTTTCTGCTGCGTTCCGCTGCTGCTCAGTCGCTCGGACGCCTCCCCGAGGAAGAACAGACCCTTGTCGCGGCGCAGATAACCCTCGTGCACCAGGGTGCGCAACAGGTGGTACGCCGTGGGCAGCGCCAGCCCGGTCTCCCGGGCCAGTTGCTTGGCGGGGGCGCCGTACCGGTGCCCGGCCACGCACTCCAGCAGGCGCAGCGCCCGCTGCACGGAGCCGATGAGGGTCCCGGAGGGAGGGTCCGGGGCCGGGGCGTCCGCGGTGGGTGCCGTGGAGCGGGGCTGTGCGGGGAGCGCGGGCGGATGGACTGGTGCGGTGTCAGCCGTGGCCAAGGGTCACTCCCGGAGCGAGGGGGCAGCCGTTGCGGGGAACACGGGTGGGGGTGTACGCCGCTGCGGGGTCGCCCCCGCCTGGAGTTCCGGACTTTAACCGCCTGTCACCGCTCGCAGGCGGCCTGCCCGGGAAATGTCCCTCGCGCGAGGGAACCGGCGGTTTCTGTTACCCCCACCGGTGCCCCGCCGGCCTCACCAGTCGCTCCGCGAGGAGGAGTTCGACATGAACTTGCGGACGATGTAGATCAGTCCGCCGACCAGGGCCACGAAGACCAGCACCTTGAAGAGCAGCCCGATCACGAAGGTGGCCACGCTGACGATCATGCCGCCGAACACGACCAGGGCGATGACCGGCACCGCGATCCACTTCACCCACCACGGCAGTCCCGTGAAGATCTCACGCATCGCCCTCGTCCTCGTCTCTCCCGTTCCCGGGAATCGCCCGGTGTCCGGGAATCCTGATGTCCTGCCCTCGATGCTAGGCGGCGGGTGTCCGGTACGGGTGCCCGGCAGCCCTTGTCCTTCCCTGACCGATCCCCTAGGGAATCCGGAGACCGCGCCAGGCATCCGGGCCGTCCGGGTCAGCCCTCGGGCGGCGAGAAGACCACCAGCACCCTGAGGTCCTCGCTGATGTGGTGGAACTTGTGGGCGACCCCGGCCGGCACGTACACCACGCTGCCGCGGGCCACCTCGGTCGTCTCCATGCCGACGGTGATCGCGGCCCGGCCGCTGACGACGAAGTACACCTCGTCCTGCGCGTGCGGCTGCTGCGGGTCGGAGGTGCCGGCGTCGAGCGCGTACAGCCCGACCGACATGTTCCGCTCCCGCAGGAATTGCAGGTAGGCACCGTCGTTGGCGACGCGTTCCGCCTCCAGTTCGTCCAGCCGGAATGCCTTCATCGCCTCGTCCGCTCCTGCTTCACCATGGGGTGCCGATCGTGTCTGCCACGATCAGACACATGAAGAATTTCGTAGTCAAGACGATCGCCAACGCGGCGGCCCTGGCGGTCGCGGTATGGCTCATCGACAAGATCACACTGACCGGGGGCGGCACCGGCGAGAAGACCGCCACGCTGATCCTCGTCGCCCTGGTCTTCGGCCTGGTGAACCTTCTGGTGAAGCCGATCGTCCAGGTGCTGACGTTTCCGTTGTTCGTCCTGACCCTCGGCCTGTTCACCCTGGTGGTGAACGCGCTGATGCTGTTGCTCACCTCATGGCTGGCCGACGCGCTCGATCTCAGCTTCCATGTGGAGGGGTTCTGGACCGCCGTCCTCGGCGGACTGATCATCTCGATCGTCTCCTGGGCCCTGAACATGGTCCTGCCCGACAAGGACTGACCCCATGACCTACCGCGTCTGTTTCGTCTGCAGCGGCAACATCTGCCGCTCACCGATGGCCGAGGCCGTCTTCCACGCGCGCGTGGCGGACGCCGGGCTCGACGGCCTGGTCGAGGCCGACAGCGCCGGCACCGGCGGCTGGCACGAGGGCGAGGGCGCGGACCCGCGCACCCTGGACGTCCTGGCGGCCGGCGGTTACGCCCTCGACCACACGGCCCGGCAGTTCCACGCCTCCTGGTTCTCCCGCCTGCACCTCGTCATCGCCCTCGACTCCGGCCACCTCAGGGCGCTGCGCCGGCTGGCGCCCACCGAGCGGGACGCGGCCAAGGTGCGCCTGCTGCGGTCCTACGATCCCACCGCCGACGCCGACGACCTCGACGTGCCCGACCCGTACTACGGGGGCATGGACGGCTTCGAGGAGTGCCTTGAGATGGTGGAGGCGGCGAGCGACGGCCTGCTCGCCGCCGTACGTGAGCAAGTGGAAGGACAGGCGGCATGAACGATTCCGCTATCCAGGGGCACGATTCCGCGGAGGCAGCGCTTCCGCAGGACGCGGGTGACGGCACGCGCGCCGTGCGCGCCGGGCTGCCCGAGCCGGTCAAACACGAGCCGACCCTGCCCGGTCCGGTGTTCGCCGCGCACTTCCATCTGCCGGGCGACCCCACGGGTCCGTACACGTACGGCCGCGACGAGAACCCCACCTGGACGCTGCTGGAGCGTGCCATCGGAGGGCTGGAGGCACCGGGGCGCGACGACGTGGAGACGCTCGTGTTCGCCTCCGGCATGGCGGCGATCTCCTCGGTGCTCTTCTCGCAGCTGCGCGCCGGCGACGCGGTCGTGCTGCCGAACGACGGCTACCAGGCGCTGCCCCTGGTGCGCGCGCAGCTGGAGGCGTACGGCATCGAGGTGCGCACCGCGCCGACCGGCGGGGACGCCCAGCTCGACGTGGTGGACGGGGCGAAACTGCTGTGGATCGAGTCGCCCTCCAACCCCGGCCTGGACGTCTGCGACATCCGGCGGCTCGCCGAGGCGGCACGCGCGCGTGGCGCACTGGTCGCGGTCGACAACACCCTCGCCACACCGCTGGGGCAGCGCCCGCTGGAACTGGGCGCCGACTTCGTGGTGGCCAGTGGCACCAAGCAGCTCACCGGCCACGGTGACATCCTCCTCGGGTACGTGGCCGGCCGCGGCGGCGAGGCCATGACCGCGGTACGGCGCTGGCGCAAGATCGTCGGTGCGATCCCCGGACCCATGGAGGCGTGGCTCGCCCACCGTTCGCTCGCCACCCTCCAGCTGCGCGCCGACCGGCAGAACGCCACCGCGCTCAAGGTCGCCGAGGTCCTGCGGACCCGCCCTGAGGTCACCGGGCTGCGGTACCCGGGGCTGCCCGACGACCCGTCGCACGAGATCGCCTCGCGGCAGATGCGCCGCTATGGGTGCGTCGTCTCCTTCACGCTGCCCACGCGCGCGCGTGCCGATCGCTTCCTGGAGGCGCTGCGCCTGGTGGACGACGCGACGAGCTTCGGCGGCCTGCGGTCCACCGCGGAGCGGCGCGGGCGGTGGGGCGGCGACGCGGTGCCGGAGGGCTTTGTCCGCTTGTCGGTCGGTGCCGAGGACCCGGAGGACCTGGTGGCCGATCTGCTGCGGGCACTGGACGCGTCGGCGGACTGACCTGACCGCGTCCCCCGGCAGGGCGGGCGTTTCCTGGCAGGTCGGGCGGTCCGAGCCTCCCCCCTCGTGGCTCGGACCGCCCTCGGTTCCGCGCGCGAAGAACCGCGTGCACAAGGCTAGTTGACTCTGTGTCAGTGTCCAATCACAGTAGCGACAGGGTCCTATCGACATATTTATAGTTGGGCGGTGCCGAGGGGGTCGGGGGAAAGGCGGAAGAGGGGAAGGGTTTTCGTGGATCTGGCCTTGCTGCGGACGTTCGTGACGGTGCACCGGGCTGGTTCCTTCACCCGTGCCGCCGCTCTGCTCGGCCTCTCCCAGCCCGCCGTCACCTCCCAGATCCGCACGCTGGAGCGGCAACTGGGCCGGCCGCTGTTCCTGCGCCAGGCCCGCGGCGTGACCCCCACGACCATCGGCGACGAACTGGCGCACAAAGCCGCGCCCCACCTCGACGCCCTGGTCGAGATAGCCGAGACCGGCCTCGACGACGAGTCGTCCTTACGGACGCTGCATCTGGCCGGGCCCCCTGAGTTCACCGCCGAACGGGCCCTGCCCGCGCTCACGGAGCTCACCGGCGAGGACAGCCAGGGTTTCGCCCTACGCGCCTCCTTCGGCAACGCGGACGAGACGCTGGAGGGCTTGGCCGCCGGACATCATGATCTGGCCATCAGTACGGCCCGTCCGCGCGGCGCTCTGCTCACGGCGACTCCGCTCTGCGACGAGGAGCACGTCCTGGTCGCCGCTCCTCGCTGGGCCAAGCAGATCGGTGCCGCACAGCGGGCCGGCGCCGGAGCGTCCGCGCTGGAACGCGTCCCCGTGGTCGAGGTGCACGAGTCGCTGCCCTTCGTGGCCCGTTACTGGGCCTCCGTCTTCGACGCGTGCCCGACCACCCCGGGGACGATCATCGTCCCCGATCTGCGGGCGGTGCTCGCCTGCTCCGTCGCCGGTGCCGGGCTGGCGGTACTGCCCCGTTACCTCGGCGCCGAGGCGCTGAAGCGCGGCGACCTGGTCTGCCTGCACGACCCGGCGGTGCCGCCGCTGAGGACGTACTTCCTGGCGGTGCGCACCGGCACACTGGCGATGCCGCACATCGCACGGGCCCATGAGTGGCTGTTGCAGGCCGCTGCCGACTGGGACTGAGCACGCCCGTCCGGGGACGTTCCACGATGTTTCACGTGGAACCAACCGGGCCACATTTCCCCCATGACCGACCGACCCGTGGTCAAGCGCACCGCCCGTGCCGTGCTCCTGGACGGCGCCGACCTGATCCTGATCAAGCGCACCAAGCCCGGTGTGGATCCTTACTGGATCACCCCCGGCGGTGGAGTCGAGCCGGGGGACTCGACCGTCGTCGACGCGCTGCACCGCGAGGTGCACGAGGAACTCGGTGCCAAGATCACCGATGTGGTCCCCTGTTTCGTGGACACGGTGGAACACATCGGCGAGGACGCCGACACGACGGGTGTGAAGGTGCAGCACTTCTTCGTCTGCCGTCTGGAGTCCATGGACCCGGCCCAGCGGCATGGCCCCGAGGTCGAGGAGCCGGCCGGCGAGTACGAGATCGTCCGGGTGCCGTTCACCCGGGTCGGTATCGCCTCGGTCCATCTCGTCCCGCTGTCGCTGCGGCACTATCTGGACGGCAACATCGAGGGGGTACGGGCCCTGCACGCCCGTGACCTGGGCTGAGACCGAGGCGCTCAAGGTGCGGCGGACGAGGAGGGCGTCCAGCGACGCTCTGCCCGCCCATCTCCGACCCGTCAGCCTTCTGGGCCCGCATTCCGCGTTCGCCGCCGTTTCACGTGAAACACCACTGCGGGACCCCATGCCGCGCCCGTCATCGATGACATGTCCAAAAGCCCGTACGTCTCCCCGGAAACGGGTGGACGGCGGGGGCCGCCGTCAGACAGCCTGACCCGCGTGCCGACTCCTTCCCTCGCCGCTCTGCCGATCCGACGCCTGACCTTCCGCGATCTCGCCGCGTGCGCCGATCTGTCCCAGGACCGCGGCTGGCTCCGCGAAGAACACAAGTGGGGCCTGCTCCTCACGGCCGGGCAGGGCTACGGCATCGACGACCCCGGTGGCGGACTGGTCGCCGCGTGCACCGTCACCGAGTACGGCCCTCCCGGGCGCCCGGCTCTCGCGGCCGTCGGCATGGTGCTGGTCGCCGCGCGGCACGCCCGCCGAGGAGTCGGACGCCGGCTCATGCGCCACGTCATGTCGACGACGGGTCCCACGCCACTGACCTTGCACGCGACCCCGAACGGCCGGCCGCTCTACGAAGAGCTGGGCTTCAAGGTCACCGGCAGCGTGGAGATGGTCCGCGGACACTTCTCGCCGGGCGTCGGCGGCCCCGCATCCCGGATTGCCACGCGGGCGGCCACGGCCGATGACCTGGCCACGGTGGTGCGACTCGACGGCGAGGTCTTCGGGACGGATCGCACGCACATCCTCGCGCGGCTGCCCGCCTTCGCCGACCGGTTCCGGGTCGCGGAGGAGAACGGCCGGCTCATCGGCTACGCCGCGGCCTGGCCCAACACGGACAGCCATGTCGTGGGCCCGCTCATCGCCCGTGACACGGAGACGGCCAAGGCTCTGCTCTCCTCCCTCGCCGCGCAGACCGACGGCCCGCTGCGTACGGACATCGATGTACGGCACGAGGAGCTGCTGGCCTGGGTCAAGGACCGTGGCCTGTCGTCCGTCGGCCACAACGCGGTGATGACCCATGGCATCACCGCGCTGCCGGGGGACTGGAGCCGCCGCTTCGCTCCGCTGACGGTGGCGGCCGGCTGACCCGGTCCCTCAGCCCAGGGACTCCACGGCAGCCGAGGCGAAGGCGTGGTCCTGCTCCGGAGCCCCGCCGCCGACACCGATGGCGCCGATCAGCCGGCCGTCGCGGTGGACCGGCACGCCGCCCGCGATGAACAGCAGGGGCCGGTCCAGCGCGGTGGGCAGCGTGTGGAAGACGCCACCGGGCTGGACCGCCTCGACCAGGTCGGCGGTGGGCGTGTCCAGCTGGAGTGCCGTGTAGGCCTTGCGGGTGCTCGTCTCCCCGGAGATCAGCACGGCACGGTCGTCGCGCCGGAAGGCGATCAGGTGACCGCCCGCGTCGAGGACGGTGACGCTGACCCGGACCCCGGCGTCCTCGGCGGCGCGGGACGCGACAGTGACGAGGGCTTCGGCGTCCTGGGTGGTCAGCGGGGCGGGGGCGATGGTGGTGCTCATCAGGGTTCTCCCTTTTCTGCGGGGGGTTTCTGCGGGGGGTTTCTGCGGGGGGTTTCTGCGGGGGGTTTCTGCGGGGGGTCTGCGTGGGGCTTCTGCGGGGGTGCCCTCAGTGAACGGCGGTCGTCCGCTGCCCGGTCGACAGAGAGCCCGTGACGATCGTGCTGGGCGCACCGTCGCGCCGCTCCAGGGCTGCCGAGAGGAAAGCGAGGACCAAGGCCGCCGCGGCCAGGACGGCACCCACCCAGTTCGGGGCGGTGTAGCCGAATCCGGCGGCGATGACGAGACCACCGAGCCAGGCGGACAGCGCGTTGCCCAGGTTGAAGGCACCGATGTTCACGGCGGAGGCCAGGGTCGGGGCCCCGTGTGCCTGGTCGAGGACACGCTTCTGCAGCGGCGGAACGGTGGCGAAACCGAGGGCGCCGATCAGCACGATGGTCACGGCTGCCGTGATCTCGTTGTGCGCGGTGAGCGTGAACAGCGCCAGCACCACGGCCAGGGCGCTCAGGGAGACGTACAGCAGGGGCATCGTGGCCCGGTCGGCCAGCTGGCCGCCGACCAGGTTGCCGCCGACCATGCCGAGGCCGAAGAGCACCAGCAGCCAGGTGACCGAGGTGTCGGCGAAGCCGGCGACGTGGGTCATCATCGGCGCGATGTAGGTGATGGCCGCGAAGACCCCGCCGAATCCGAGGACGGTCATCGCCATCGCGAGCAGGACCTGGACGTTCTGGAAGGCGGCCAGCTCGTGCCGGAGCCGCACTCCCTCGGGCTTCGGCAGGTCGGGGACCAGTTTCGCGATGCCGGCCAGCCCGATGACACCGAGTGCGGCGACGAGGCCGAAGGTGACCCGCCAGCCGACGGACTGACCGACGAGGGTGCCCAGCGGAACGCCGACCACGTTGGCGACGGTCAGCCCGGTGAACATCATGGCGATGGCCCCGGCCTTCTTGTCGGGAGCCACGAGATCGGCGGCGACGACCGAGCCGATCCCGAAGAAGGCGCCATGGGCGAGCGAGGCCACCACCCGGCCGGTCACCATGACCCAGAAGGAGGGGGCGAGAGCGGAGAGCAGGTTGCCGACGACGAACAGCCCCATCAGCAGCATCAGCATCCGCTTGCGGGGGACCCTGGTGCCGAGAACGGTCATCAGCGGGGCGCCGAACATGACACCGAGGGCGTAGCCGGTCACCAGGAAACCGGCAGTGGGAATGGAGACCCCGTAGTCACCGGCGACCTCGGGCAGCAGCCCCATGATCACGAACTCGGTCGTTCCGATCCCGAAGGCCCCGATCGCCAGGGCGAGGAGCGCGAGAGGCATGGGTAGGTACACCTTTCCAGAGTTTGCAGGAGCGCTTGAACCGCGCCCACAATAGTTGCACACGCTAGCTAACAGCAAACGCCCTCTATTGCATTCCTGGCTTACCCTTGTCTCAGCCGCTCCGGGACGGAGGAACGCCATGACAGCGACAGACCCCGCACTCACCGCCCTCGCCCAGGGATGGTGCGCACTCTCCCTGCTCCACGGGAGGATCGAGACCCACATCGAGCGCGCCCTGCAGGCCGGTCACGGCCTCAGCGTGCGCGAGTACTCCCTGCTCGACGTACTCAGCCGCCAGCACGACGGCGACGGAGGGCATCTGCAGATGAAGCAGGTCGCCGACGCGGTGGTGCTCAGCCAGAGCGCCACCACCCGCCTGGTGACCCGTCTTGAGGACCGCGGCCTGCTGGAGCGCTACCTCTGCCCCACCGACCGTCGCGGCATCTACACCAACGTCACCGAGGACGGTCTGAAGCTGCTGAACGAGGCCCGGCCCACCAACGACACCGCGCTCCGTGAAGCCCTCGACGAAGCCTCGCGGAACCCCGACATCGCCCCGCTGGTCCGGGCCATCGAGACCCTGAAGGCACCGGTCCCCGCCTGAACCCGTTCGGAACCGCCGCCGATGCCGCCGCCCCCCTGCGTAGGGTGCGGGACATGGGAGATCTTGAAATAAGGCCGGCCGTCGAGGACGACATCGCCGCGATCGTCGCCATGCTCGCCGACGACCCGCTGGGCGCCCAGCGCGAGTCGCCCGGCGATCTGCGTCCGTACCTGGCCGCTTTCGAGCGGCTCAGCACCGACCCGAACCAGCGACTGATCACCGCTGTCCGCGCGGGACGGGTCGTGGGCACGCTCCAGCTCACCGTCATCCCCGGCCTGTCCCGGCGCGGCGCGACCCGGTCGGTGATCGAGGCCGTACGTGTCCACGCCGACGACCGCGGCAGCGGCCTGGGGACACAGCTCATCCAGTGGGCGATCGACGAGTCACGTCGCCTCGGATGTGCCCTGGTGCAGCTGACCTCCGACGCCAGCCGCACCGACGCGCACCGCTTCTATGAGCGGCTCGGCTTCTCGGCGTCCCACGTGGGCTTCAAGCTCCAGCTCTGACAAGGCCGGGCAAGGTCGACCGGGAGTGCCCTGTTTCACGTGAAACGGGGCACTCCGGCCAGTCAGCCGATCCCCCGCCACCCCTCCGGGTCCACCCCGCCCGGCACGGGAGCGTCCTCGTCGTACGGCTGCCGTGTGAAGACGAACGACCCGAGGTCGAGGTGGCTCACGGTTCCGTCCGGGCGCCGCACGGCCCGCAGCAGCTCACCGGCGTAGTAGCCCTCCAGGCCGCGCCAGGTGCCGTCGCCGTTGGCCCGGAACCGCGAGCGCCGGCCACCGCCCGCCAACGGCTCCAGGGAGACACCCTCGTCGGCGGTGAGACGCAGGACGAAGGCGTTCGTCCCCCAGTACCACGGCCCCGCCAGTTCCAGTACGGACGCGTCGACCTGCGGCAACGGCCGCCACGGCGCGGGAATCCGCGGCTCGGCCTCCGCGACGATACGGACCAGATCGGCCCCCACCACGGACAGCCGCGGGCCCGAGGTGCAGTTGGCCAGCACCACCGCCGCGACGTCGTCCTCGACACCGATGGTGAGGTTGGCCAGGAAACCCGGCAGCGAGCCGGAGTGCCCCACCAGCATCCGTCCGCCCCCGTGCATGATCTGCAGACCGAGGCCGTACGTCATACCGTCCGCGACGTCCGCCGCCTCGGCTGGTGCCGCCGGCGCCCGCATCTCCCGCACGCTCTCCAAGCTCAGCACCCTGTCGTCCCCGTACGTCAGGAACGCGGCGAACCGCGCCAGGTCCCCGGCCGTCGACCAGAGCTGACCGGCCGGCGCCATCCGCCCCAGGTCCTCCACGGGCTCGGCCAGCATCACGTCCGCCCACGGGTGCACCGCCCAGCCGCCCGCGTGCGGCGCACGGGGACGCGGGCTCGTACGCGTCAGCCCCAGCGGTTCGAGGACCTCCCGCCGCAGTACGTCGTCCCAGGGCGCCCCGCGCACCTCCTCGACCAACGCGCCGAGCAGGGTGTAGCCCGGGTTCGAGTAGTGGTGCCGACGGCCCACCGGGTGCAGGAGGGGCTGCTCGCCCAGCACATCGGCGAGTTCGGGCCGGAGGGAACCGGGGGTCCGCTCCCACCAGGGCGCCGGCGACTCGGCCGCCAGGCCACCGGTGTGGGCGAGCAGCCCGGCGATCGTGGCCTCCCCCGCCCCGGTACCCGGCAGGTGCTTCTCCAGCGGGTCCCCCAGGTCGAGCAGGCCCTCGTCACGCAGGCGCAGGACGAGAACGGCCGTGAAGGTCTTGGTGATCGATCCGATCCGGTACTGCACGTCCGCGTCCGGGGCGTGCCCGTCCACCGATGTCCGCGCACCGTGCCAGACGGTCCGCCCGCCGCGGACGACCGCAGCGGTCAGGGACGGTGCGCGGCCCTCGGACTGGGCCACGGCGATCCGGTGCAGCAGCGCCCGGCGGGTGGCGGGGAGCAGATCTTCCTCAGGTGACGTCATGGCCCCAGTCCACCCGCCCGGACTCCCCGAGTCGAGCTCATTAAGGGAGGGGTCGAGGCGACTCGACGAGCCTGGATCAGGTCTGCGCCATGTCCACGAAGCGCGAGTAGTGCCCCTGAAAGGCGACCGTGATCGTCGCGGTCGGACCGTTTCGGTGCTTGGCCACGATCAGGTCGGCCTCGCCCGCGCGCGGCGACTCCTTCTCGTAGGCGTCCTCGCGGTGCAGCAGGATGACCATGTCCGCGTCCTGCTCGATGGAACCGGACTCACGCAGGTCGGAGACCATCGGCTTCTTGTCCGTGCGCTGCTCGGGACCACGGTTGAGCTGGGAGAGCGCGATGACCGGGATCTCCAGTTCCTTGGCCAGCAGCTTGAGGTTACGGGACATGTCCGAGACCTCCTGCTGCCGGCTCTCGGCGCGCTTGGACCCGCCGGACTGCATCAGCTGGAGGTAGTCGATGACGACCAGCCTCAGGTCGTTGCGCTGCTTGAGGCGGCGGCACTTGGCGCGGATCTCCATCATCGACAGGTTGGGGGAGTCGTCGATGTAGAGCGGAGCCGCCGAGACGTCCGGCATCCGGCGGGCCAGCCGCGTCCAGTCGTCGTCGGTCATGGTGCCCGACCGCATGTGGTGCAGGGCGACGCGCGCCTCGGCGGACAGCAGGCGCATCGCGATCTCGTTGCGCCCCATCTCCAGGGAGAAGACGACACTGGGGAGGTTGTGCTTGATCGACGCGGCCCGTGCGAAGTCCAGCGCCAGCGTCGACTTACCCATGGCGGGACGTGCCGCGATGACGATCATCTGCCCGGGATGCAGCCCGTTGGTCAGCGAGTCGAAGTCGGTGAAACCGGTGGGCACCCCGGTCATCTCGCCGCTGCGCGAGCCGATCGCCTCGATCTCGTCGAGCGCGCCCTCCATGATGTCGCCGAGCGGCAGGTAGTCCTCACTGGTCCGCTGTTCGGTGACCGCGTAGATCTCCGCCTGCGCCCGGTTGACGATCTCGTCGACGTCGTCGTCGGCCGCGTATCCCATCTGCGTGATGCGCGTGCCCGCCTCGACCAGGCGGCGCAGGACGGCACGCTCGTGGACGATCTCGGCGTAGTGCGGGGCGTTGGCCGCCGTGGGTACGGTCTGGACGAGGGTGTGCAGGTACGACGCCCCGCCGACCTTGTTGATCTCGCCCCGTTTGGTCAGCTCGGCGGAGATCGTGATCGGGTCGGCGGGCTCGCCCTTGGCATAGACGTCGAGGATCGCCTGATAGATCGTCTCGTGGGCCGGCTTGTAGAAGTCGTGGCCCTTGAGGATCTCCACCACGTCGGCGATGGCGTCCTTGGACAGCAGCATGCCGCCGAGCACCGACTGCTCGGCGTCCAGGTCCTGCGGGGGAACCCGCTCGAACGCCGGACCCGCGCCGTCCCAGACACCGCTCTCCCGGCCGCGCTCGTGCTGGTCGTCGCGGCCGCGCGCCCCGTCACCGCGGCGGCGGGAGGCGGGCAGACGATCGCTTGGACCGCTGTCGGCCCACGGCTCGTCCAAGGGCTCGGAAATACTCACCGAGCCACCTCCTCCCGTCCGCGGTGCGGACCTCGCCGTGCCCCTCAGTTCTACGGCACGGCACTGACAAATAAGAGGCCCAACTCCGGTTCCGGCGCGGCGGATTTATACCGTTTCGCGAACCGGTGGACGGAGCGGGCGCCGGACCACCGTAGGCCCGTCGGCACCGTCAGCCAATCTGGTTATCCACAGGCCATGTGGACGACGGCCCAGATGCTGTGGAGAACTCCGCGAAACCTGTGCACGACCCGGTGGACAGCCCTGTGAACAAGCCCTCGCCATCCCCTCGATGACAGCCGTGACCAGCACTTTCACCATCCACCGGCTGTGCAGAAGAAAAACTTGCCCGGTCGGATCAAGATCGATGTGGACCGTACACGGATATACACACACTGAGACATAAAGTAAGGGTCACAATAGCTTTGCATCTCTTACCTGTGGAAGATTGGATTGGTGCTCATGACACAGGCCTCCGCGCGCTCCCGCCCCACCCGGGCCCGGCACGACCGAGAGATCATCGCTCTGGCCGTCCCCGCCTTCGGCGCGCTCGTCGCCGAGCCGCTCTTCGTGATGGCCGACAGTGCGATCGTCGGCCATCTCGGCACCGCGCAACTCGCCGGTCTTGGCGTCGCCTCGGCCCTCCTGACCACCGCCGTCAGCATCTTCGTCTTCCTCGCCTACGCCACCACGGCGGCCGTCTCCCGGCGCGTCGGCGCGGACGATCTCCAGGCCGCCATCCGGCAAGGCATGGACGGCATCTGGCTGGCCCTGCTGCTCGGCGCCGCCGTCATCGCCGTGGTCCTGCCCACGGCTCCGTCACTCGTCGAACTCTTCGGCGCCTCCGACACCGCGGCCCCCTACGCCACCACCTATCTGCGCATCTCCTCGCTCGGCATCCCCGCCATGCTCGTCGTGCTCGCGGCGACCGGTGTCCTGCGCGGCCTCCAGGACACCCGGACTCCCCTGTACGTCGCCGTCGGAGGCTTCGTCGCGAACGCCGCCCTCAACGCCGGACTGGTCTACGGTGCCGGCCTCGGCATCGCGGGCTCGGCCTGGGGCACGGTCATCGCCCAGTGCGCGATGGCCGCCGTCTATCTCGTGGTCGTCGTCCGCGGCGCGCGTCGGCACGGCGCTTCGCTGCGCCCGGACCTCGCCGGGATCAGGGCCTCCGCCCAGGCCGGCGTACCACTGCTGGTCCGTACGCTCTCGCTCCGGGCGATCCTGATGATCACGACGGCCGTGGCGGCCCGCCTCGGTGACGCCGACATCGCGGCTCACCAGATCATCCTGTCCCTGTGGAGCCTGCTCGCCTTCGCTCTCGACGCCATCGCCATCGCCGGTCAGGCCATCATCGGACGCTATTTGGGAGCCGGTGACGGACAAGGGGCCCGGGACGTCTGCCGGCGCATGGTCCAGTGGGGCGTCGCGGTAGGAGTCGTGCTCGGCGTGCTGGTGGTGGTCACCCGGCCGGCCTTCCTGCCTCTGTTCACCGGTGACTCCGCGGTCAAGGACGCGGCCCTGCCCGCTCTGGTGGTCGTAGCGCTGTCCCAGCCGGTCTGCGGCGTCGTCTTCGTCCTGGACGGCGTCCTGATGGGCGCGGGCGACGGCCCGTACCTCGCCTGGGCGATGCTGGTCACCCTGGCGGTCTTCACCCCGGTGGCGTTGCTCGTCCCCGTCTACGGCGGCGGGCTCACCGCCCTGTGGGCGGCCATGACACTGATGATGACCGTCCGCCTGGCCACGCTGTGGCTGCGGACACGCTCCGGCCGCTGGGTCGTGACGGGTGCCACGCGCTGACCGTTTCACGTGAAACAACGGGCGACAGCCCGCACCACGCGCTGTCGCCGCGCACGTCAGCGCGAAGTCTTCCGTACGCGAGGAGGGGGCCGCGTCCCAGAAGGACACGGCCCCCTCACTCACCGCTGAGCGGGTACGGCACTCAGGCCGCGACCACCTCGAGGTTGACCTTGGCGTCGACCTCGGGGTGCAGACGCACGGACGTCTCGTGGGCGCCCAGCGTCTTGATCGGCGAACCGACCTCGATGCGGCGCTTGTCGACCTCGGGGCCACCGGCAGCCTTGATCGCCGAGGCGATGTCGGCCTGGGTGACGGAACCGAAGAGACGACCGGCCTCGCCGGCACGGACGGCCAGGCGGACCTTGACGCCCTCGAGCTGGGCCTTCACCTGGTTGGCCTGCTCGATGGTCTGGATCTCGTGGATCTTGCGAGCACGACGGATCTGCTCGACGTCCTTCTCGCCGCCCTTGGTCCAGCGGATGGCGAACTTCCGCGGGATCAGGTAGTTGCGAGCGTAACCGTCCTTGACGTCGACGACGTCGCCCGCGGCACCGAGGCCGGAGACCTCGTGGGTGAGGATGATCTTCATGAGTCGGTCACCCTTCCCTTATCGCGCGGTGGAGGTGTAGGGCAGCAGCGCCATCTCACGGCTGTTCTTCACGGCCGTGGCGACGTCACGCTGGTGCTGGGTGCAGTTGCCGGTCACGCGGCGGGCACGGATCTTGCCGCGGTCGGAAATGAACTTCCGCAGCATGTTCGTGTCCTTGTAGTCCACGTACGTGACCTTGTCCTTGCAGAAAGCGCAGACCTTCTTCTTCGGCTTGCGCACAGGCGGCTTCGCCATGGTGATTCTCCTGTGTGATCAAGAAGTGTGGGTACGAACCCGTCCCTGGCGGACGTCCCTGGAAGGGGCGTCCTAGAAGGGGGGCTCGTCCGAGTAGCCGCCGCCACCGCCGCCGGAGTTTCCACCCCAGCCACCGCCGCCGCCCTGCTGGCCACCGGCGGGAGCGCCGGTCGCCCACGGGTCGTCGGCCGGAGCGCCGCCGCCCTGCTGGCCGCCGCCGGGGCCGCCGCCCCAGCCGCCGCCACCCTGGGCGCCACCGCCACCGCCGCCATAGCCGCCCTGGCCTCCGCGGCCCTGGCCCGAGGTCTTGGTGACCTTGGCCGTGGCGTTGCGCAGGCTGGCGCCGACCTCGTCGACGTCCAGCTCGTAGACCGTGCGCTTGACGCCCTCACGGTCCTCATAGGACCGCTGCTTCAGCCGGCCCTGCACGATGACGCGCATGCCTCGCTGGAGCGACTCGGCGACGTTCTCCGCCGCCTGACGCCAGACCGAGCAGGTCAGGAAGAGGCTCTCGCCGTCCTTCCACTCGTTGGTCTGGCGGTCGAAGGTGCGGGGAGTGGACGCGACACGGAACTTCGCGACGGCCGCACCGGAGGGGGTGAAGCGCAGCTCGGGGTCGTCGACAAGATTGCCGACGACCGTGATGACGGTCTCGCCTGCCATGGGGGAACCTCTCGGCGGGTTTGCTGCTGGCTGCTTGTGCTGCTACTCGAATCCCGGACCGGCTGAGCGGAAGCTCAGTGGGTCTCGGGACGGAGGACCTTGGTCCGGAGGACCGACTCGTTCAGGTTCATCTGGCGGTCGAGCTCCTTGACGACCGCAGGCTCGGCCTGCAGGTCGATGACCGAGTAGATGCCCTCGGGCTTCTTCTTGATCTCGTACGAGAGACGACGACGGCCCCAGGTGTCGACCTTCTCGACCTTTCCGCCGCCGTCACGGACGACGGACAGGAAGTTCTCGATCAGCGGAGAGACAGCGCGCTCCTCGACATCGGGGTCGAGGATGACCATCACCTCGTAGTGACGCATGTGGAACCCACCTCCTTTGGACTCAGCGGCCACGGTCGTTCCGTGGCAGGAGGGTTGTGATGCGTTCGCCTCGGTACCTGTCAGTAGAGCAGCGGCCACTGACAATCAGGACGATCGTCGAGGGCTCTCAAGGCTGCGACTGAGCAGACACCGGTGCAGACGGTACACAGTACCCGCACCTCGGCTTCCGGTTGAAATCCGGCCGGAGAGGCAGACAATCTGTACACAAAGGGTGTGTAGGGCGCTACCATGCGCCGCCTATCGCAGGAGGTGCCCCATGGCACAGGTAATGCGAACCGACACCGCCGGCGGCCTCTTCGCCTCGGACGGCAAGCCCCATCCGCTCCAGGACGCCCTGATGGCCGTGACCCTGGTGCTGGGGATCACGTCGTTCATCACCGCGATGTTCCACCATCTGCACCTGCTCAGCTCCTGGACCGGCCTGCTCGGCATCGTCGCGGGCGCGTACGGCCTGTGGGTCTCGGTGACCACCCGTGAGCGCTTCGGCCTGATCGTGGGCATGGGAGCGGCGGGCGTGGGCCTCCTCCTGGGCATGGCGCACGGCGGCCTGTTCGGCGGGGTCATCGACTGACGCCAGGGACACCACAATCGAACACCGGGTGACGCTCCGGTCTCCGGCGGGTCTCGGCCCGGCCCGGGCAAAGGAGCCGTGGGCCCAGTCGGGGCGCGCCGCGGGCGCAGTAGGCTTCGCGCGAGAGCCGGAGCCCCTGTACCCATGGGGACGAACCAGCCCGAGGAGCGCCCCGAATGAGCCTGACCCTGAGGACCATCAGCCGTGAGCAGCATCTGGCGTACATCCAGAGTCTGCCGTCGGCGAGTCACATGCAGGTCCCGGCATGGGCGGACGTCAAGGCGGAGTGGCGTTCGGAGAACCTCGGCTGGTTCGACGACCGGACCGGCGAACTGGTCGGCGCGGGCCTCGTCCTCTACCGCCAGCTGCCCAAGATCAAGCGGTACCTCGCCTACCTCCCCGAGGGCCCGGTCATCAACTGGTTCGCGCCGAACCTCCAGGAGTGGCTGGAACCGATGCTGGCGCACCTCAAGCGCCAGGGTGCCTTTTCGGTCAAGATGGGCCCGCCGGTGATCATCCGGCGCTGGGGGGCGGCGTCCATCAAGAAGGGCATCCAGGACCCGGACGTCAAGCGCCTGCGCGACATCGAGGCCGACTTCATCGAGCCGCGCGCCTTCGAGGTGGCCGACAAGCTGCGCAAGATGGGCTGGCAGCAGGGCGAGGACGGCGGCGCCGGCTTCGGCGACGTGCAGCCGCGCTACGTCTTCCAGGTCCCGCTGGCCAACCGGTCGCTGGAAGAGGTCCACAAGAACTTCAACCAGCTGTGGCGCCGCAACATCAAGAAGGCCGAGAAGGCCGGCGTCGAGGTCGTCCAGGGCGGTTACCACGACCTGGAGGAGTGGCAGCGGCTGTACGAGATCACGGCCGTGCGCGACCACTTCCGGCCCCGCCCGCTCTCCTACTTCCAGCGCATGTGGACGGCTCTCAACACCGAGGACCCCAACCGCATGCGGCTGTACTTCGCCCGCCACAACGGCGTGAACCTTTCGGCGGCGACGATGCTGGTCGTCGGCGGACACGTCTGGTACTCCTACGGCGCCTCCGACAACATCGGGCGCGAGGTGCGGCCCTCCAACGCCATGCAGTGGACGATGCTGCGCGACGCCTACGCGCTCGGCGCCACCGTCTACGACCTGCGCGGCATCTCCGACTCCCTGGACGAGACCGACCACCTCTTCGGCCTGATCCAGTTCAAGGTCGGCACCGGTGGCGAGGCCGGGGAGTACCTCGGCGAGTGGGACTTCCCGCTCAACAAGCTGCTCCACAAGGCACTCGACCTCTACATGTCGCGTCGCTGACGCCGCGTTTCCCCACCCCCGACACACGCTGCCACGAGAAAGGTTCCAGGTCCGGCCATGGCGCTCACGCTCTACGTCGACACCGCGCGCTGGCGGGCGCACCACAAGCACGTGCAGGAGCAGTTCCCCGCACTGGTCCCGGTCTGCAAGGGCAACGGCTACGGCTTCGGGCACGAGCGGCTGGCGGAGGAGGCCACCCGGCTCGGCTCCGACGTGCTGGCCGTCGGCACGACGTACGAGGCCGCCCGGATCAAGGACTTCTTCGGCGGCGACCTGCTGGTCCTGACGCCGTACCGGCGCGGTGAGGAGCCGGTGCCGCTGCCCGACCGGGTCATCCGGTCGGTCTCCTCGATCGACGGGGTCTACGGCCTCGTCGGCGCGCGGGTGGTCATCGAGGTGATGTCCTCGATGAAGCGGCACGGCATCAGCGAGCAGGAACTGCCGCAGCTGCACGCCGCCATCGAGAACGTCCGGCTGGAGGGCTTCGCCATCCACCTGCCGCTGGACCGCACCGACGGCTCGGACGCCGTCGAGGAGGTCATCGGCTGGATGGACCGGCTGCGCGCGGCCCGGCTGCCGCTGCACACCATGTTCGTCAGCCACCTCAAGGCCGAGGAACTGGCCCGCCTCCAGCAGCAGTTCCCGCAGACCCGCTTCCGCGCCCGGATCGGCACCCGGCTGTGGCTGGGTGACCACGACGCCACCGAGTACCGCGGGGCCGTCCTGGACGTCACCCGGGTCGTCAAGGGGGAGCGGTTCGGCTACCGGCAGCAGAAGGCGGCCTCGGACGGCTTCCTGGTGGTCGTGGCCGGCGGCACCTCGCACGGCGTGGGACTGGAGGCGCCGAAGGCTCTGCACGGCGTCATGCCGCGCGCCAAGGGCGTGGCCCGGGCCGGTCTGGCCACGGTCAACCGGAACCTGTCGCCGTTCGTCTGGGGCGGCAAGCAGCGCTGGTTCGCCGAGCCGCCGCACATGCAGGTCTCGATCCTGTTCGTGCCCTCGGACGCGCCGGAGCCGAAGGTCGGCGACGAGCTGGTCGCCCACCTGCGCCACACCACGACGCAGTTCGACCGCCTCCTCGACCGCTGACAGCCGGGCCCGGCCGACCCGCGACGACGGTCTGGTCGGCCCGGCCCGGACCTCGACGGCCTGACCGCCCGCCTCGGCCCCGATCAGCTCACTCAGGCCCACCGGCTCACCGAGGCCCTCCCGCAGCACGAAGGCCGTACCGCGATCACCGGGTACGGCCTTCCGCGTGCCGGGGAGGCAGTCGCTCCCCGGGCATCCGCTCAGCGCGGCCCGTCTCCGTGCCGCTCGGTGCCCCATTCCACGTGCGGTCCCCCGAACTCCTCCGCGTCCCGCCCCGGACCCGCCCCACGGGCGAGGACGAAGACATCGGCGGCGCCGTCGAGCACCCCGCCGGAGGGATCGTCGTCACCGGCCCTGCGCACCGGGTCCCGGTCCGGCATGAGGATGTCGCGCACCACCATCACGCAGAGGTAGAGCGTGCCCAGCAGATGCAGTCCGATCGCCCAGTGGTAGCCGTCGGCCGGCAGCCCCTTGTGGGCGTCTCCGCTGGTCGTGTACGCGAGGTACATCCAGATGCCCAGGAAGTAGGCGACCTCGCACGCCTGCCAGATCAGGAAGTCCCGCCACTTCGGCCGGGCGAGCACCGCCAGCGGCACCAGCCACAGGACGTACTGGGGCGAGTAGACCTTGTTGGTGAGGATGAAGGCCGCGATGATCAGGAAAGCGAGCTGGGCGAAGCGCGGCCGGCGGGGCGCGGTCAGGCTGAGTGCCGCGATGCCGCCGCAACACAGCACCATCAGCAGCATGGCGAGGGTGTTGACCGTCTCGGTGCTGAGCGGGTCGTCCGAGTTCTGCGCCAGGATCAGCCAGAAGGATCCGAAGTCGACACCCCGCTCCTGGCTGAAGGTGTAGAACTTCGACCAGCCGTCGAAGGCGAAGAGCATCACCGGCAGGTTCACCACGAGCCAGGAGACGGCGGCGCCGCCGAGGGCGGTCCCGTACTCCCGCCACTTGCCCGCCCGCCAGCACAGGACGAGCAGCGGTCCCAGGATCAGGAACGGGTAGAGCTTGGCGGCCGTGGCGAGCCCCAGGAGGACGCCGAAGGCGAGGGGGCGGCTCCTGGACCACATCAGCATCGCCGCGGCCGTCAGAGCGACCGCCAGCAGGTCCCAGTTGATGGTCGCGGTGAGGGCGAAGGCAGGCGCCAGGGCGACCAGCAGGCCGTCCCACGGTCGCCGTCCGTGGGTACGGGTCACGCAGACCGCGATGACCACCGCGCAGATCATCAGCATGCCCGCGTTGGCCAGCCAGTACCACTGCTGCTGGTCCTGGATGCTGTCGCCGCCCGGCGTGAGCCAGGAGGCCACCTCCATGAACACGCCCGTCAGCACCGGGTACTCGAGGTACTGCATGTCACCGGGGATCTTGTCGAAGTACGGGACGAGCCCGTCCGCGAACCCGCGTCCGGTGAAGAGGTGCGGGATGTCCGAGTAGCAGGCGTGCGTGTACTGCGAACCGGCGCCGAAGAACCATCCGCCGTTGTAGCAGGGCGCCTTCTGGACCAGGCCGAGGGCGAACATGCCGATCGCCACGAGTGCGATCACCCGTACCGGTGTCCACCAGGACGTACCGAGCAGGGCCCGTCGGCCGAGGGGACCGCCGATCAGCTCGCTGCCGGCCGCCGCGACCTGGTCCTCCTGGGTCGGCCGCACCGGGTCCGGCCGGGTGCTCGCTTGCGTCGATTCTGCACTGGGCATGGGGCACATCC
The DNA here is from genome assembly GCF_044768905.1 of Streptomyces sp. NPDC090994. Taxonomy (NCBI): domain Bacteria; kingdom Bacillati; phylum Actinomycetota; class Actinomycetes; order Kitasatosporales; family Streptomycetaceae; genus Streptomyces; species Streptomyces sp. NPDC090994. The sequence continues at coordinate 195,970 of NZ_JBIVWS010000006.1, forward strand.
TGCCGTACGTACCTCTGAAAACGCCGAGGGCCGCCGCACCAGGTCGGTGCGGCGGCCCTGTTTCACGTGAAACATACGGGTGTTTCACGTGAAACACCCATGCCGGGCGATCCGGCAGCTATCCGAAGATGCCCCCGTCATTGCCTCGTGAGTTGCCGGCTTCCTCCGACTCCGTGGCGGACGACGTGGGGGATTCGCTGGCGTCGTCATCGCCCTCGTCGCCCGTCTCGGTACCGCCGTCCGACCCCTCCTCGCAGCCCCAGTCCCAGGCTCCGCAGGTTTCGCTGGTGGTGGGCGACGGCGAGGTCTCTTCCTGCGTCTCCGATTGCGTCGGGGTCGGCGAGGGGCTCTCCGACTCCGCCTCCTCGGTCTCCGTGGCCGAGGCGGTGGCCGACGGGGAAGGTTCGTCGTTGACGACCTCGCCGATGGCCTCCGGCTTGGGGAACTTCACCGCCGGCTCGCCCTTGAGCGCGTCCTCCATGTAGTCCTTGAAGATCTCGGACGGGAAGGAGGCACCGTGGATCTCCTCCTGGCCACCCGTCCCGTACATCTCCAGGAACTGACGGTTCTTGACGCTCTCGTCGTCCGGGTAGCGGAACATGCTGATCGCGGTGGAGAGCTGCGGGGTGTAGCCGACGAACCAGGCCGACTTGTTGCCGTCGGTCGTACCGGTCTTGCCCGCGACCTCCCGGCCTCGCAGCTGGGCATTGGTACCCGTGCCCTTCTCCACCACGGTCTTCAGGACGTCAGTGACGTTGTCCGCGACCTTGGCGGTGAACGCCTGCTTGGTCTCGACCTTGTGCGTGTAGATCGTGCCGTCCTTGTCCGTCACCTTCGTCACGGAGAAGGGGTCACGCTGCTTGCCGCTGGCCGAGAACGTGGCATAGGAGCCTGCCATCCGGATCGCGCTCGGGTCGGAGATACCGATGGAGAACGAGGGGAACGTGGTGCCGGCCAGGCTGTCCTCCAGAAGGCCGGCCTTGATCGCGGAGTCCTTCACCTTGTCCAGGCCGACGTCCATGCCGAGCTGGACGAAGGCGGAGTTGATCGACTCCCGCATCGCCTCGCGAAGGTCGATCATGAAGTCCGGCGCCTCACCAGCGGTGGCGTCGGCACCGCCGTCATTGGTCTGCAGCCACTCCTCGCCCTTCTCGTTCTGCCAGACGCTCCCGTCGTAGTTCTTGACCTTCCACTTGTTCTTGCCGCTGTACAAACTCTTCGGCGAGACCACCGTGCGCTCGTCCTCCGACTGCACCTCGCCGAGGTCCGGATCACGGACGCCGTACGTCATCGCGGCGGCGAGCACGAACGGCTTGAACGTCGAACCGACCTGGGCACCGGTCACATCGGCGTTGTTGGTGAAGTGCGTGGTCGCGTCCTGACCGCCGTAGATGGCCTCGATGGCACCGGTCTCAGGATTGACGGAGGCACCGCCGAACTGGACGTCGGTGTCCTTGTCGGGGCGCTTCTTCGGGTCGATGTTCTCCTTGTAGACCTTGGTGACCGCCTTCTCGAGCTCCTCGACCTTCTTCTTGTCGAAGGTCGTGTAGATCGAGTACCCGCCCTGTTCGAGCTGGTTGGTGGTGACCACGTCGTTCTTGACCAGCGACGCCTTGGCCAGGTCGACCAGGTAACCGATCTGCCCGCTCAGCTGGGTGTTCGATCGCGGGTTCTCCCACTTGGGGAGTTCGGTGTACTTGGCGCGTTCCGTCGCGCTCAGGTGCTCGTACTCGACCATCTTGTCGAGGGTGTCCTGCATCTGCAGCAGGGCCCGCTTCTGGTTGGCCTTCGGCGTGGCGGCCGAGTCGATGGACGTCGCTCCGGCCGGGTCGTAGTAGGTCGCGCCCTTCAGCATCGCCGAGAGGAAGGCGCACTCCCCGGGGTTCAGGTCCTCGGAGTCCTTGTCGAAGTACGCCCGTGACGCCGCCTGGATGCCCCAGGCGCCGCGGCCGTAGTAAGCGGAGTTGAGGTAGCCCGCGAGGATCTCGTCCTTGCCGAGCTTGCTGCCCACCTTGATCGAGACGAAGATCTCCTTCACCTTGCGGGAGATCGTCTGCGACTGGTCGTCCAGCATGGCGTTCTTGACGTACTGCTGGGTGATGGTCGAGCCGCCCTGGGTGTCGCCGCCCATCGCCATGTTGTACACGGCGCGCGCGATGCCCTTGGGGTCGATGCCGCTGTCGTCGTAGAAGGTCTTGTTCTCCTGCGAGATCACGGCGTTCTGCATCGCCTTGGGGATCCGCGAGAGGTCGACGATCTGCCGGTTGCGCTCACCGCCGGTGGAGACCATCTGGGTGCCGTCGGCCCAGTAGTAGACGTTGTTCTGCGCCGTCGCGGTCTTCGCCTCGTCGGGGATGCCCACCATCGCGTACGCGATGCCCGCCGCGGCGACCATGGCGCCGAAGAACCCGACGCACAGGCCGGAGACCAGCTTCCAGGACGGCACCCAGCGGCGCCAGCCGTACTTGTCGAAGCGCGGATAGTCGATGATCCGCTTCTTGCCTGGCGCAGGCGCCCGGCCGCGCCCCGGCGGGCCCGCGCGCCGTCCGCCGCGGCCCGGTTCGGCCGCTCGGCGACGGCCACCACCGCTGCGCTGGGCCGCACGGCGGGCCTCGGCGCGACTCCCGTACTGTTCCTCACCCCCCGGCGCGTGCGAGCCGGACGGAGACTCTGTGGCGCCTCGCGGTGCCGCACGGCGGCCGGAGGACGAACCGGACTGGCCGCGTCGGGCCGCGGCACGTCCGCCTCCCTGCGGCTGCGGCGGTTTGCGACGGTGCTCGCTCATCGAACGACTACTCCTCGGGCAGGCGCACCATTGCGCGCCTGGCAACGGCGGCTGGTTTCCGGTCCCCCCGAAGTACGGATGCGGCCCCTGCCGTATTCACCCGTACTGCACCAGGGACAGGGACGCCCCCGGGCATCACTCGGTTCCCGGTGGTCTGCATGGCGCACAGACTACGCACCAGCGAAACCCCCGAGCTTCGAAGTTCACCTCAAATCAGGCAACTTGCTTTCCATGAATCAACGATGTGATCCCGTTCACGGGTTTCCCTCTTGTCGCACACGAGAGGCCGTTCTATCGTCTGGATGTATCGAGTCGATACATCAGCTCGGCATAAGGACCCAGGCGACCAAGGGGAGGCGACGATGAGCCGGCGTTCCGGCATCCTTGAGTTCGCCGTCCTCGGCCTGCTCCGCGAGTCCCCGATGCACGGCTATGAGCTGCGTAAACGGCTCAACACGTCACTGGGTGTGTTCCGGGCCTTCAGCTACGGAACGCTGTATCCCTGTCTCAAGACGCTGGTCGCCAACGGCTGGTTGATAGAGGAACCGGGGAACACCCCCGAGGCCACCGCCCCTCTGGCGGGACGCCGAGCCAAGATCGTCTACCGGTTGACGGCAGAAGGTAAGGAGCACTTCGAGCAGCTCCTCTCGCAGACGGGTCCCGACGCGTACGAGGACGAGACCTTCGCCGCCCGCTTCGCCTTCTTCGGACAGACGTCGCGTGACGTACGCATGCGCGTACTGGAAGGGCGCCGCAGCCGGCTGGAGGAGCGCCTGGAGAAGATGCGCGCTTCGCTGGCGCGCACCCGGGAGCGTCTGGACGACTACACGCTGGAGCTCCAGCGCCACGGCATGGAGTCCGTGGAGCGCGAGGTGCGCTGGCTGAACGAGCTCATCGAGAGCGAGCGGGCGGGACGGGACCTGCGCGGTTCCGGCCCCGAGGGGTCCGCTCGACAGGACACCACACATGGAGCGCCGGGCGGTCTGCCCCGGTCCGGGGACGACCCGCGACCGGATACGCCCGACGACACCGCCACGTGAGCGCCCGGCCAGGGCCTCACTCGTACACACAGGGAGCAACCGGAATGGGTTCGGTTCGCGTAGCCATCGTCGGTGTGGGCAACTGCGCCGCATCGCTGGTGCAGGGCGTCGAGTACTACAAGGACGCCGACCCGGCGGCCAAGGTCCCCGGCCTGATGCACGTCCAGTTCGGCGACTATCACGTCAGCGACATCGAGTTCGTCGCCGCCTTCGACGTGGACGCCAAGAAGGTCGGCCTGGACCTCGCGGACGCCATCGGCGCCTCCGAGAACAACACCATCAAGATCTGCGACGTGCCGAACACCGGCGTGCAGGTCCAGCGCGGCCACACCCTCGACGGTCTCGGCAAGTACTACCGCCAGACCATCGAGGAGTCCGCCGAGGAGCCGGTCGACATCGTCCAGGTCCTCAAGGACAAGCAGGTCGACGTCCTGGTCTGCTACCTGCCCGTCGGCTCCGAGGACGCGGCGAAGTACTACGCCCAGTGCGCCATCGACGCCAAGGTCGCCTTCGTCAACGCCCTCCCGGTCTTCATCGCCGGCACCAAGGAGTGGGCGGACAAGTTCACCGAGGCCGGTGTCCCGATCGTCGGCGACGACATCAAGTCGCAGGTCGGTGCCACCATCACGCACCGCGTCATGGCGAAGCTGTTCGAGGACCGGGGCGTCGTCCTGGACCGCACGATGCAGCTGAACGTCGGCGGCAACATGGACTTCAAGAACATGCTCGAGCGCGAGCGCCTGGAGTCCAAGAAGATCTCCAAGACGCAGGCCGTCACCTCCCAGATCCCCGACCGGGACCTCGGCGCGGACAACGTCCACATCGGCCCGTCCGACTACGTGGCCTGGCTGGACGACCGCAAGTGGGCCTACGTCCGCCTGGAGGGCCGTGCCTTCGGTGACGTCCCGCTGAACCTGGAGTACAAGCTCGAGGTCTGGGACTCCCCGAACTCGGCCGGCGTGATCATCGACGCCCTGCGCGCCGCGAAGATCGCCAAGGACCGCGGCATCGGCGGCCCGATCCTGTCGGCGTCGAGCTACTTCATGAAGTCCCCGCCGGTCCAGTACTTCGACGACGAGGCCCGCGCCAACGTCGAGAAGTTCATCGCGGGCGAGGTCGAGCGCTAGACCGCTCCGATCGCGAACGGAGGAGGGCCCCCGAGGCAGTACGCCCGGGGGCCCTCCCCGTATGTGAGGCTGTGCCCCATGGCCGTCGTCCGTGACCTGCGCGTCCTGCTGCGTCTGAAGGGGTTCAGGCGCCTGCTCGCCGTGCGCCTGCTCTCCCAGGGAGCCGACGGCGTCTACCAGGTCGGACTCGCCACCTACGTCGTCTTCTCCCCGGAGAAGCAGACCTCGCCGGCCGCGGTGGCCTCCGCCATGGCGGTGCTGCTGCTCCCGTACTCGCTGGTCGGACCCTTCGCCGGCGTCCTGCTCGACCGCTGGCGCCGACGCCAGGTCTTCCTCTTCGGCAACCTGCTGCGTGCCCTGATGGCCTCGGTGACGGCCCTGCTGATGATCGCCTCGGTCCCGGACTGGCTCTTCTACGTCTCCGCCCTGTGCGTCACCGCCGTCAACCGCTTCGTCCTGGCCGGACTCTCCGCCGCGCTGCCCCGGGTGGTCGACGCCGACCGCCTGGTGATCGCCAACTCGCTCTCCCCGACCGCCGGCACCCTGGCGGCGACGGCGGGCGGCGGTCTCGCCTTCGTCGTCCGCATCGTGATCGCCGACACCGACGCCGCGGTGGTGGTGCTGGGAGCCGTGCTCTACCTGTGCGGCGCCCTGGCCTCACTGCGCATGGCGGCGGACCTGCTGGGACCCGACCGGGCACTGATCCGGCCCCGGCTGGCCACCGCCCTCACCGGCACCGCACGCGACCTGATGGCGGGGGTCCGGCACCTCGCCGCGCCGGTCCGCCGGGAGGCCGCCTGGTCGCTGGCCGCCATGACGCTGATGCGGTTCTGCTACGGCGCCCTGCTGGTGATGCTGCTGATGCTGTGCCGGTACGCCCTGACCTCAGGAACGGACGAAGGCCTCGCCCTGCTGGGACTGGCGCTGGGCGTCTCGGGCGCCGGCTTCTTCGCGGCGGCGGTCCTCACCCCCTGGACGGCGGGCCGGCTCGGCCCCGGCCGCTGGATGGCCCTGTGCGCCACGGCCGCCGCGGTCCTGGTGCCCGCCCTCGGCCTTCCGTTCGCCACCGCGCCCTTGATCGCCTCCGCGTTCGTCCTGGGGCTCATCACCCAGGGCTCGAAGATCGCGACCGACACCATCGTGCAGTCCTCGGTCGAGGACGCCTTCCGGGGCCGGATCTTCTCCGTCTACGACGTGCTGTTCAACGTCGCCTTCGTCGGCGCAGCCGGGGTCGCCGCCCTCATGCTGCCGCCGGACGGCCGCTCGGTACCGCTCGTCGTGACCGTGTCCCTGGTCTACGCGGTGGTCGCGGCGGCCATGGTCCGCCCCGTACGCCGGTAGCCGGTAGCCGGTATCGGCGTACGGGGGCGGTGTTTCACGTGAAACACCGCGTGAAACACCGCCCCTCCCCATCTGTGAAACGGCGGCATGTTTCACGTGAAACATGCTCCCGCTCATTCTTGCTGGCGGGCCCACCACTCCCGGAGCGCCGCGACCGCCGCCTCGTGCTCCATCGGCCCGTTCTCCAGCCTCAGCTCCAGCAGGTGCTTGTACGCCTGCCCGACAGCGGGGCCGGGGCGGATACCGAGGATCTGCATGATCTCGTTGCCGTCGAGGTCCGGGCGGATCGAGTCCAGCTCCTCCTGCTCCTGGAGCTGCGCGATCCGCTCCTCCAGGCCGTCGTACGCACGCGACAGCGCGGTCGCCTTGCGCTTGTTGCGGGTCGTGCAGTCGGACCGGGTCAGCTTGTGCAGACGGTCGAGCAGCGGTCCCGCGTCCCGGACGTACCGGCGCACCGCGGAGTCGGTCCACTCCCCGGTGCCGTACCCGTGGAACCGCAGATGCAGCTCGACCAGCCGCGAGACGTCCTTCACCAGCTCGTTGGAGTACTTCAGCGCCAGCATGCGCTTCTTCGTCATCTTGGCCCCGACCACCTCGTGGTGGTGGAACGAGACCCGCCCGTCCTTCTCGAAGCGGCGGGTGCGGGGCTTGCCGATGTCGTGCAGCAGCGCGGCCAGCCGGAGGGTCAGGTCGGGGCCGTCCTGCTCCAGGGCCATCGCCTGCTCCAGCACGATCAGCGAGTGCTCGTAGACGTCCTTGTGGCGGTGGTGCTCGTCGCTCTCCAGGCGCAGGGCGGGAAGCTCGGGCAGAACGTACTCGGCCAGGCCGGTCTCGACCAGGAGCGTCAGCCCCTTGCGCGGGTGCGCGGACAGGATCAGCTTGTTCAGCTCGTCCCGGACCCGCTCGGCCGAGACGATCTCGATACGCCCGGCCATCTCCTTCATCGCCTTGACGACCTCGGGGGCCACCTCGAAGTCGAGCTGCGCGGCGAAACGCGCGGCCCGCAGCATCCGGAGCGGGTCGTCGGAGAAGGACGCCTCGGGCGTTCCCGGCGTACGCAGCACCCGGGCCGCGAGGTCGTCCCGTCCGTGGTGCGGGTCGATGAACTCCTTCTCGGGCAGTGCGACGGCCATCGCGTTGACGGTGAAGTCCCGCCGGACGAGGTCCTCCTCGATGGAGTCGCCGTAGGACACCTCGGGCTTGCGCGAGGTGCGGTCGTAGGCCTCCGACCGGTAGGTGGTCACCTCGATCTGAAGGCTTCGGTCAGCGTCTCCGACGCGGGCATCCTTCTGCGCGCCGACGGTTCCGAAGGCGATCCCGATCTCCCAGACGGCGTCCGCCCAGGGACGGATGATCTTTAGGACCTCCTCGGGACGGGCGTCGGTGGTGAAGTCCAGGTCGTTGCCGAGCCGCCCGAGCAACGCGTCGCGCACTGAGCCACCGACCAGGGCGAGGGAGAACCCGGCCTCCTGGAAACGGCGGGCGAGATCGTCGGCGACCGGCGAGACGCGCAGCAGTTCGCTCACCGCGCGGTGCTGCGCCTGACTCAGGGCACTGGGGTTGACTTCCTTGGCGTTCGGCACAACAGAAAAGGGTACGTGCCCCGAGCGGAGGCGAGCGCACCACTTGTTCGGACGCTCCCCTTTATACGGGCATATACGCGGCGGCCCGGTCTCGTACTCGTTCCCGCCGGCGGCCCCGAGCCCGATCTTGTGGGCCACTCCGCGGCACTTCCCCTCAGCGGGCATCGTTACCATGCGTGGACGCACATCCGACGACCACTGACGACGACGAGGGACGGGCGAGCGCGTGGCCGAGGCGGCAGACTTCCAGGGGACCCATCCCTCACCTGCCCGCCGCTGGGTACGGCGCACCGTGGCGCTGGTCGCCTCCGCACCGCTGCTGGCAGGCCTCGTACAGGTGTCGGCCGCCGGTCCGGCCCAGGCGGGGGAGCAGACCGGCGCCCGGACCGCGGCCGGGTCGGACGGGGTCTCCGTGACCGTCGACTCGCTCACCCCCGCCGCCCCCACGGACGGCGACACCGTCACGGTGTCGGGCACGGTGACCAACAACGGCAAGCAGGCGGTCACCGACGCCCAGGTCGGTCTGCGGGTGGGCGAGCAGCTCGGCACCCGGTCCGCCATCGACACGGTCGCCAAGAACAGCGACGACCTCGACGCCTCGCTCGGCACGCAGATCGACGACAAGTACGCGGAGGAGTACGCCAAGCTCACTCCGGGGGTCGCCGAGCACTTCAACATCTCGGTCCCGGTCGACGCGCTGGACCTCGGTGAGGACGGCGTCTACGAGTTCGCCGTGACGCTCTCCGGGCAGACCTCCGCGCAGCCCTGGGAACGGCTTCTCGGCGTGCAGCGGACCTTCCTGCCGTGGCAGCCGGGCGAGGCCGGCACCAAGACGCGGACGACGTTCCTGTGGCCGTTGGTCTCCACCGCGCACGTGGCCGCGGAGACGGGGTCGAACGAGCAGCAGACCCCGGTCTTCCTCAATGACGACCTGGCCAAGGAGATCTCCCCCGGCGGCCGCCTGAACCAGATGGTGACGCTCGGCAAGGAACTCGACGTGACCTGGGTCGTCGACCCCGACCTGCTGGCCTCCGTCGACGCGATGACCCGCAGTTACGAGGTCCGGGACGCGGACGGCAACACCTCGGCCGGCACGCACCAGGCCGTCGCCAAGCAGTGGCTCGCCGACCTCCAGAAGGCGGTGGCGGACAAGGAGGTCGTCGCGCTGCCCTTCGCCGACCCCGACCTGGCCTCCCTCGCGCACAACGGCACGGACTTCACCGGCTCGCTGAGCCAGCTGAAGGAGGCCACCGACGTCGTCGCCAACACGGTGGAGCCGATCCTCCACGTGAAACCGACCACCGACTTCGCCTGGCCGGTGGAGGGCGCGGTCGACCCGTCGATCGTCAAGGTCGCCACCTCCGCCGGGGCCGACAAGGTGATCGCCCGCAGCGACAGCCTCCAGGAGGGCAGCGGCCTGTCGTACACGCCCTCCGCGGCCCGGCCCATCGGGGGCGGTACGACGGCGGTCGTCGCGGACGCCCGCCTGTCCACGGCGTTCGAGGGCGACCTGACCAAGGCGTCCACCTCCACGGCGGCCGTCCAGCGGTTCCTCGCGCAGAGCCTGTCCCTCGACCTGCAGACCGGGAAGCAGCGCAGCATCGTCGTCGCCCCCCAGCGCACGCCGACCGGCAGCCAGGCCCGGGCGATGGCCGAGGCCCTGACCGCCCTGCAGGACGGCAACTGGTCCGAGTCCCAGGACCTGTCCGACGCCGCCTCGGCCAAACCGGACCCGGGCGCCACGACGAAGGTGCCGTCGCGTTCCTCGTACCCCTCCTCGCTGCGCAAGCAGGAGCTGGCGTACTCGGTGTTCGAGCAGATCGCCCGGACGCAGGACAAGCTGGACCACTTCAAGGCCGTCCTGTCGGACCAGTCCCGGGTGGTGACCCCCTTCGGACGGGCCATGAACCGGGAGATGTCCACGTCCTGGCGTGGCCGCGCCTCCGAAGGACAGACCTTCCGCAACGGCGTGGAGACCTACCTCGACGGGCTGACCGGCCAGGTCCGGCTGATCGACAAGTCGGAGACCAAGCTGTCCGGGCGCAGCGCCACGATCCCCGTGACCGTCCAGAACAACCTCGTCCAGGACGCCGACCACCTGGTGCTCCGGCTCACCTCGACCAACCCGACGCGTCTGAAGATCGGCGGTGAGGCCTACCAGGAGCAGCCCGTCTCGGTCTCCGGCGGGCACAGCCAGTCGGTGAAGTTCACCACGTCCGCCAACGCCAACGGGCGGGCGACGGTGATCGCCCAGCTGTACACGGCGGACGGCCGCAAGTACGGCGCACCCGTGACGTTCGACGTGAAGGTCACCGAGATCACGGCCACCGTGATGCTGGTCATCGGCGGCGGCGTCCTCCTCCTCGTCCTCGCCGGCTACCGCATGTACCAGCAGCGCAAGCGTGCCGCCGCCCGCAGCGCGGCCGACGAGGGCCCCGACGCCGGGGAGGACGGCAGGGACGGCGCGGACGGTCCCGAGAACCCGGAAGGGCCCGCCGGCCGTCTCACCGAGCAGTCCGGGGCAGACTCCCGGACAGGCGACCCGGAGCAGCCGAGTGACCCCGGAGCGGACACCGCAGCGGAAAGCGCCGACCCGTCCGGGACGGGTGAGAGAGTGGACCGTTGAGATGTCGTGGCCGGTGGGCCCGGGACGATGAGGTGGGGTAACCATGAACGCGCCGTACGACGGTGACCGTGGCCAGGCCGCGGGCAGCTCGGGCTACCCCGAGGGCCCGCCACCCGAGCACGACCGGGCGCCGTCGCAGCCGCCGGCGGACATGTACCTCCAGGACGCCTACGACCAGGACCCCTACCGGGCGCAGGACCTCTCCGCGCAGGACCCGGTCGACGAGGCGCTCTACGACCGCGCCGCGCACCCCCCGCCGCCCCCCGGCACGTATCCGCCGCAGCAGCCGCTCTACGGACCGCCGGCCCAGTCGCCGTACGCCCCGGATCCGCAGGTCTGGGCGCGGCCCCCGGCGCCCGAGCCGGAGGGCCCCACCCAGTACCTGCCGTACGGCGACGATCCGCGGACGACCCAGTTCGTGGGCGTGGACGACCTCGTCACCCAGGCCGGCGAGCAGCGCCACGAGCCGGACGCCTTCGCCCATCTCTTCCGTGACCAGCAGCAGGGCGGCGGCCACCCGTCGTACCAGGGCAACCCCTCGGTGCCGGGCCCGTCGCCCGCGCCGCACCAGCAGGGGACCGCACCCGGCCCGTACGGCCAGTACGCTGCCACCCCGCAGGGCCAGTACGGAGCGGCCCCGGCACCCGGCCCGTACGGCGCGGAGCCGCCGGCCCAGAGCCAGTACCCGGCCCCTCAGCCCGGCCCGTCCCAGTACCCGGCTCCCCAGCCCGGCCAGAGCCAGCACGCGGCGCCCCCGCCCGGGCAGTACCTGACCGCGCCCCCGCCGGCCGCCGAGACCCCCGCACAGGGGACCGACGCGGTGCCGCCGCCGGCCGCCGCCGTCCCGGCCAAGAAGGGCGGTCGTGCGGCGGGCCTGCTGAAGTCGAGTGCCGTGATGGCGGCGGGCACGATGGTCTCCCGCCTCACCGGCTTCATCCGCTCCGCGCTGATCGTCTCCGCCCTCGGCGTCGGTCTGCTCGGTGACACCTTCCAGGTCGCCTACCAGCTGCCGACGATGATCTACATCCTCACCGTCGGCGGCGGACTCAACTCCGTCTTCGTGCCGCAGCTCGTCCGCGCGATGAAGGAGGACGAGGACGGTGGCGAGGCCTTCGCCAACCGGCTGCTGACCCTGGTCATGGTGGCGCTCGGCGCGCTCACCGTGCTGTCGGTCCTCGGAGCGCCGATCCTCATCCGCCTGCTGTCCGACCCGGTCGCCAGCGACCCGGCGGCCAACCAGGTCGGCATCACCTTCGTCCAGTACTTTCTGCCCTCGATCTTCTTCATGGGCGTCCACGTGGTGATGGGGCAGATCCTCAACGCCCGCGGCAAGTTCGGCGCGATGATGTGGACCCCGGTCCTGAACAACATCGTCATCATCGTGACGCTCGGCATGTTCATCTGGGTGTACGGCACCGCCGCCGACTCCGGGATGAAGGTCACCAGCATCCCGGAGGAGGGGCAGCGGCTCCTCGGCGTCGGCATCCTGCTCGGACTGGTCGTGCAGGCGCTGGCGATGATCCCGTACCTGCGCGAGACCGGCTTCCGGATGCGGCTGCGCTTCGACTGGAAGGGCCACGGCCTCGGCAAGGCAGTCACGCTCGCCAAGTGGACCTTCCTGTTCGTCCTCGCCAACCAGGCCGGCGCGATCGTCGTCTCCCAGCTGTCCACCGCCGCGGGCAAGGTCTCGCCCGTGGACGGCACCGGCTTCGCCGCCTATGCCAACGCCCAGCTGATCTGGGGTCTGCCGCAGGCCATCATCACCGTCTCCCTGATGGCCGCGCTGCTGCCCCGCCTCTCACGCTCCGCCGCCGAGGACGACGCCGGGGCCGTCCGCGACGACATCTCCCAGGGGCTGCGCACGACGGCCGTCGCGATCGTGCCGATCGCCTTCGGCTTCGTCGCGCTCGGCATCCCGATGTGCACCCTGATCTTCGGCTCCTCCGGCACCAGCGAAGCCACCAACATGGGCTACATGCTGATGGCCTTCGCCCTCGGCCTGATCCCGTACTCCGTGCAGTACGTGGTCCTGCGCGCCTTCTACGCCTACGAGGACACCCGGACCCCCTTCTACAACACGGTCATCGTGGCGGCGGTCAACGCCGGCGCCTCGGCCGTCTGTTACTTCGTGATCCCGGCGCGCTGGGCCGTGGTCGGCATGGCCGCCGCCTACGGACTGGCCTACGCCATCGGTGTCGGCATCGCCTGGCGCCGGCTGCGCAAGCGGCTCGGCGGGGACCTGGACGGCTCCCGTGTGCTGCGGACCTACGCCCGGCTGGCCATCGCCTCGGTCCCGGCCGCCCTGCTCAGCGGCGCGGCCTGCTACGGCATCGGCCACACGCTCGGCCAAGGCGTCGTGGGCTCCTTCGCCGCTCTCCTGGCCGGCGGCGCGGTGCTGCTCGGCGTCTTCTACCTCGCCGCCCGCCGGATGCGGATCGAAGAGCTCAACTCGCTGGTCGGTATGGTCCGCGGACGCCTGGGACGCTGAGACAGGGGGTAGGCGCACAACCATCGTTCACCGCCGTGTGTCGTGCATAGCGGCGGTCTGTGGGCACAATTGGTTTCGGCGTCGGACGGCGCGCAACGGGTGTCCGGCGCGCAATGAATGGGGAGGCAGGGACGACGGTGGCGGAACGGAGCACAGCTGCCGTCGACGTGGCAGACAACAGCGACGACGAGTCGCTGACCGCGGAGGCGGACCAGTCCACGGCCGACGGGGTGGCCAACAACCGGGAGCGGGACACGGACAGCGACGAGGCACAGGCGAGCGCCGGCACCAACGAGTCCGGGAAGGCATCGCCTCCCGAACTGCACAGCGGTCACAAACTCGCCAGACGCTACCGCCTCGAGGAATGCGTCACCCGTCTGGACGGCTTCAGCAGTTGGCGTGCCGTGGACGAGAAACTCCGCCGCGCCGTCGGCGTCCACGTCCTGCCGGCGGAGCACAGCCGCGCCCGGTCCGTGCTGGCCGCCGCCCGCTCCTCCGCGCTGCTGGGCGACCCCCGCTTCGTGCAGGTGCTGGACGCCGTCGAGGACAACGACCTCGTCTACGTCGTCCACGAGTGGCTCCCCGACGCCACCGAACTGACCGCACTCCTCGCCGCCGGCCCGCTGGAGCCGTACGACGCCTACCAGATGGTCACCCAGATCGCGTCCGCCATGGCCGCCGCCCACCGTGAGGGACTTGCCCACCTCCGCCTCAACCCCAACGCCGTGCTGCGCACGTCGACCGGGCAGTGGCGCATCCGGGGGCTGGCCGTGAACGCGGCGCTGCGCGGCATCACCTCCGACTCCCCGCAGCGCACCGACACGGAGGCCATCGGCGCCCTGCTCTACGCGTCCCTCACGCAGCGCTGGCCGTACGAGGACGACGCCTACGGGCTCTCCGGGCTGCCCAAGGACCTCGGTCTGATCCCGCCCGACCAGGTGCGCGCCGGTGTCCACCGGGGGCTGTCGGAGCTGGCCATGCGGGCACTCGCCAACGACGGCGCCACCGCGTCCCGCCACGAGTCCCCGTGCACCACGCCGGAGGAGCTGGTGAAGGCGATCGGCGAGATGCCCCGCATCCGCCCGCCGGAGCCGGCCTTCACGACACCGCCCGAGTACCAGCGCACGGCCTATCAGCAGGGCTCGTACGGCCGTGGCCGCCCAGCCCCGCATCCCGGCGTCACGCAGTCGGCGCCGACCCCGCCGCCCCCGCTGCAGAGCCGCACCGGCAAGGCCCTGAAGTGGGGCGTCTCCGCTCTGCTCATCGCCGCCCTGGGCCTCGGCAGCTGGCAGCTGGCCGACGCCCTGATGCACCGGGGCGGCACCTCCGACGACCAGAACCAGACGCAGACGACGGACGACAACGACAAGGGTGCGTCGAGCAAGCCGGAATCCGGCAAGCCGATCACCATCAGCGGCGCCCGTGACTTCGACCCCTTCGGCTCCGACCAGTCCGAGAAGCCGTCCGAGATAGGGAACGTCTACGACGGTGACACCTCGACGTACTGGCAGACGGACCACTACTACAGCAGCGACTTCGGCCGGCTGAAGTCCGGCGTCGGCGTCATCCTCGACCTCGGCAAGGCGCAGCAGGTCGGAAAGGTGACCGTCACCTTCGTCGGCAGCACCTCGGTCGAACTGCGCAGCGCGAGCGCGGACGCCGGCTCCGAGCCGACCTCCTTCGACGCCTACTCCAAGGTGGCCGACGGCAAGGGGACGACCGTGGAGCTCAAGCCCGACAAGACCCTCAAGAGCCGCTACCTTCTGGTGTGGCTCACCGACCTGCCGATGCAGTCGAACGGGGAGTGGCGCGGCAGGCTGGCGGACATCAAGGTGACCAGCTGAGTCGTCTGCCATGACGGAGGGGGTCCGATGACAGATGGCACCGGGTACGCCGACACCGACGACCACGACCTCCTCGCCCGCCATGTGGGGGGCGACCCCGACGCCTTCGGTGAGCTCGTCCGGCGGCACCGGGACCGGCTCTGGGCGGTCGCCCTGCGCACCCTGGGGGACCGTGAGGAAGCCGCTGACGCCGTGCAGGACGCCCTCGTCTCCGCGTACCGTGCCGCCCACTCCTTCCGCGGACAGTCGGCCGTCACGACCTGGCTGCACCGCATCACGGTGAACGCGTGTCTGGACCGCGCCCGCAAGGCGGCCTCCAGGAAGACCGCCCCGGTCGACGACACCGAGCGCCTGGAACAGTTGCTGGAGCCGCACGAGTCGGCGTCCGCTCCCGCCGAGCGCAACGATCTGCACCGGCAACTCGTGGAGGCCCTGGGCACCCTCCCGCCGGACCAGCGGGCCGCCCTGGTCCTGGTCGACATGCAGGGCTACCCCGTAGCCGAAGCCGCCCGCATCCTCGACGTACCGACCGGCACGGTGAAGAGCCGGTGCGCCCGCGGCAGAGCCAGACTCCTGCCGCTGCTCACTCATCTGCGCCCGGACAGCGGCGGCGGCGAGAGTGAACCGGGCGCGGGACGGAACCGGACCCGGGGGACGCCCGTCCCACCCACAGCGGGGCCGAGCGATTCAGCCGCAGTGAAGGGCGGAGGTGGACGAGCGTGACGTCGTCGACGACAGACATGGCCCGGCATCCGGACGTCGCGGAGATCTCCGACCTCGCCGAAGGCCTGCTCCCGCCGGCCCAGACCGCGGACGTACGGCGTCACCTGGACGCCTGCGAGCTGTGTGCGGACGTCTACGCGTCGCTGGAGGAGATCCAGGGCCTGCTCGGCACACTGCCGGGTCCGCCGCGGATGCCGGACGACGTCGCCGGCCGCATCGACGCCGCGCTCGCCGCCGAAGCCCTGCTGGCCGCTACGGCGCCCGAGCCGACGCACCCGGACGCACACGGCGCCCCTGTTCCCCTTTCCGAGGGGAGTGAGGACCGCTCGCGTGTTTCACGTGAAACATCGGTCGCCGTGGACCGTCCCGCAGGCCGTGCCGCCACCTCCACCACCGGTCCGGGACGCAAGAAGCGCACCCGGGACGGGCGGCGCAGGATCGCCGCCCTCGGGGCCGTGTTCGCGGTGGCCGCCCTGGGGCTCGGCTCCGTGATCGTGTCCTCTCTCGACAGCGGCGACGCGCCCGGGGACGCCGGACAGCCGTCCGCCCTCGCGGACACCTTCTCCGAGGGGAAGCTGGGGCCGAAGGTCGCCGATCTCCTGGCGGACGACCAGCCGGGGCAGAGCACCGAGACGTCCTCGGCGCAGAGCTTCCGCGCGGAGTCCGAGACCGGCGCCGAGAACCGCGTCTTCACCCAGCCCGCCGTGCCGTCGTGCATCCGCCAGGGCATCGGCCGCGAGGACGCGGCGCTGGCCACGGAGGAGGGCATCTACCAGGGCCATGAAGTGCTGCTGGTCATCCTTCCGGACGCCGCCGACGCCGGTCAGGTCACGGCCTATCTCGTGGAGACGGCCTGTGTCGCCCAGCCCTCGCTCGGAGCAGGCGAGGTACTACTCGAAAGCTCCTACCCGCGGCCCTGACGACCGACGCCCCGTGTCCGTCCCGGCCGTCTGCCGCCCCTGCCCGGTCCCACGCCTCATGCGGCCGCCCCTGAGCCGCGCGTGCCGCCTCCGCAGTGTGCCCGGACACAGCGGGAATGCGCGCCCCGTAGGATCCGTTGGGTGGGGTGAGAGCTCTGAGAAACGCTTTCACCGGTCATGAAGACGCAGTCCAGAGACGAGGAAACAAGCCGTGAGCGACGTCCGTAACGTGATCATCATCGGATCCGGGCCTGCCGGCTACACGGCGGCGCTCTACACCGCGCGCGCGTCGCTGAAGCCGCTGGTGTTCGAAGGTGCCGTCACCGCCGGTGGTGCGCTCATGAACACCACCGAGGTGGAGAACTTCCCCGGCTTCCAGGACGGCATCATGGGTCCCGAGCTCATGGACAACATGCGCGCCCAGGCGGAGCGCTTCGGCGCCGAACTCGTCCCCGACGACATCGTGTCCGTCGACCTGACCGGTGAGATCAAGACCGTCACGGACACCGCGGGCACGGTCCACCGGGCCAAGGCCGTCATCGTCACCACCGGCTCGCAGCACCGCAAGCTCGGCCTGCCCAACGAGGACGCCCTGTCCGGCCGCGGCGTCTCGTGGTGCGCCACCTGCGACGGCTTCTTCTTCAAGGACCACGACATCGCCGTGATCGGCGGCGGTGACACCGCGATGGAGGAGGCCACCTTCCTCTCGCGCTTCGCCAAGTCCGTGACGATCGTCCACCGTCGCGACACCCTGCGTGCCTCCAAGGCCATGCAGGAGCGTGCCTTCGCCGACCCGAAGATCAAGTTCGTCTGGGACAGCGAGGTCGCCGAGATCCAGGGCGACCCGAAGCTGTCGGGGCTGAAGCTGCGCAACCTCAAGACCGGCGAGCTTTCCGACCTGGCCGTGACCGGCCTGTTCATCGCGATCGGCCATGACCCGCGCACCGAGCTCTTCAAGGGCCAGCTCGACCTGGACGAGGAGGGCTACCTGAAGGTCGACGCGCCCTCCACCCGGACCAATGTGACCGGTGTCTTCGCCGCCGGTGACGTGGTCGACCACACCTACCGCCAGGCGATCACCGCGGCGGGCACGGGCTGCTCCGCCGCCCTCGACGCCGAGCGCTTCCTCGCTGCCCTGTCCGACGAGGACAAGGCCGAGCCCGAGAAGACCACTGTCTGACCCTCATCCCCACGCACCAACCAGTTAAGGAGCCCGCCGTGGCCGGCACCCTGAAGCATGTGACCGACGCTTCCTTCGAAGAGGATGTTCTCAAGAGCGACAAGCCCGTCCTAGTGGACTTCTGGGCCGCCTGGTGCGGCCCGTGCCGCCAGATCGCGCCGTCCCTCGAAGCGATCGCCGCCGAGTACGGTGAAAAGATCGAGATCGTCAAGCTGAACATCGACGAGAACCCGGGTACGGCCGCCAAGTACGGCGTCATGTCCATCCCGACCCTCAACGTGTACCAGGGCGGCGAGGTCGCCAAGACCATCGTCGGTGCCAAGCCGAAGGCCGCGATCGTCCGCGACCTGGAGGAGTTCATCACGGCTGCGAAGTGACGTTTCACGTGAAACACGAGTGGGCCGACCCTTCGGAAGGGTCGGCCCACTCGTGTTTCACAGCGGTCTGAGCGCCGGCTCCTTCTGCACCGCGCCGAGCAGCCGGTCGAGCGCCATCTCCACGTCCTCCTTCCAGGACAACGTGGACCGCAACTCCAGCCGGAGCCGGGGATGGCTGGGGTGGTGCCGTACGGTCTTGAACCCCACGGCCAGCAGATGGTCGGCCGGCAGCACACACGAGGGCTGCTTCCAGTGGGCGTCCCCGAAGGCCTCGATCGCCTTGAAGCCCCGTCGCAGGAGATCCTTGGCCACCGTCTGGACCATCACCCGGCCCAGCCCCTGCCCCTGGTACCCCGGCACGATGAACGCCGTCATCAGCTGCACCGCGTCCGGTGAGACAGGGCTCGTGGGGAACGCCGCGGAGCGCGGTACATAGGCGGGAGGGGCGTAGAGGACGAAGCCGACCGGTACGTCGTCGACGTAGACGACCCGGCCGCAGGACCCCCAGTCCAGCAGAACGGCGGAGATCCAGGCTTCCTTCTCCGGAGCGGCTGTGCCCGCCTTTACCGCGGCCTCCCCGCTGACGGGGTCGAGCTCCCAGAAGACGCACGAGCGACAGCTCTGGGGGAGGTCCTCAAGGTTGTCCAGCGTGAGCGGTACGAGCCGGCGCCCCATGAAAGCTGTTCCTCGCTTCCTTCGCCCTGCGCTTCCAGAGCGGCTGTCAGAGCACTCCGCTCCTTGAGCAGACTGCCGATGAACCCACCGATCGCTCCCAGCCCCAGCCCTGCGCTCACCAACCCGGTGCGGCTCGTCGTTCGCATGGCTCTGCCTCGCTCTCAGAGGTAACCGCCAGGTGAAACCGCCCTGCCTGATCGCATCGTATCCACGATGCGATTGCCCCGATACCGGTGTAAAGCAAAGAGCGGACCGCGTTCCGGCACACACCGGACACGGCCCGCCCTCCCGCCTAGACGGAGCACCTGACCAGGTACTCCGCCGTCGGGACTCAGGAATCGTCCTCTTCCGTCTCGCCCTCCACGAGGCTCTTCTGCAGCACCGAGCCTTCGCCCGGGGCCAGCGTGTCGAGGATGCGGCCCAGATCGTCCATCGAGGCGAACTCGACGGTGATCTTTCCCCTCTCCCGACCCAGGTCCACCTTCACCCGGGTTTCGAAGCGGTCCGAGAGCCGGGTGGCGAGATCGGACAGGGCCGGGGAGACACGGGCTCCCGCCCTGGGTCCCTTGGACCGGGGAGCCTTCTGCGGCCGGGACCCCATCAGGGTCACGATCTCCTCGACCGCCCGCACGGAAAGCCCTTCGGCCACGATCCGGTGCGCCAGCCGGTCCTGCTCCTCCGAGTCCTCCACCGAGAGCAGCGCCCGGGCATGGCCCGCGGAGAGGACCCCGGCCGCCACCCTCTTCTGCACGGACGACGAGAGCTTCAGCAACCGCAGTGTGTTGGAGACCTGCGGACGGGACCGGCCGATCCGGTCCGCCAACTGGTCGTGCGTGCAGTTGAAGTCCTTCAGCAACTGGTCGTAGGCCGCGGCCTCTTCCAGCGGGTTCAGCTGAGCGCGGTGCAGGTTCTCCAGCAGCGCGTCCAGGAGGAGCTTGTCGTCCTCCGTGGCCCGCACGATCGCCGGAATGGCCTCCAGACCGGCTTCCCGGCAGGCCCGCCAGCGCCGCTCGCCCATGATCAGCTCGTAGTGCTCGGCGTCCAGCTGTCGGACGACGACCGGCTGAAGCAGACCGACCTCCTTGATGGAGGTGACCAGCTCGGCGAGCGCGTCCTCGTCGAAGATCTCGCGCGGCTGCCGCGGATTCGGCTTGATGAAGTCCAGCGGAATCTCGGCGAAGTGAGCCCCCATGGGGGACACCAGTGTCTCCACCGCGCCAGAAGCCGACAGCTCCTCTGCTTCAGGCGACGTTTCACGTGAAACAGGCGGCAGTGTGGTCACCCTCGCCGCCGCCACACCGCGGTCGGTCGTCAGCCCGGGAACACCCGTGGGAGCCGCCGGAGCAGCAGTCCCCAAGGCGGCCGATGCCACCGGCTTCTCCGTCGAAGCCGGCGGAATCAGCGCAGCCAGACCTCGGCCCAACCCCCTCCGTCGCTCGTTCACTGGATCCCCTCCACCGTGCTCGGATCGTTCTGGGCACCGATGTGAGCCTGGCTCGCGTCGTAGCCGACGCCCACGCCCCTCAGTGCGATCTCTCGTGCCGCCTCAAGATAGGACAGAGCACCGCTCGACCCCGGATCGTAGGTCAGCACCGTCTGCCCGTAGCTCGGCGCCTCGGAGATACGGACCGAGCGAGGAATGCTCGTCCGTAGCACCTCGTCACCGAAGTGACTGCGCACCTCGTCCGCGACCTGGGACGCCAGTCGCGTCCGGCCGTCGTACATCGTGAGCAGAATGGTCGACACATGGAGCGCGGGGTTGAGGTGGCCCCGCACCAGGTCGACGTTACGCAACAGCTGTCCCAGCCCCTCCAGCGCGTAGTACTCGCACTGGATCGGGATCAGCACCTCCTGGCCCGCGACCATCGCGTTCACCGTCAGCAGGCCGAGAGAGGGCGGGCAGTCGATCAGGATGTAGTCCAGAGGCTGCTCGTACGCCTGGATGGCTCGCTCGAGACGGCTCTCACGGGCGACCAGGGACACCAGCTCGATCTCCGCACCAGCGAGGTCGATCGTGGCCGGCGCGCAGAACAGACCCTCGACGTCGGGGACAGGCTGGACAACCTCGGACAGGGGCTTGCTGTCGATCAGCACGTCATAGATCGACGGGACTTCGGCGTGGTGGTCGATGCCCAGAGCGGTGGAGGCATTTCCCTGGGGGTCGAGGTCGATCACCAGGACCCGGGCACCGTGCAGGGCCAGCGAGGCGGCGAGATTGACGGTCGTCGTCGTCTTGCCCACCCCGCCCTTCTGGTTGGCGACCACGATGACGCGGGTCTGCTCAGGCCGTGGCAGACCCTCACCGGCGCGCCCCAGAGCCTCTACCGCTAGTTGGGCCGCGCGACCGATCGGAGTGTCGTCCATCGGCGGCGGTGTTTCACGTGAAACATCCGCCCCCATGGACTCGGCACGGGGACCGGGGACCGGGTCGGTCATCGGGCCCGCGATATTGGCGTCGGACCGCAAGGATTCACTCTCCTCGACTTCAGGCTCGCAATGAACAGAGCCTCCCATGCCTTCGGGGTCGCGAACCAGTGAGGCCTGTTGTTCTGTGGAGAAATCCACCTCTGTGGACAACTCCGTGCCCCTCACGAGTGGCGGAGCGCCCTCAGCGGAGCCTCCACCGGAGGAGCCTCCACCGAAGAAACCTCCACCCGAGGAGTCTCCGCCAGAGGCGTTTCTGCGAGAGAAGTCCCTTCCCTCTGCGAAAGCTCCCTCATCGAGTGAGCCGAGAGGCTTGCGGTCGCGGGGTTCGGCCGCAGCGCGGCCGCGACTGATGATGCCGTGCAGCAGTGAGCGACGTTTCACGTGAAACACGATGCACAGCGGCCGAAGCCGAACTGCCGCGACACTCCGGCCCGGCGCTATCCACGACGCCGACGGGTCCGTCCGGTGCGGGCAGCCTTGGCCCGTTTGGCCGCGAACCGCACACCGCCCGGACTCTCCCCGACCTCCACCCGCACCACCGTGGACCGGGGCTCCACCACGCCTTCCCCCACATGCAGGATCGACGTCTCCACGGCCCCGAGCTTGCTCAGCGCCGTCGCGGCGCTCTTCAACTCCTCCTCGGCCGTGTCGCCCTTGAGCGCCAGCATCTCTCCGTACGGCCGCAGCAGCGGAACCCCCCAGGTGGCCAGCCGGTCCAGCGGCGCCACGGCACGGGCCGTCACCACATGGACGGGCGGCAGCTTCCCCATGACTTCTTCGGCCCGGCCCCGCACGACGGTCACGTGGTCCAGGCCCAGAAGTTCCACGACCTCGGTCAGGAAGTTGGTGCGCCGCAGCAGCGGCTCGAGAAGGGTGATCTTCAGGTCGTCCCGGACCAGTGCGAGCGGGATGCCGGGCAGGCCGGCGCCCGAGCCGACATCGCACACCGTCACGCCCGCGGGCACGACCTCGGAGAGCACCGCACAGTTCAGCAGGTGCCGCTCCCACAGCCGGGGCACCTCGCGCGGGCCGATCAGGCCGCGCTGCACACCCGCCTCGGCCAGCAACTCGGCGTAGCGCACCGCATCCGCGTAGCGATCGCCGAACACCTCACGTGCCTGCTCGGGCGCGGGGGGAAGCTCCGCTGCCTCCGTCACGGGGGACCGTCCTTCCGTACCGCGTCGGCGCTTCGCGCGCCGACACCAGAACCATCAGAACTATCAGCCGGAACTACCAGGCTGACAAAGTTCGGCCCCGTCTGCTCAACAGACGGGGCCGAGAGAACGCGGGGACCGATCAGGCGGGCAGTACGACGACGAACCGCTGCGGCTCCTCGCCCTCGGACTCGCTGCGCAGCCCTGCGGCCTTGACCGCGTCGTGCACGACCTTGCGCTCGAACGGGGTCATCGGCTGCATGCGCACCGGCTCACCGCTGCTCTTGGCCTCGGCGGCGGCCTTGGCGCCCAGCTCGGACAGCTCGGCACGCTTGCGGGCCCGGTAGCCGGCGATGTCCAGCATCAGACGGCTGCGATCACCGGTTTCCCGGTGCACGGCCAGGCGGGTCAGCTCCTGGAGCGCTTCCAGGACCTCACCGTCATGACCGACCAGCTTCTGCAGGTCACGGCCGCCCGTGTCACTGATGATCGAGACAGAGGCACGGTCGGCCTCGACATCCATGTCGATGTCGCCGTCGAGGTCGGCGATGTCGAGCAGACCCTCCAGGTAGTCCGCCGCGATCTCACCCTCCTGCTCCAGGCGGGTCAGGGTGTCTGCGCCCTCGGCAGCGGCGGCGATGGTGCCTTCCGTCACGGGATGGACTCCTTCTTACTTCTTCGACGGGGACTTGGGCCGCTGCGGTCCCTTGCGCTGCCCGGACTGGGCCTTGCTGCGGGTACCGGAGCCGGGCTTCTGCGCGGCCTTCTTGGCGGCGGCGGGCTTGGCGTCCTGGGGCTGGTCGGACTTGCTCAGCGACGTCGGCTTCGACGTGGCCGACGCGGAGGAAGTGGACGAGGAGGACGACGAGGACGACGAGGACGACGAGGACGACTCGGCGTCACCGGCGGTCTTCGTCGCACCGGCCTGGCGCTGGGACTTCGACTGCCGCTTGGGCTGCTGGCGCTTGGGGGCGCCCGTGGTCGGCGTACCGTCCTCGGTCTCGGCGGCGGCCGCGGTGTCGCTCTTCACGACGGTGCCGTCGGCCTGGGCCGCGAGGCCGGCCTTGGTCAGGCCGTTGATGAACTTCCGCTCGAACTCGTTGCGGTCCCGCCCCTTGGCGACGATGGCCTTGACGATGGCGCGCTCGCTGCGGCGGCGGACCTTGCCGGTGCCCGAGACGTGCTTGTACAGGCGGTCCAGGTAGGCGGACTGGGCCTTGGAACCCGGCGTCGGGTTGTTGCGGATGACGTACATCTGCTGGCCCATGGTCCACACGTTGGTGGTCAGCCAGTAGACGAGGACACCGACCGGGAAGTTGATGCCGAAGACGGCGAACATGACCGGGAAGACGTACATCAGCATCTTCTGCTGCTGCATGAACGGCGTCTTCACCGTGGTGTCGACGTTCTTCGTCATCAGCTGGCGCTGGGTGAAGAACTGGGACGCCGACATCAGGACGATCATGATGGCGGTGACGACCCGCACATCGGTGATGGAGGACCCGAGGGCGTCCACCTTCGAGGCGCCGTCGGTGAACTTCGCCGCGAGCGGCGCACCGAAGATGTGGGCCTTCTGGGCGCTCTCCAGCAGCCGCTCGTTGATCACGCCGATGGTGTCACCGGTCGCGATGCCGTTGAGCACGTGGTACAGGGCGAAGAAGAACGGGGACTGCGCCAGGATGGGAAGGCACGAGGAGAGCGGGTTGGTGCCCGCGTCCTTGTACAGCTTCATCATCTCTTCGGACTGGCGCTGTTTGTCGTTCTTGTAGCGCTCCTGGATCTTCTTCATCTCGGGCTGCAGGACCTGCATGGCCCGAGTCGACTTGATCTGCTTCACGAAGAGCGGGATCAGACAGATCCGGATCAGCACCACCAGGGACACGATGGAGAGGCCCCAGGCCCATCCCGTGTCGGGTCCGAAGATGGCGCCGTACAAGCTGTGGAACTGGACGATGACCCAGGAGACAGGCGTCGTGATGAATTCGAAGAGGCTGGCAATCGTGTCCACTAATCATGCTCCTTGGGCATGGGACTGGGTCTCTGCGGCCGGGCTCGAAGGACCGGACGGACTCGGCTGAGCAGCCTGTCCTTCGGTGGCCGGTTCGGCGGCGGAGGGCCCGCCCTTGCGTGCCCGCCAGGCGTTCCGCAGCATCTCGTGCCACCGCGGACGCTTGCGCGGCGGAACGTGGTCCACCCCGCCCAGCGACCACGGATTGCACCGCAGGATGCGCCAGGCGGTGAGTGCCGTGCCCTTGACGGCGCCGTGCCGGTCGATGGCCGTATAGCCGTAGTGGGAACACGACGGGTAGTACTTGCAGACCGGCCCCAGCAGAGGACTGATCGTCCACTGGTACAGCTTGATCAGAGCCAGCAGCGGGTACTTCATCGCGCGCCCCCTCCCAGTAGCCGCTGGAGGGCGGCGTCCAGGTCTTGGGCCAGCTGTGCATGGTCGGCGTCACCCGCTCCGGGTAGCGCTCGTACGACTACCAGGCTACCGGGGGGAAACAGATCGACTCGGTCGCGCATCAGATGGCGAAGTCTGCGCTTCACCTTGTTGCGTACGACCGCACCGCCGACGGCTTTGCTGACGACGAAACCCGCACGCGTCGGGGGAGCGCTCTCCCCAGGCGCGTGCGGGTCCGTTGCACCGCTACGAAAATGGACGACGAGGGACGGGCGGCCTGCCCGGCGACCTCGTCGTACCGCGGTCGCGAAATCCTCGCGCCGCCTCAGCCGGTTCTCGGTGGGCAGCACGACGTCATGACCTGATCGGGATCAGGCGGACAGACGGGCGCGACCCTTGCCACGGCGGGACGCGAGAATCGCGCGGCCGGCACGGGTGCGCATACGCAGCCGGAAGCCGTGGGTCTTCGCGCGACGACGGTTGTTCGGCTGGAAGGTGCGCTTGCTCACTCGGGGGCTCCAGAAGAAATCGGTGGTGGCGGGGTGCCGTCCTGGCTGTCACCGTGCGCCCACGAGTAGCTCGCGTTACGCCCGTGTGCACCGCTTTCCGATCACCTGAAGCGATCTGTGCCCATCGGAGGCAGGCGGCAGCAGCCATCGACAACTCGACCTGGTCACGGTACGCGCGGCTGCGCCATTCGGTCAAACCGACGGCCGCCGGGAGACACTTGTCCACAGGCTGGGGACAACAACTTGAATGCTACCTGCCACGCTGACTACCGTGGCCGGACTCCGATTCGTTCCCTTCCCACCGGCGCATCTGATTCGTTCCGACCCGCCCGCCCCGTACCGACCGACCCCTCCCTCGGATCACACCTTCGAGGGACCCATGAGAGAGCGTGCCCTGTGGCTGACGTACCTGCCGATCTTGCCGCAGTGTGGCCACGCGTACTGGAGCAGCTCCTCGGAGACGGACGCGGCCAGGGCGTCGAGTCGAAGGACGAGCACTGGATCCGGCGCTGTCAGCCCCTCGCCCTGGTCGCCGACACCGCCCTGCTCGCCGTACCGAACGAGTTCGCGAAGGGCGTACTGGAGGGCCGCCTGGCCCCCGTCGTCAGCGAGACGCTGAGCAGGGAGTGCGGCCGCCCGATCCGCATCGCGATCACCGTCGACGACTCGGCCGGCGAACCCCCCACGCCCCCGGCGCCGCACGCGCGCCCCCAGCACCGCTACGAGGAACCCGACCTCCCGTCCGCCGGCCAGCAGGGCCGCGACACCCGGGACAGCCGGGACGCCCGGGACAGCCGAGACGGCCGTGATACGCGGGACTCCCGTGACGCACGCGACAGCCGGGACGACTACGAGGGCTACGGCCGCCACCGCCCCGACCCGCTCCCCACGGCCCGCCCCGCCTACCCGTCCGAGTACCAGCGTCCCGAACCCGGCTCCTGGCCGCGCCCGCCCCAGCAGGACGACTACGGCTGGCAGCAGCAGCGCCTCGGCTTCCCCGACCGCGACCCGTACGCCTCGCCGCCGGAGTCTCCGTACGGCTATTCCCAGGACTACCGCCCGCAGTCGCCCGACCGCCCGCCGTACGAGTCCGAGCGTCCGCCGTACGAGTCCGAGCGCCCGCCGTACGAGTCGCAGCGCCAGGACTACGAGCAGTCCCGCCCCGATTACGACCAGTCCGGCCCGGACTACAAGCAGCCGCGCGGCGACTACGACCAGCGGGGCGGCCGGCGTGATGCGCCCGAGCCGCCCGCCGGATCCGGCCACGTCCACCGCGGCGGCCCCGTGGGGCCCGGACCCGCCACCGGCGCCCCCGGGCCCCTGGCCGCACAGCCCGCCCCGGCCACCGGCCCCGGCGAGCCGACCGCGCGCCTCAATCCGAAGTACCTCTTCGACACCTTCGTCATCGGCGCCTCCAACCGCTTCGCGCACGCCGCCGCGGTGGCCGTCGCCGAGGCGCCGGCGAAGGCGTACAACCCGCTCTTCATCTACGGGGAGTCGGGCCTCGGCAAGACCCACCTGCTGCACGCCATCGGGCACTACGCCCGCAGCCTCTATCCGGGCACGCGCGTGCGGTACGTGAGTTCCGAGGAGTTCACCAACGAGTTCATCAACTCCATCCGCGACGGCAAGGGCGACAGCTTCCGCAAGCGCTACCGCGAGATGGACATCCTGCTCGTCGACGACATCCAGTTCCTGGCGGACAAGGAGTCGACGCAGGAGGAGTTCTTCCACACCTTCAACACGCTCCACAACGCCAACAAGCAGATCGTGCTCTCCTCCGACCGGCCGCCCAAGCAGCTGGTGACGCTGGAGGACCGGCTGCGGAACCGTTTCGAGTGGGGTCTGATCACCGACGTCCAGCCGCCCGAGCTGGAGACGCGGATCGCGATCCTGCGCAAGAAGGCGGTGCAGGAGCAGCTCAACGCCCCGCCGGAGGTGCTGGAGTTCATCGCCTCCCGCATCTCGCGCAACATCCGTGAGCTGGAGGGGGCGCTGATCCGGGTGACGGCGTTCGCGTCGCTCAACCGGCAGCCGGTGGACCTGGGGCTGACGGAGATCGTCCTGAAGGACCTGATCCCCGGCGGTGAGGACTCGGCCCCCGAGATCACCTCCACCGCCATCATGAGCGCCACCGCCGACTACTTCGGCCTCACCGTCGAGGACCTGTGCGGCACCTCGCGCGGGCGCGCGCTGGTGACGGCCCGGCAGATCGCCATGTACCTCTGCCGCGAGCTGACGGACCTCTCCCTGCCGAAGATCGGCGCGCTGTTCGGCGGCCGGGACCACACCACCGTGATGCACGCCGACCGCAAGATCCGCAATCTGATGGCCGAGCGGCGCTCCATCTACAACCAGGTGACCGAGCTGACCAACCGCATCAAGAACGGCTGACAGCACCCCTGTACGGCGTTCTGGGCGCCCTCCGGAGAGATCCGGGGGGCGCCTTCGTCATGTCCGGGACCGAGGGCCGCGGACGCGGCACGGGCACGGGCACGGGCACGGACGCACTCGCTGTTCGAATCCGCGCCGGGGTTACGGCCGCTGTCCACAGATCCGGGCACTTTTTTCCGTCCACACCTTGGGGACCGCCGAGTTGTCCCGATCCTGTCCACAGGCCAGGGTGTTGGGAGATCATCGAGCCAGGTCACTTGCCTGTGGATCGGTGGACGAACGATATCCACAGACTGTGGACAACGAATCGGTCCACACCCTGTGCACAAGGTTGTCCACCGTCGACCCACAGGTCAGACCCGGTTGTCCCCAGCGATCGGCGGCTTCTCCACACCGCTGTCCACTGTTCGGCAACCCGACGCGGCCTCTCACCGCTCGGAGTGAAAGGCGTCACACAAAGCTGCCGGGTTGGGCTGTGGGAAAGACGGGTAAACCTGGGGACGGCGCTGGGGAGAAGTCGCCTCTCCCTGTGCACGGAGTGTGCAGAACTTTCCGTTCTCCACAGCGGGGCCCACTTGTCCACCGGTCCCGCCCACAGGCCCCGTGGACAAAATTCCTGGGCTGACCTGCGCAAACGTGGTTATCCACGGTATCCACAGGCCCTACTACTACCAACGACTAGAGAGAGCCCGGAACTCGTTTCGAAGCGGGACCTGTGCACAACTCGCCCTCTCGTGCCCGACCGCCCCTCGGCACGACTTGACCCCGATGGGCACCTACTGTCAGTGCGGTGCGTCAGACTGGTCCCGGTGTTCCTGCCCCGCTGCGGGGCGGGCGACACCGAGTCAGACGACTGAGGCGAAGCAGGGCGAGAGCGCCGGCAACAGCAGGAGGCGGCAACGGTGAAGATCCGGGTGGAACGCGACGTACTCGCGGAGGCAGTGGCCTGGGCGGCACGCAGCCTCCCGGCCCGTCCGCCGGCGCCGGTCCTCGCGGGCCTGCTGCTGAGGGCCGAGGAGGGGCAGCTGAGCCTGTCCAGCTTCGACTACGAGGTCTCCGCGCGGGTGTCGGTCGACGCGGAGGTCGAGGAGGAGGGCACGGTGCTGGTCTCCGGCCGCCTGCTCGCCGACATCTCCCGCGCCCTGCCCAACCGGCCGGTGGAGATTTCCACAGACGGTGTACGGGCGACGGTGGTCTGCGGCTCCTCGCGGTTCACCCTCCACACCCTGCCGGTGGAGGAGTACCCGGCGCTGCCGCAGATGCCGAACGCCACGGGCACGGTCCCCGGCGAGGTCTTCGCCTCCGCCGTGCAGCAGGTCGCCATCGCGGCCGGCCGCGACGACACGCTGCCCGTCCTCACCGGTGTGCGCATCGAGATCGAGGGCGACACGGTGACGCTGGCCTCCACCGACCGCTACCGCTTCGCGGTCCGCGAGTTCCTGTGGAAGCCGGAGAACCCGGACGTCTCCGCGGTCGCCCTGGTGCCCGCCAAGACGCTCCAGGACACCGCCAAGGCGCTGACCAGCGGTGACCAGGTGATCCTGGCGCTGTCCGGCTCGGGCGCGGGCGAGGGCCTGATCGGTTTCGAGGGCGCCGGCCGCCGGACCACGACCCGGCTGCTGGAGGGTGACCTCCCGAAGTACAAGACGCTGTTCCCGACCGAGTTCAACAGCGTCGCCGTGATCGAGACCGCCCCCTTCGTGGAGGCCGTCAAGCGCGTCGCCCTCGTCGCCGAGCGGAACACCCCGGTGCGGCTCAGCTTCGAGCAGGGCGTGCTCATCCTGGAGGCGGGCTCCAGCGACGACGCACAGGCTGTGGAAAGGGTCGACGCCCAGCTGGAGGGCGACGACATCTCGATCGCCTTCAACCCGACCTTCCTGCTGGAGGGGCTGAGCGCCATCGGTTCCCCGGTGGCCCAGCTGTCCTTCACGACCTCCACCAAGCCGGCCCTGCTCAGCGGCAGGCCGGCGCTGGACGCGGAGGCGGACGAGGCGTACAAGTACCTGATCATGCCGGTGCGGCTGAGCGGCTGAGCGGCCGACTTGTCCACAGCCGGTGGATGAAGCCGCAGGTGGGCGTACGGATGAGCGCGTATGCCCACAGCTGTGCGTGGGCGTCCGGGTTTAGGCTCGGCGCCGGTGCGCATGCGCCTCACACGGCGACACGTGCCTGACACGCCACAGCGACCTAAGGAACGCAACTGATGGAGCTCGGTCTCGTCGGCCTCGGCAAGATGGGCGGCAACATGCGCGAGCGGATCCGCCGCGCGGGCCACACCGTCGTCGGATACGACCGCAACCCAGACCTCGCCGATGTCCACAGCCTGGAAGAGCTGGTGGGCAAGCTCAGCGGCCCGCGCGTGGTCTGGGTGATGGTCCCGGCCGGCGCGGCCACCCAGTCGACCATCGACGAGCTGGCCCGGCTGCTGGCCCCCGGCGATGTGGTCGTGGACGGCGGCAACAGCCGCTGGACGGACGACGAGAAGCACGCCGAGGAGCTGGCCGCCAAGGGCATCGGCTTCGTCGACTGCGGCGTCTCCGGCGGCGTCTGGGGCCTGGAGAACGGTTACGCGCTGATGTACGGCGGCGACGCGGAGAACGTCGCCAAGGTGCAGCCGATATTCGACGCCCTCAAGCCCGAGGGCGACTTCGGCTCGGTGCACGCCGGCAAGGTCGGCGCGGGCCACTTCGCGAAGATGGTCCACAACGGCATCGAGTACGCGATGATGCAGGCCTACGCCGAGGGCTGGGAGCTCCTGGAGAAGGTCGACTCCGTGACCGACGTCCGGGAGGTGTTCCGTTCCTGGCAGGAGGGCACGGTCATCCGGTCCTGGCTGCTCGACCTCGCCGTGAACGCCCTCGACCAGGACGAGCACCTGGACCGGCTCCGCGGTTTCGCCGCCGACTCCGGTGAGGGACGCTGGACGGTGGAGGCCGCGATCGACAACGCGGTGCCGCTGCCGGCGATCACCGCGTCGCTGTTCGCGCGCTTCTCCTCCCGTCAGGAGGACTCGCCGCAGATGAAGATGATCGCGGCGCTGCGCAACCAGTTCGGCGGCCACGCGGTCGAGAAGAAGTAAGCAGGACCCGAAGGGTGGAGGTCGGCGCACGACCATGCACGTCACGCATCTGTCGCTGGCCGACTTCCGCTCTTACGCGAGGGCCGAGGTCCCGCTGGACCCCGGCGTCACCGCGTTCGTCGGCCCCAACGGCCAGGGCAAGACCAACCTGGTCGAGGCCGTCGGCTACCTCGCCACCCTCGGCAGCCACCGCGTCTCCTCCGACGCACCCCTGGTCCGCATGGGCGCCGACCGCGCGGTGATCCGCGCCCAGGTCCGGCAGGGCGAGCGCCGGCAGCTGATCGAACTGGAGCTGAACCCGGGCAAGGCCAACCGCGCCCGCGTCAACAGGTCCTCGCAGGTCAGACCCCGCGACGTCCTGGGCATCGTACGGACCGTGCTGTTCGCGCCCGAGGACCTCGCGCTGGTCAAGGGCGACCCCGGGGAGCGGCGCCGTTTCCTCGACGAGCTGATCACCGCCCGGTCGCCGCGCATGGCCGGCGTCCGCTCCGACTACGACCGGGTCCTCAAGCAGCGCAACACCCTGCTGAAGTCGGCGGCGCTGGCCCGCAGGCACGGCGGTCGCACCCTGGACCTGTCCACCCTGGACGTCTGGGACCAGCACCTCGCGCGCGCGGGCGCCGAGCTGCTGGCCCAGCGCCTGGACCTGATCGCCACGCTCCAGCCGCTGGCCGACAAGGCGTACGAGCAGCTCGCCCCCAGCGGCGGGCCGGTCGCCCTGGAGTACAAGCCGTCGGCGCCCGGTGCGGCGCACGCCCGCGAGGAACTGTTCGAGCAGCTGATCGCCGCGCTCGCCGAGGCCCGCAAGCAGGAGATCGAGCGGGGCGTCACCCTGGTCGGTCCACACCGGGACGACCTGCTGCTCAAGCTCGGGGAACTGCCCGCCAAGGGGTACGCCTCGCACGGCGAGTCCTGGTCGTACGCGCTGGCGCTGCGGCTGGCCTCCTACGACCTGCTGCGGGCCGAGGGCAACGAGCCGGTGCTGGTCCTGGACGACGTCTTCGCCGAGCTGGACGCGCGCCGCCGGGAGCGGCTGGCCGAGCTGGTGGCGCCCGGCGAGCAGGTGCTGGTGACCGCCGCCGTCGACGACGACGTACCGCGGGTGCTGGCGGGGGCGCGGTTCGCGGTGGCCGACGGGGCGGTGCAGCGCGTATGAGCGCCGACGAGCCGGCCCGGCCGGCCATGAGGGAGCCCGCGAAGCAGGAGCCCGCGCGCAAGGGACCCGAGCCCTCCGGCGTCGACCTCGCGCGCGTGGCGCTGCGCGCGGCGAAGGAAGCGGCACGCGCGCGTGGCGAGGCGGCGCAGCAGAAGAAGCAGGCGCGGCGGGTCGGCCTGCGCTCGGGCGCGCGGGCCGACGGGCGCGATCCGATGGCGCTCGGGTCGGCGATCAACCGGCTGATCACCGAGCGCGGCTGGGAGACGCCGGCCGCGGTGGGCGGGGTGATGGGCCGCTGGCCGCAGATCGTCGGCGAGGACGTGGCCAAGCACTGCGTCCCGGAGCGGTACGACGAGGACGAGCGGGTCCTGGTGGTGCGCTGCGACTCCACGGCGTGGGCGACGAACCTGCGGCTGCTGGCGCCGACCCTGGTGGCCCGGCTCAACGAGGACCTCGGCCACGGCTCGGTCCGCGTGATCAAGGTGCAGGGCCCCGGCGGCTCCCCGCGCCGCTACGGGCCGCTGCGCGCCCCCGGCAGCACCGGGCCCGGCGATACGTACGGGTGAGTACATCCCCTTTCGTGCCGCCCGTCTCAAAGGTGACTGACATCACATCGAGGCCGCTCAATCGCGGGTTCGAGGCGGCGGCATCCCTCTTGTCGTACAACCGCACACGGTTGCGCATCACGACCTGACTCCGAAGTAGCCAAGGGTTGACGGCCGGAAGCGCTGAGTGCCTCCGTGAGCCTCTTGGAGCCCCCTTCCGCATATCGGGAGTCGGGAGAGGACGTCTCAGGGCGGCACATGCGGACTCAGGTACCGGCAAACCCCCATCAGTGTCAGTGGTACCGGTAGACTGGAAGACAATCCCGCCCCGGTCGTGGGGAGCCCGGGAAAAGCTGAGCAACGCTGATCAAGGCTTACCAACGCAACATGCCGCAGCCGCTCCGGCAAACGCCGACGAGCCCGGCTCGTGCTGTGCCAGAAAGGGCGCTTCGTGGCCGATTCCGGCAACCCCAACGAGAACATCCCGTCCACCGACACCGAGGCGCCCCCGCCCTCCCCGGGCGAGGGCTCCCCGTCGTACGACGCCAGTGCCATCACCGTGCTCGAGGGCCTGGACGCGGTCCGCAAGCGGCCCGGTATGTACATCGGTTCGACCGGCGAGCGGGGACTGCACCACCTGGTGCAGGAGGTCGTCGACAACTCCGTCGACGAGGCGCTGGCCGGCCACGCGGACACCATCGACGTCACGATCCTGGCCGACGGCGGCGTGCGTGTCGTCGACAACGGCCGCGGCATCCCGGTGGGCATCGTCCCCTCCGAGGGCAAGCCCGCCGTCGAGGTCGTGCTGACCGTGCTGCACGCGGGCGGCAAGTTCGGCGGCGGCGGCTACGCGGTCTCCGGTGGTCTGCACGGTGTGGGCGTCTCCGTCGTCAACGCCCTGTCGACGAGGGTCGCCGTCGAGGTCAAGACCGACGGTCACCGCTGGACGCAGGAGTACAAGCTGGGCGTGCCGACGGCCCCGCTGGCCAAGCACGAGGCCACCGAGGAGACCGGTACGTCGGTCACCTTCTGGGCCGACGGCGACATCTTCGAGACCACCGACTACTCCTTCGAGACGCTGTCGCGGCGCTTCCAGGAGATGGCGTTCCTCAACAAGGGCCTGCGGATCAACCTCACCGACGAGCGCGAGTCGGCGAAGGCCACGGCCGGCGCGGACGAGGCGGGCGAGGACGAGAAGCAGGAGGTCAAGTCCGTCTCGTACCACTACGAGGGCGGCATCGTCGACTTCGTGAAGTACCTCAACTCCCGCAAGGGGGAGGTCGTCCACCCCACGGTGATCGACCTGGAGGCAGAGGACAAGGACAAGCTCCTGTCCCTGGAAGTCGCCATGCAGTGGAACGGCGGCTACACCGAGGGCGTGTACTCGTTCGCCAACATCATCCACACCCATGAGGGCGGTACGCACGAAGAGGGCTTCCGCGCCGCGCTGACCTCGCTGATCAACAAGTACGCGCGCGACAAGAAGCTGCTGCGCGAGAAGGACGACAACCTCACGGGCGACGACATCCGCGAGGGTCTGACGGCCATCATCTCGGTGAAGCTGAGCGAGCCGCAGTTCGAGGGCCAGACCAAGACCAAGCTGGGCAACACCGAGGTGAAGACCTTCGTCCAGAAGGTGGTGTACGAGCACCTCGCCGACTGGCTGGACCGCAACCCCAACGAAGCCGCGGACATCATCCGCAAGGGCATCCAGGCGGCCACCGCGCGCGTGGCGGCCCGCAAGGCGCGCGACCTGACCCGCCGCAAGGGCCTGCTGGAGTCGGCGTCGCTGCCGGGCAAGCTGTCCGACTGCCAGTCGAACGACCCGACCAAGTGCGAGATCTTCATCGTCGAGGGCGACTCCGCCGGCGGCTCCGCCAAGTCCGGCCGGAACCCGCAGTACCAGGCGATCCTCCCGATCCGCGGCAAGATCCTCAACGTCGAGAAGGCGCGCATCGACCGCATCCTGCAGAACCAGGAGATCCAGGCGATGATCTCCGCGTTCGGCACGGGTGTGCACGAGGACTTCGACATCGAGAAGCTCCGCTATCACAAGATCATCCTGATGGCGGACGCCGACGTCGACGGCCAGCACATCAACACCCTGCTGCTGACGTTCCTGTTCCGCTTCATGCGGCCGCTGGTCGAGGCCGGTCACGTCTTCCTGTCCCGTCCGCCCCTCTACAAGATCAAGTGGGGCCGGGACGACTTCGAGTACGCGTACTCCGACCGCGAGCGCGACGCGCTGATCGAGCTGGGCCGCCAGGCCGGCAAGCGCATCCGCGAGGACTCGGTGCAGCGCTTCAAGGGTCTGGGCGAGATGAACGCCGAGGAGCTGCGCATCACCACCATGGACCAGGAGCACCGCGTCCTGGGCCAGGTCACCCTCGACGACGCCGCCCAGGCCGACGACCTCTTCTCGGTGCTGATGGGCGAGGACGTCGAGGCACGGCGCCAGTTCATCCAGCGCAACGCCAAGGACGTCCGCTTCCTCGACATCTGAGTCGGTCTGTCGCTGACCGCACCAGGAAGGACCTTCACCAGCAATGACCGACGAGAACACTCCCGTCACCTCCGAAGAGGGCGGCGTCATCGCCCAGCGCGTCGAGCCCGTCGGGCTCGAGACGGAGATGCAGCGCTCCTACCTCGACTACGCGATGTCCGTCATCGTGTCCCGCGCGCTGCCGGACGTCCGTGACGGCCTCAAGCCCGTCCACCGCCGCGTGCTCTACGCCATGTACGACGGCGGCTACCGCCCCGAGCGCGGCTTCTACAAGTGCGCCCGCGTCGTCGGCGACGTCATGGGCAACTACCACCCGCACGGCGACTCCTCCATCTACGACGCGCTGGTCCGCCTCGCCCAGCCGTGGTCGATGCGGATGCCGCTCGTCGACTCCAACGGCAACTTCGGCTCGCCGGGCAACGACCCGGCGGCGGCCATGCGGTACACCGAGTGCAAGATGGCGCCGCTGTCGATGGAGATGGTCCGCGACATCGACGAGGAGACCGTCGACTTCACGGACAACTACGACGGCCGCTCCCAGGAGCCGACCGTCCTGCCCGCCCGCTTCCCGAACCTGCTGATCAACGGCTCGGCGGGCATCGCGGTCGGCATGGCGACCAACATCCCGCCGCACAACCTGCGCGAGGTCGCGGCCGGCGCCCAGTGGTACCTGGAGAACTACGAGGCCTCGCACGAGGAGCTGCTCGACGCCCTCATCGAGCGCATCAAGGGCCCCGACTTCCCGACCGGCGCGCTCGTCGTCGGCCGCCGGGGCATCGAGGAGGCGTACCGCACCGGGCGCGGCTCCATCACCATGCGCGCGGTGGTCGAGGTCGAGGAGATCCAGAACCGCCAGTGCCTGGTGGTCACGGAGCTGCCGTACCAGACCAACCCCGACAACCTCGCGCAGAAGATCGCCGACCTGGTGAAGGACGGCAAGATCGGCGGCATCGCCGACGTCCGCGACGAGACGTCGTCCCGCACCGGCCAGCGCCTGGTCATCGTCCTCAAGCGGGACGCGGTCGCCAAGGTCGTCCTCAACAACCTCTACAAGCACACCGACCTCCAGACCAACTTCGGCGCCAACATGCTGGCCCTGGTCGACGGTGTGCCGCGCACCCTCTCCCTGGACGCGTTCATCCGCCACTGGGTGAACCACCAGATCGAGGTCATCGTCCGCCGGACCAAGTTCCGGCTGCGCAAGGCCGAGGAGCGCGCCCACATCCTGCGCGGTCTGCTCAAGGCGCTGGACGCGATCGACGAGGTCATCGCCCTCATCCGGGGCAGCCAGACGGTCGAGATCGCCCGCGGCGGCCTGATGGACCTGCTGGAGATCGACGAGATCCAGGCCAACGCCATCCTGGAGATGCAGCTGCGCCGGCTGGCCGCCCTGGAGCGCCAGAAGATCGTCCAGGAGCACGACGAACTCCAGGCGAAGATCAACGAGTACAACGAGATCCTCGCCTCCCCCGCCCGCCAGCGGCAGATCGTCAGCGAGGAGCTGACCGCGATCGTCGACAAGTTCGGCGACGACCGCAAGACGAAGCTGATCCCCTACGAGGGCGACATGTCCATCGAGGACCTGATCGCGGAAGAGGACATCGTCGTCACCGTCACGCGCGGCGGCTACATCAAGCGCACCAAGACCGACGACTACCGGGCGCAGAAGCGCGGCGGCAAGGGCGTACGGGGCGCGAAGCTCAAGGAAGACGACATCGTCGACCACTTCTTCGTCTCCACCACCCACCACTGGCTGCTGTTCTTCACCAACAAGGGCCGCGTCTACCGCGTCAAGGGCTACGAGCTGCCCGACGCCGGCCGCGACGCGCGCGGGCAGCACGTCGCCAACCTGCTGGCCTTCCAGCCGGACGAGGCGATCGCCGAGATCTTCGCGATCCGCGACTACGACGCGGCGCCGTACCTGGTGCTGGCCACCAAGGGCGGCCTGGTCAAGAAGACCTCCCTGAAGGACTACGACTCCCCGCGCTCGGGTGGCGTCATCGCCATCAACCTGCGCGAGCGGGAAGACGGATCGGACGACGAACTGATCGGCGCCGAGCTGGTCTCGGCCGACGACGATCTTCTGCTGATCAGCAAGAAGGCGCAGTCGATCAGGTTCACCGCCTCGGACGACACGCTGCGGCCCATGGGCCGTGCCACCTCGGGCGTCAAGGGCATGAGTTTCCGTGACGGCGACGAACTGCTGTCGATGAATGTTGTTCGAACGGGTACGTTCGTGTTCACTGCCACCGACGGCGGGTACGCGAAGCGGACCTCCGTCGACGAGTACCGCGTCCAGGGCCGTGGCGGCCTCGGCATCAAGGCCGCCAAGATCGTCGAGGACCGCGGAGAGCTCGTCGGAGCGCTGGTGACCGAGGAGACCGACGAGATCCTCGCCATCACCCTCTCCGGCGGTGTGATTCGCACGCGCGTCAGCGAGGTCAGGGAGACGGGCCGTGACACCATGGGCGTCCAACTGATCAATCTTGGCAAGCGCGATGCCGTGGTCGGCATCGCACGCAACGCCGAGGCGGGGCGCGAGGCGGAGGAAGTCGACGGCGACGTGGTCGTCGACGAGACCGCCGAGGATGCCGCGACCGCCGGCACGGACGAGGGCGAGGCGCCCTCGGCCGAGTAGCACGAGGAGAGAGTCATCGTGAGCGGAGCCACGGGCGCCGGATCGGCCGGTACCTCGACGGGTACGGAAACGGACGGCGGCGCCCGTGGCTCCGCCGCGCAGGGAACGGACCGGCGCGAAGACGCGTCCTCATCCTCGTACGAGACTCATGGATCCCAGGGGGGAACTGTGACGGACACCCGAGGTCCGCAGACCCAGCAGTACGGCGCTGGCGCGGGCCCGGCCGCATCCGGCGCCCAGCCCGCTTCCCAGCCGAAGGGCGGCCAGCCGTCGGCCTCCCCGCTGCCGGGCGAACGGCAGCAGCAACAGTCCGGCGGGCCCTACCACCCGCCGCAGGCGTACCAGACCCCGGCGGGCACCCCGTCGGGCGCGGTACGCCGCCCGCGCACCGGCGCGGGCCACACCGAGCCCCGCGTCCGCAAGGCGCGGCTGCGGGTGGCGAAGGCCGACCCGTGGTCGGTGATGAAGGTGAGCTTCCTGCTCTCCATCGCACTGGGCGTGTGCACGATCGTCGCGGCGACCGTGCTGTGGATGGTCATGGACGCGATGGGCGTCTTCTCGACGGTCGGCGGCACGATCTCGGAGGCGACCGGCTCGAACGAGTCGAACGGCTTCGACCTCCAGTCGTTCCTGTCGCTGCCCAACGTCCTCCTCTTCACGACCATCATCGCGGTCATCGACGTCGTCCTGGCGACGGCCCTGGCCACGCTCGGCGCGTTCATCTACAACCTCTCCGCCGGCTTCGTCGGCGGCGTGGAGCTGACCCTCGCCGAGGACGAGTGAGGTCACGCGGGTAACCGATTTTGGGCCTGCCCCCGTCGTGCGCTAATCTTCAGGAGTCAGCGCGCGGGACACACACCGCAAGCGCGGCGGGGCTATAGCTCAGTTGGTTAGAGCGCATCCCTGATAAGGATGAGGCCACAGGTTCAAATCCTGTTAGCCCCACAGCGAAAAGACCCCCGGTCCGACAGGGCCGGGGGTTTTCGCCTGTCTGCGGCCGGCAGCGGTGGTGGCGGTTACGGCTGGTCGGCGTACGGGACCACGTCGTGTTCCTCGCGGCAGGGGCCGCACGCCGATTGCACGCCCCCGGGTCCGGAAGCCTGTTCCACCACCTCGATGACCCTGATGCCGGTGCTGTAGCCGCGGTGCCATGAGCAGTAGCCGTAGGTCAGGGGTTCGGTCGTGGCCGAGCTTTGGCTGTTCGGGGCGTTCTGGTCCTGCGTACCCTCGTTCACGTCGACTCCTTGTCAGTCGTCCATGCCCCCGGATCGTTCGCGCGGTCGCGGGGGCCCTGCATGTGCAGGGTACCGATGCGGGATAGGCGGTATAGGTCGTATGGGTCGTCTGATCTCGCGTGTACAGGTGAGCCCGCCTAACTTCAGGATCATGAAGTGGGAGCCGGATGTGCCGAGGTGGCGGCAGGTCTACGCCGTGATGTCGGAGCGGATCATGGACGGCACCTATCCGCCCGAGGGCAGACTTCCGTCCGCGATGGACATCTGTGACGAGTTCGGAATCAGCCAGGTGACGGCGAAGCGCGTGTTGACGGAGCTGCGCAAGGCGGGGTTGGCGTACATGCAGCCGGGCATCGGGACGTTCGTCACCGAGCTGCCCGAGCCGTGACGCAGACGCAGACAGAAAGGCCCCGGTGAGGACCGGGGCCCGTGGAGCCGGCGTGGGGGATCAGTCGGTGGGCAGGGTCGCGCGCATCGCCTTTGCCGTGGCGGTGGGGTCGTAGTCGTCGGGGACGCCTTCGACCATGATGATGTCGCCCTTGATGTGCCGGGAGCGCAGGGGGGCGATCTCCTGGTAGGCGGGGGAGTCCCACCAGGCCCGTGCCTCGGTGATGCCGGGGAAGCCGATCATCACGACGGCGCCGGGCCAGCTGCCCTCCTTCACCTCGTGCGGTGTGACGTGCACGAGGAAGCGTCCGCCGTACGGCTCGAAGGTGGTGGGGATGCGCTCGATGTACTCGGCGATGTCCGGGTGCGGGGCGGCGTCCTGCAGGTGAGCTATCACGTAGGCGGGCATGGCGTCCTTCCGGTCGGGCGAACTCCGTACGGCGGGGGCATGGCAACGCAAACGCCCGATCGCTGGCGACGGGGGATGCACCAGCGATCGGGCTGTGGCCAGGGTAACAACACCCCGCGTCCCGTGCGGCCAACTCCCCGTTCCTCGCGGGTCACTGTGACCGGCGTCATGCCGAGGGGTCAGGTGTCGCAGGGCGGGTCGTAGGAGAGGCGGGGCAGGTACTCGTGCCAGCGGGCCGGGGTGAGGACGTCGCGGGTGGCGGAGCAGATGCGGCGTACCGCCTCGTCGACGTCCAGGCTCCACAGCCGCACGGTGTCCACGCCGCTCGACACCCCGAGCATCCTGCTGCGGGGGTTGAAGGAGAGGAAGTTGCCCGTCTTGGCGTTGGGGGACAGGGACTGGCCGATGGGCGTGGCGTCGGACGGGGTGGTGACGTCCCAGAGGCGGACCGTGTTGTCGTTGCCCCCGCTGGCCAGGGTGTGGCTGTCCGGGCTGAACGTCAGCGAGACCACCGCCTCGGTGTGGCCGGTGAGCGCGGCGACCGGCTGCTCCGTGTCGTCGTCGAGCGTCCACAGGCGGACGGTGCTGTCGTCGCTGCCGCTGGCCAGGGTGTGGCCGTCCGGGCTGAACGCGAGGGTGTTCACCGGGCCGATGTGCTCGCCGAGGACGCGTCCGGTCCGGCCGCCGGCCGAGACGTTCCAGAGGCGGATGGTGCCGTCAGCGGACCCGCCGGCGAGGGTGTGGCCGTCCGGGCTGAAGACCAGGGAGTTGACGTAACCGGTGGGGCCGGTGAGCGGCGTGCCCAGGGGGCGGATGCGGGACGGGTCGTGCGCGTCCCACAGCTGGACGGTGCGGTCGTCCCGGGCGGTGGCGAGCATGTGGCCGTCCGGGCTGAAGGCGAGCGCGCCGGGGCCCGCGAAACGGGTGCGCAGTCGCACGGGCGGGGCGTGGGCGGCGGGGTGGGCGGTGTCGGCGACGTCCCACAGCTGGACGGCGCGGCTGCCCGTCAGGACGGCGAGGGTGCGGCCGTCCGGGGAGAAGACCACGGAGCGCACGTCACCCTCTCCGGGCCTGAACGGCTCGCCCAGCGGCCGGGGACGGTCGTGGTCCGTGACGTCCCACAGCCGTACCGTCCCGTCGCGCGCCGCGGTGGCGAGCACCCGTCCGTCCGGGCGGAAGGCTCCTGTCCGGCCGACCATGTCCGAGGTCGGGATCGACCACAGCCGGACGGTGTTGTCGCCGCTCCCGGTGGCCAGGGTGTGTCCGTCGGGGCTGAAGCCGACGGCGTACATCTCCCCGCTGCTGCCCGCGAGCGGCTCGCCGACCTGCGACGGGTACGCCGGGTTGCGCACGTTCCACAGGGTCGCCGTGGAGTCGGCGCTGCCCGCGGCGAGCATGGTCCCGGCGGAGTTGAAGGCCACGGACCAGACAGGGCCGGTGTGGCCGGTGAGGGGGGTGCCGAGGGCGGTGGGGCGGTCGGGGTCGGTGACGTTCCAGAGGCGGATGGTGTCGTCGGCGCTGCCGCTGGCGAGAGTGCGTCCGTCGGGGCTGAAGGCGACCGAGTGCACGGTGGCCGTGTGGCCCGTCAGCGTCTTGCCGGTACGGTGCGGGCGGCGCGGGTCGGCCGTGTCCCAGAGCATGATCGTGTCGTCGTCGCCGCCCGCGGCGAGGGTGCGGCCGTCGGGGCTGAACGCCACCGACCGTACGGCGTCGGTGTGGCCGGTCAGGGTGGCCAGGGGGCGGGCGCGGCCGGGGTCGGTGACGTTCCACAGGCGGACGGTGCGGTCGTTGCCGACGGAGGCGAGGGTGTGGCCGTCCGGGCGGAAGGCGAGCAGGTAGACGGTGCCGGTGTGGCCGGTCAGGGGCGCGCCGAGGGGGCGGGGGCGGGCGGGGTCCCGTACGTCCCACAGGCGGATCGTGCCGTCGTCCGAGGCGCTGGCGAGGGTCGTGCCGTCGGGGCTGAAGACGGCGGTGCTCACCCAGCTGGTGTGGCCGGTGAGCGGCTTGCCCAGGGCCTTGGGGCGGGCGGGGTCCGCCACGTCCCACAGGCGGACCGTGCGGTCGTAGGCGGCGGTGGCCAGGAGCCGGCCGTCCGGGCTGAACGAGGTGAGGTAGACGGCCCCGGTGTGGCCGGTGAGGGGGGTGGCCAAGGGGGCGTTGACGATGGATATGAGGCGGTTGCGGGTGCTTTCGTCGCCGGGGCGCAGGTCGTGCGCCACCAGGTCGAGCTGGGCGGAGAGGGAGGGGTCGGAGTACTGGAAGCGGTCGGCCTCGGCGGACACCTGCGCGAACACCGCGTCGTCCCGCTGCTGGAAGGCGGTCACCGCCGACGCCGCGGCCACGACCGCCAGCACGATCAGCGCCGCGACCGCGCCGCGGCTGAGCCGGACGGTGCGGCGCCGCAGCCGTACGGAGGCGGCCAGGAACTCCGCCGCGCCGCGCGTCAGGAAGACGGCGTCGGCGGACTTCGCCCAGGTGTGGGCCTGTTCCAGCCGCGAGCCCCGGTAGAGCAGGGACGTGTCGCGGCCGGAGTCCTCCCAGGCCCGGCTGTCCTCCTCCAGCCGCTGGCGCAGCAGGTGGCCGCCGCGGTCCTCGTCGATCCAGCCGCGCAGCCGGGGCCAGGCGTGCAGCAGCGCCTCGTGGGTGATCTCCACGGACTCCGCGTCGAGCGTCACCAGCCGGGCGCGGACCAGCGCTTCGAGGGACTCCTCGGTCTTGCCGGGGTCCTTCGACTCCTCGGCCAGCCCGCGGCGCGTCCCCCGTCTGCGGGTGGTCTGGGTGTCCTCGCTCAGCCGGACCAGCCTGAGCAGCAACTGCCGTGCCGCGGTGCGGGCGGCCGGGTCGAGGCCGGCCCAGGCGTGCTCCGCCGTCGTCGCCACGGCCTGCTGGATGCCGCCGGCGGCGCGGTAGCCGGCCAGGGTCAGCCGGCCCGACTTGCGGCGCTGCCAGGTGGCGAGCAGGGCGTGGGACAGCAGGGGCAGGACGCCGGCGTGGTGCACGCCGTGCGGGCCGTCGGCGCCGACCTCCCGGACGATCAGCTCCACCAGGCCCGGTTCGATCTCCAGGCCCACGGCCTTGGCCGGACCGGCCACCGCCTCGCGCAGCTCCGCCGTGGTCAGCGGGCCGAGCACCATGTGGCGGTGCTGGAGGGCGTCGGCGAGCTGGGGGTGGCCGAGGCACTGCTCGTAGAAGTCCGCGCGGACGCCGATGAGGACGCAGGCGGGGGGCGGCCCGCCGGAGTCGGGGCGGGAGCACATCGCGTGCAGGGTCTGGATGAACGCGCGCCGCTCCGCCTCGTCGGGGCAGAGGGTGAAGGTCTCCTCGAACTGGTCGACGATGATCAGCGGGCGGGCGGAACCGGAACCGGAACCGGGTGCGGAGGCTTTGCTTCCGTCGGTCGTCGTCCGTGCGGCGGGTGCGGAGGTTTGGCTTTCGTCGGCCGTTGTCCGTGTAGCGGGTGCGGAGGTTTCGCTTCCGTCGGCCGCCGCCCGTGTGGCGGGTGCGGAGGTTTCGCTTCCGTCCGCCGTCGCCCACGCGGTGACGGCCTGCCGTACGGCGTGCGCGAAGGCGGGGGTTCCGGTTTCCGGGTCCGTTGTACTCGTGACCTGTTCCGCCGCGTCCGAGGGGGCCGCGGGCTCGGCCGGGCCGGTGGCGTCCGCCGGGGGTGCCGGTGCCGGTGCCGGGACGGCTTCGGCGAGCTGGGGAATCCGGCGGGTCAGCTCCTTGAGGGGCGTCCCCCCGGGCACCAGGTACAGCACCTTCCTGGCATCGGCTCCGCCGGTCTGGAAGGCGGGCATCAGGCCCGCGTTCAGCAGCGAGGACTTGCCCGCACCCGACGCGCCGACGAGCGCGACCATGCCGCCCGTCCGCTCCGCCGCGCGGACCTGGGCGACGAGGTCGTCCCTGCTCCGCTCCCGGCCGAAGAACCACCGGGCGTCCTGCTGCCGGTACGCGGCCAGCCCCCGGTAGGGGCACACGCCGCCGATGTCCGCGGTCTCGGCGGTACGGCCGTCCGCCGCCTCGCCCGGGGCCTCGGGGCGGTCGCCGGCCGGATCGGCCAGCGCGTGCTCCCACAGGCGCTGCCACTGGGCCAGGTCGTACAGGCCCTTGGACACCGGGGTGGGCCGTGCGCGCCGGGCCGCGGGGATCAGGACGTGCAGCACGGCCGCGAGCGCGGTGAACTGCGCGGGTACGTTCTTCGCCCGCCGCCAGTCACTGATCCGCTGCGCCGACACGCGCACGGGCCGGCCGCGCTCGTCGACCCGCCGCAACCGGTCGACCGCCTCGGCCACCCGCTTGAGGGGCGGATTGCCGGCTTCCCTGTACAGCAGCGCGAGGCGCTCGGCGAAGGCCGTACGTGTCCCCGAGTCGGAGTTCAAGGTCCCACCCCTTTACCTCCCCCGCCGTCTGGACGTCCGGACCGGAAAACCCACTCTATACATCTGACCTGCGACGAAGGGGGTAATCCGGATCCGGACCCTCCCCGGCGGAAGCGATCGCTGGCAGGATCGCAGGACCGCGGCGCCGCCCCCCCCACGGGGATCGCGGCAGCGGCATCTCGCGAACTCGGCCAGACCTCGGCCCATGCCCGTACGGGACGGGCCGATCCCGTTCGCACCGTTCGGTACCGGTCCGCACGAGGGGAGGGACCGGTACCGGACGGCGCGACGCCGATCGCCCCGATGCGCGCGAAGGGGAGCGGATGAGCAGTGAGCGGACGAGCGGTGGCAGCACGGAGGCCCTGGAGACCGCGGTGACCCTCGGACGCCGGTACGTGCGGGACGCCCCGGGTTTCCTCGGCAAGGCGGCGCTGGCCGGCCGCTTCCTCGACCCGTATCTGCGCGAGCACCCCCGGCGGCGCGTCGTCGAGGACCGCTTCGGAGCCCGGTTCGCGGTGGACACCACCGACCTGATCCAGCGGTACCTCTATCTCTTCGGTGTCTGGGAGCCGCACCTGACCGGGTGGCTCCGGCGCCGGCTCGGGCCGGGCGACACGTTCGTCGACGTCGGGGCCAACATCGGCGTCTTCACCGTCCTCGCCTCGCGGCTCGTCGGCGGTACGGGCCGGGTGGTGGCCGTGGAAGCCTCGCCCGCGTTCCACGGGCACCTGCTGCGC
Organism: Streptomyces sp. NPDC090994; assembly: GCF_044768905.1. NCBI lineage: Bacteria > Bacillati > Actinomycetota > Actinomycetes > Kitasatosporales > Streptomycetaceae > Streptomyces > Streptomyces sp. NPDC090994. The sequence continues at coordinate 240,635 of NZ_JBIVWS010000006.1, forward strand.
AATCTCCGGCTGAACGGCTGCGCCAACGTCCGGGCGGTGAACTCGGCGGTGGCCGACCGGCGCGAGCGGCTCACCTTCGTACTGGCCAGTTCCCACAACATGGGGGCCAACAGCATCGTTCCGTACGACGGTCCGGCCGAGTCGGTCTTCGAGACGGAGGCGGTGCCGCTGACGGAACTGCTGACCGACCGGGAGGTCGCCGGTGCGCGGGTCGTCAAGATCGACGTGGAGGGCGCGGAGGGGAGCGTCGTACGCGGCCTGGCGCCGCTGCTCGGCGCGCTGCGGCCGGATGCCGAGGTCTGTGTCGAGGTGACGCCGGAGCGGATGGCGCGGCTCGGCGACTGTGCCGGGGAGCTGATGAGCACGTTCGCCGCGGCGGGTTTCCACGCCTACCGGATGACCAACGGCTACACGCCCGCCGACTTCCTCAGGGCGCTCCGGGAGGGGCCCGCCGCCCCGGTGCGGTGGCGGGGGCCGCTCGCCGGGGAGACGGAGCTGGTCTTCTCCCGGGTGGACGCCGAGACGCTGCCGTAGCCGGTCAGGTGGTGTGTCCCCACCCCAGGCCGGCCAGTGCCCGGGCGCGGGCCTCGATCACCCGCATGCGGGCTTCCCGCTCCGCCGGGTCCACGTGCGCCGCCTGGCCGGTCACCTGCCCCTCCCACTTGCGGTAGAGCAGGCCCGCCTCCTCGGTGAACCACCCGCGGCTGACCGCGTTCAGGGCGAGCAGGAGGCCCGTGTCCTCCGAGGCGGGCAGGGCCATCCAGCCGCCGAGGGCGAGGAGCAGGTCGCGGCGGACGCAGAGGCTCGCCGGGTGGACCGGGGCGCGGAAGCCGCCGGCTCGCCAGGCGGCGAGGAGGGAGTTCCGCTCGATGGGACCGGGGTCCGGGTCGCCCGGGAAGCCGGCCGTCGAACCGTCGGGCATGAGGTCCAGGACCCGGGAGGTCACCCACCCGATCGTGGCGTCGGCCTCCAGAACCGCCAGGTCACGGGCGAGCGCCCCGGCGGTGAGCCGGTCGTCGGCGTCGAGGATCCTCACGTACTCGCCCTCCGCGCGGGCCAGCGCGAGGGTCCGGGCCACACCGGGGCCCCCCGGCCGGTCCGCGCGGCCCTGCCGGAACGTCACCCGGGGATCGTCCGGGACACGGCGGCGTACGTCGTCCGTCCGCCCGTCCTCCTGGACGAGCCACTGCCATTCCCAGCCGTCGGGCAACTCCTGGCCGCGCAGGGAGTCGTACGCGTCCTGGAGGAAGGGGGCGGACGGGGCGTGGACGGCCGTGACGACGGTGACGCGGCGGCTCATCCGGCTCACCACCTCTCGTTCAGGTTCGTCGTGCCCGCTCAAGATACGGCTCCCACGGCTTGTTCCGTCGGCCGTGGGGCCCTACTAGCCTGGTGAGAGGGGACGTTGACGGGGAGGGAGTCGCGCGTATGAGGGTTACCGTCGATCAGGATCTCTGTTACGGCTCCGCCGACTGCGTGTACCGGGTGGGCTCCGTCTTCACCACGGTGGACGGGTTCGGCGCCGTCATCCCGGGGCGCGAGGACACGGGTGACGACCCGCGCGTGCGGGAGGCGGCCGAGCAGTGCCCGTCGCAGGCGATCAGCATCACGGACGGGCGGTAGCGGCAGGAAGGCGGTAGCACGACGCGAAAAGGCCCGGCGCTCGGGGAGCGTCGGGCCTTTTCGCCGCTGATGCCGGGTCCTGTCGGGGTGACCCTCAGCGTTGTAGCGGTGGGTCGGCCGGAGCCAGAGGTTCCGCTTCCGTCGGTCCGGCCGTGTCGCACAGGGCGGCGGAGTGGGCCGTGGCGGCCGCGTCGGTGGCGGGGCGGTGGCGGCAGCTGGGGGACGTCCCGTGGGCCTCGGCCCGGATGCGCTGCTTCATCGTGGGCGGCAGGGCGCCGGCCCGTGGCCAGGACCGCGGGGACATCGCCGGGGCCGTCGCCGCGGGTACGGCGCGCTCGCTGTTGCGCGCGGTCTCGGTCTGCGGTACCGCCGCCGCGGCGGTCGTCGTGGCGAGTCCGAGCGCCGTGCACAGCGCCAGGAAGGCGGTGACGAAGGCGGTCCACATGCTGAGGACCTTGTTCCGGGCCATGGCCCCTCACTTTCGGGTCGGGCGATTTGCGTACTTTCCTCATGATGTGTATGAGCGCCGCGAAGTGGTGGAGCGACGCCCGTGGCGCGTCGATCTTCAGATCAACATCACACGGATGGGCGCAAGAGGTGCGAAAAGTACGTAAGAGGTAAAAGGGGGAGCAAAATTCACCGTCCGTGGGGATGTGATCACCCTCCGGCCGGATCGGTCCGGCCCCCCTCTACTGGGCTCCGGCGGTGGTGAGTTGACGCCGGGCGCAGGTCACCGATCGATATCGGCCGGTGTGTATAGTCGGGCGGCAGAGGTCCCCTACGTCAAGGAAAGACGAGGTCGCGCGGTGAAGAAGCTTCTCCTGGTCGCACTGGCCGCCATCGGCGGGCTCCTCGTGTACCGCCAGATCCAGGCGGATCGCGCCGAGCAGGATCTGTGGACGGAGGCGACTGACTCCGTGCCCACGGGTTCGTGAGGACGACCGGCAACCGGTCCTGAGAACAGACCCCGGCCGTATCACGGTCGGGGTTTTGTGTTGCCCGGGACCGTAAGGGGACCGACCCGATCCGCGGAACCGGCGGATGGCGGGCGGGGCGGCGGGGCAGGATGGGCCACGGTCGGGTCGGTCGGTCCGGTCGGTCCGGTCGGTCCGGTCGGTCCGGTCGGTCCGGGTCCGGGTCCGGTGAGCGGGAGGGGTGGCGGGCGATGAGGTGGCGGCGGCGTACGTCGGGGCCCAGGGGCAGGAGCGGGCGCACACGGGCGTTCCGGCGCTTGGTCGCTGTGACCGCTGTGACCGTGGGCTCCGTGACCGCCGTGACCGCCGCGTTCGGTGGGACGGCTGCCGCAGCGGGCGGCGCGGACCTGGCCCTGGTGGCCGGCTCGGCGAGCGGCCACGCCTCGGCGGGGTCGGCCGGCGGCTACGCCTTCGCCGAGGACGCCCGGCGCGTCGACGGAGCCGACGGCACGGCCGACGCCACGCCCCTGGAGGCGGGCGTCACCTACCGAAGCTCCCTGGCCCGCGACGCCAGGGCCTACTACGGCCTGGAACTCGACGCCGCCTCCGACGCCTACGTCTCCGTCACCGCTGTACCGCGCCCCGGCGAGGAGGTCGTCGCCGTCGACGGCGTCCGCGTCTCCGTGCAGGACGCCGACGGCGGCTCCTGCTCCCTGGACAGCGCCACCTTCGGCGCCGCCCGCAGCCCGCGCCCCGTCACCGCCTGGGGAGCACGCGAGATCACCCGCACCGGAACCCGGTGCCAGGACCCCGGCCGCTACTACGTGGTCGTCGAACGCGTCCGGCCGCAGGACTCCCCGCCGGACGCCTGGGACCTGGAGCTGACCACCGTCTCCGAGCCGGCGGTGAAGGGCACGGCGGCCACGGACGCCCCGCAGACCTGGGACTCGGCCTCACCCGCCCCCCTCACCGGCGAACCGGAGAACCGCCCGGGCGGCGCCGGTTTCGCCGACGCCGCGTCCATCGGCCCGGGCGCCTGGCGTGCCGACGCCGAGCCCGGACAGACCCTCTACTACAAGGTGCCCCTCGACTGGGGCCGGCAGCTGTACGCCACCGCCGAGCTGGGCGGCGCCGACGGCCGCTCCGGCTACGCGACCGGGGCCCTGTCGCTGTCCCTCCTCAACCCCGTCCGCGGCCAGGTCGACAGCGCCGGCACCGGCTACACCGGACGCCGGGCCACCGTCGACCTGGGACCCGTGCCGCCGGTGGCGTACGGCAACCGGTACGCCGTCGCCGAGGAGCAGAGCGCGATGCGGTTCGCCGGGTCGTACTACCTGGTCGTGCACCTCGCGGAACAGGTCGCCGACCGCTTCGGCGACGGGCCGTTCGAGGTCGTCCTGCGCGTCCGGCTGACGGGCGCGGAGCGGACCGGGCCCGATTACGCGGGGGAGCCGGTGCCGCGCGGTGTCTTCGAGGCGACGGAGCCGTTGCGGGCGGCGGCGTCCGACGACGCGGCCGGGAGCGAGGCCGGGAGCGGCGCCGGGGACGGTGCCGCGGACCCGGCGATGAGGGCGGTTGCGGTCGGCGGGATCGGCACGGGGAGCGTGCTGCTGGCCGGGCTCGGGGTGTGGACGGTCGTGGCGCGGCGCAGGGGGGCGTAGCGGAGCGGGGCCCCGGCTCAGATACGGGTCAGGGCCCAGAACCCCACCGCGTAGCAGACCAGCGCGAAGAACAGCAGCGGGAGCGCCACCGCCGCAGGGGGCCCGGGGCGGCGGCGCCGGGGGGCGCGGTGCTGTGCGGCGGGTGGGGCCGGGGGCTGCCGGGTGTGGGCGCCCTGCGCGGTGTAGGCGGCGGTGGGGGGAGGCGTGTGCGGGTTCTGGAGCTGCGGGGGTGAGGGCTGGTACGGGACCGCAGGGGATGCGTGAGGCGGCTGTGGCTGCGGTTGCGGCGAGGGCTGGGGCTGACCCAGCAGGGCGACCGTGGAGTGCGGAGGCGGCAGATGGAAGCTGCCGGTGTCCGACATGCCGGGCAGCGGGGGCGGGGTGGGCGGGTCCTCCGTACCGGCGGACGTACCGGCGGGCGTACCGGCGGACGTACCGGCGGGCGCGGCGGAGCGCGGCGACGCGCCGTGGTTCGCGACCGTGACCGGACCGTCGGGGCCGAACCCGGCCGGCAACGGTCCCACCTGCTCGAATATCTCGATCAGCTCGTCGTCGGGCCCCGGCTCCGGCAGCAGCTCCACGGCCGCGGCCAGTGCCTTGCGCGCCCCCGTGGCCGTGCGGAACCGGGCCTGCGGATCCGGTTGCAGCAGCGTCGACACGACCTGCCACAACGGCTCCGGAATGTTCGCGGGCGCCGGCGGCGTCCCGTGCTCGGCGAAGTACTGCACCAGCGCCTTGGTGTCCGGCTTGGCGCCCTCCAGCAGATACAGCGCGACCAGCCCTACGGCGAACAGGTCGGCGGCGAAGTCCGGTTCCGCGCCCATCATCGACTCGGGCGCGAGGTAGCCGGGCGTCCCGACCACCAGGTCGGCCTCCGTCAGCCGGGGCTCGCCCAGGCGCATCGCGATCCCGAAGTCCCCCAGCCGCAGCCGGGGGCGGGCGGTGCCGGTGGCTTCCAGCAGGATGTTGGCGGGCTTGATGTCCCGGTGGACGACGTCCTCGGCGTGCACCGCGGCCAGCCCGGACAGCAGCTGGTCGAGCAGGGTGCAGACATACCCGGGCGGCAGCGGACCGTAGTCCCCGACCACATGGACCAGTGAGCCGCCGGTGACCAGGTCCATGGTGAACAGGACCTTGTCGTCGTCGGCCGCCCAGCTGGCCGGGGCCAGCACATGGGGATGGTCGATCCGCAGCGCCTGCTCCCGCACGAACCGCAGCAGGGAGTGGGCGTCGCGCTGCTGGAGCACCTTGGCGGCCACGTACCGTCTGCGGCGGTGGTCCCAGGCGCGCCACACCGCGCCGACTCCCCCACGCCCGATCGGGTCGACCAGTTCGTACCGTCCGGCGAAGACCTCACCCATCGCCCTGCGCGCCCCTCCCCCTGTCCTTCCCGCCCCGCGTCCACGGCACCTGCGCGGGCCCGGCTGCCGTACCCCCTCGGCGGTCGGGCCCCGGCGGGGTCAGCTCTGGTGGGACTGGTAGTGCGCGACCGCGTCCGAGGTGCGGCCGGCGCCGTAGACCCGGAGGAACTCTGCCAGCTCCGGGTGGGTCGGGGCGAGGGTGTCGGCGGCTTCTATGATGTCGCCGGCGGCGGCCACCGAGCGCAGCAGGGACTGGATCTCACGGACCACCCGCTTCACCGTGGGCGCACCGGAACTGCTCGTGGTCTGCGTAGTGTTGCTCAGCACCGAACCCCCCTGGGACTTCTTGATCTCGTCCATCCGCTCGGTGGCCTCGGCCGCGCTGACACTGCCGTCCGCGACCTGCCCCGCCAGGTCCTGCAGCAGCTGCACCCGCTGTACCACCGCCGGATTGCCGATCTTCGCCCGCTGACCGCTCATCAGCTGCGACAGCATCGGCGCGGACAGCCCCAGGACCCCCGCGAGACGCGCCTGGTTGAGCCCGAGATCGTCGATCAGCCTGCGGAAGAGCGCCCCCAGTGGCTCCCCGTACCAGTTCCGCTGCAGTTCCCGCGCTCTTGCGGTGGCTTCCTGCTGTGCGGCGTCCATTGCGTCTCCCCATCGCTTCCCCAAAAACCGCAGTTCGCTCCAGCGAACCACGCCGAGCATCTTACGGAGAGTGGTTGTTCACCGGGACCCCCAATCTGTTTGGGAGATAGGGGGGACCACCCGGTACTCTTGTCTGCGGCGCCCGCCGGGACGGAGTTCCCGCCGGCCGGACGCCACGGTTCCGGGGCCTTAGCTCAGTTGGTAGAGCGCTGTCTTTGCATGGCAGATGTCAGGGGTTCGACTCCCCTAGGCTCCACAGCAGGTCAGACGCCCTCCGAGATCCCGTCTCGGAGGGCGTTCTCATGATCAGAGTCCGCATAGCGTCCACATCTGCCCAGCCGGGCACAGACAACCGGTGATGATCACTAGAGCGTGATCGGGTGCCACTCGATCCCCTGCCCGACTGGGTGCCGAACCCGGAGGATCTGTTGCTCCTGGCCGACGCCCTCGGCATACCCCTCCCCGACCTGTTGCGGTGACGGCCGCCCCTGACGGGTTAGCAGGGGCGGCCGTCCTTCCCGCTGGCGCCGCCGTCGGCGTAACAGTGCCGGCGGGGGCCGGGTGAGGCCGCGGTGGCGTGGGCACCGGCAGGGCGGCCACGTGGACGAGGTCGGGGTCCAGCTCGCTGCTGGACGTGATCTCGACCTCGGGTCGCTCCTCGATGACCTTGCCGTCGCGGATGCGGGTGACGCACCAGCTCGGCGACGCCGGCACGATGGCCGCGCAGCCTGGCTACCTGCTCACCGCCGGCGCCCTGCCCTCGGTTTCCTTCGGCATCGTTCCCGCGGCCACACGGCAGCGGGCGCTTTGGCCGCAGGAGTTGTTCCACGTCTACGACGACCAGCTGGTGTCTGTGGAGCCGATGACGGCCAGGGTCCGCGTCACCCGGCCGTCCGAGATGGAGATGTACCTGCGCGCATTCGAGCAGCTGCGCGGAACGGCGGTGTACGGCGCCGATGCGCGGGCCCTGATCCTCCGGGCGATCGGAACCTCCGTTGACGCCGGGCATGACGGCAAAGGTCCCGCCGTCCCGGAAGAGAGCGGGACCGTGGTTACGGGTACTGCCGTAGTCACGGGTACTGCCCGCGTTGCGGGTCCAGGGCCACAGCGAGCGGTGTCGTCTCCGGGTCCTGGCCGCCCCCGGTGGGTGCGCCGTCGCGGCGGCACACCAGCGCATCCGGATCGTCCGGAGCGGGTACGCCTCGGCCCCTCGGCCATGCCGAGGCACACCGGAACCGAGGAGCGACGGGGTGGGGCCCCTCGTTCGTCGTCCGCCGGCGCGCAGGGGGAGCGCGGAACGGTAAGCGGGAGTCGGAAGCCTTCGACGGTCGCAGACGGCGGGGTTCACCGGGCCGACGACAGCGCCTGATCCAAATCTTCGATCACGACCTGGGTGTCGTTGCTGTAGCCGAGCGCCAGGCGGACGGTGCCGCGCGGGACGCCGATGCTCTTCAGCTCCTCGTCGGAGTACTCGAAGTAAGTGAAGAAAGTGCTCTGCTCGACCAGGGTGTGCGGCGCGCCGAAGTTGGAGGCCATGAAGGGTACCTTCAGGCGGTCCACAACCTCGGCGACCTCCGCCTCGCTCATGTCGAGTTCGAAGGTGATGACACCGCCGCAGCCGTTGAGGTACTGCTGGGCCATCTTGAAGTGCGGGTGGCTCTCCAGACCGTTGTAGTAGACACGGTCGACCTGCGGGTGGCTCTCCAGATAGCGGGCCACTTCGAGACCCATCGCGTTCACGCGCTCCATGCGCAGACGCAGCGTGTACAGGCTGCGGCGGAGCAGGAAGGCCGTGTTGCCGTCCATGATCGGGCCCGTGGTGTCGCGGTACCAGCGCAGCTTGTCGATGAGGTCCTGCCGGCCCGATGCGACGCCCGCCACGATGTCACCGTGCCCGCTGAGGTACTTGGTCGCGCTGAACAGGACCAGGTCCACGCCCCACTGGAGGGCGTAGAAGTTCGGGGGTGGCGAGAAGGAGCTGTCGAGGGTAATGATCACGTCGGGGCCGAGGGCCTCGCGTACCCGGGCCACGTCGATGAGGTACATGTGCGGGGAGGACGGCATCTCCAGGTGGACGAGTTTCAGCCTGCCCTTGAGGGACCGCACCTTCTCGATGAACTCTTCGGGGTCACGGATGGAGAACTCATGCACCGTGACACCGAACTTCGGCAGGATGTGGTGGAAGACGTTGCGCACCTGGCGGTACGACTCGGACGGCAGGACGACCTCGTCGCCGGCCTCCAGCAGGGCGAGGAAGGCCGTCGTGTGCGCGGCCATGCCTGAGGCGAAGACCAGGGAGGCGTCAGCTCCACTCAGCTCGGTGAGCCGGGCCTCCACCTCTATCCACGTCGGATTGGAGTAGCGGCCGTAGCGGCCAGCCGGTACCGACAGGTCGTGCAGTCCGGTCTTCACATGCTCGGCGTCGCGGAAGTAGTAGGAGGCGCTCTGGTACGTGGGCGACTCGATGCTGTTGCGGTACGCGTCGTCGGGGCGCAGCTTCGTCACTCTTCACTCCTTGACTGGTTTCGGTCATCGAAGAACGGGCGGCGGGCCGTGTCTGGACGCTCAGCCCATGTCGAGGCGCAGGAGGTCGTCGATGGTCTCCCGGCGGACGATCTCCCGGGACGCGCCGTCGGCGACGGCGACGACGGGCGGCCGGGGTACGTGGTTGTAGTTGTGCGCCAGGCTGCGGCAGTAGGCGCCCGTGCCCGGTACGGCGAGCAGGTCGCCCGGCCGGACGTCGGCGGGCAGGTGGTCGTCGCGTACGACGACGTCACCGGCGTCACAGTGTTTGCCCACGACCCGCACCAGCTGGGGCGGAGCGTCTGAGGTGCGTCCGGCCAGGCGGACCGAATAGGTGGCGTCGTAGAGGGCCGTACGCACGTTGTCGCTCATGCCGCCATCGACAGCGACGAACGTGCGGATGCCCTCGCGGTGCTTGACCGTGCCGACCGTGTACAGGGTGACGCCGGAAGGGCCGGCGATGGCCCGCCCCGGCTCGATCGCCAGCCGGGGGACGTCGACGCCGAGCGCGGCGCATTCCTTCGCCACCACCGTGCGCAGGATGTCGGCCATCTCCCCCGGCTCAGTGGGATCGTCCTCGGGCGTGTACGCGATGCCGAAGCCACCGCCGAGGTCGAGTTCAGGCAACAGGACACCTTCACGGACGAACTGCGCACGCAGTTCCAGTAGCCGCTTCGCGGCGGCCTCGAACCCGGCAGCTCCGAGGATCTGGGAGCCGATGTGGCTGTGCAATCCACGCAGTTCCAGCACTCCGTCGTCGAGCACCCGCTGCACAGCGGCCGCCGCCTCGCCGCTCACCAGTGAGAATCCGAACTTCTGGTCCTCATGTGCGGTGGCGATGTAGGCGTGCGTGTCGGCGTGCACGCCTACCGTCACGCGCAGCAGGACGTTGGGCCGAACGCCGCGGAAACGGGGCAACAGGTCACGGAGCCGGTCTAGTTCGGCAAAGGAGTCGACGACGATGCGGCCCACGCCGTAGTCGAGCGCTGCGGCGAGTTCCTCCGTGGACTTGTTGTTGCCGTGCATCAGGATGCGGTCGGCGGGAAATCCGACCGCCTTGGCGAAGGCGAGTTCCCCTTCGGTGCACACGTCCAGGCTCAGACCAGCTTCTTCGGCCATCCGGGCCGTGGCGCGGCTCAGGAAAGCCTTTCCTGCGTAATAGACGTCGAAGCCTTCGAAAGCATTGCGGAAACTTGCGCATCGCTGCCGGAAATCCGTCTCGTCGAACACATAGACCGGTGTGCCATGACGTTCGGCGATTTCTGTGACGGGTATCCCGCCGATCGTCAGAGTTCCCTGTTCGTCCACGGCGGCGGTGGTCGGCCATATGCCGGACGAGAGGGAAAGGCGGTCGGCGGCAGGGGTTGTCGAAAACTCTTGTGCGGGCACGGCAATCCTCTGGTCGTGCGGCGTGGTCGGGGCAGATCCGTGGGCGGGGGCCCGAAGGTGGTGGGTAACACGGACGGGAAGGTGCGGCTGGGAACCCGGCCGTTCGGTGCGCGCCCAGGTACAGGAGAGACGGTGGCTCAGATGTCGAAGGCGAGCACGCCGGCCAGGAAGAACATCACGACCCCGCAACCGATGTTGACCTTGCGGGCCAGTCTCTTGTCCCTGGTGAAGCGTTCGGCGAGGGCCCCGCTGACCAGTCCGACGCCTGCATCGGCAGCAAACCCGATGGCCACGAAGATCACGCCTAGAGTGAGGAGCTGGGCGGGTACGGGCCAGCCGGAGGTCGAGGTGAACTGGGGCAGGAAGGCTACGTAGAAGACGATCACCTTGGGGTTTGCCAGGTTGACGAGCATCGCGCGGTAGGCGATGCGTCCGTAGTTCTGACGTGCCCGTGCCGTACTGACCGCCAGATCGGACTTGTCCCGGATGATCGAGACACCCAGGTAGATCAAATAACAGAGCCCGAGGACCTTGAAACCCGACAGAAGCACCGGGTAGCGGGAAACGAGAAGGGACACACCAAAGGCGCAGAGCACCGCATGCGCGAACATGCCGGCGGCGACACCGGCTGCCGCCGAGACACCACCCCGGCGACCCTGCGACACCCCGAACGACATGACGTAAAGCATGTCCGGCCCGGGAGTGAAGCACACAATCGCGGCCGCCGCGAGGAAGGAAACGAATGACGCGCTCTGAATATCCATGACAGGTAAGCCGCTCCCCGCCTTCCACTGGCGGCGCATTTTTGCCGCGTGCCTTCCGTGGAGACACCTCCAGTCTGCCATCGAAGAGCGGATCGATGATCGACCAGACGCATACTTATTAGGCGAACGCACATTTGGACGGATGGATAAAATGGACATACAGCACAATGAAGATCTTTCTCCCCTCTCTGAGGTGGAAATCGCGCTGTATACCTTTGCCGTGGAACACGCCGATGTGAGCCGTGACGAGCTGCCGAAGGTCGACGACGTAGGCGACGAGGACATCACGGCAGCCTTTTGGGGCCTCGTGGAACGTCGGTTGCTATTGCCGGTGAGCGCGGAGAACAGGCGTTACGCGGCGGCTCCTCCCGATGCCGCGGTGGAGGCCCTCATCCGCCCAGTCGTCCAGCAGGCGCGCAGGGCGCAGGAAGCGGCCGACCGTCTGCGCCGCGAACTCGTGCCCGTCTACGAGAGCGCTCTCGAACGGCGTCTCCGTCAGCCCCTGTTCGAGGTACTGCCCGATGTCGCCAGCGTGCGACGGGCGTTGGACCGGTTCGCCGCTGAGACACAGCGCGAAGTGCTCACCTCGCAGCCGGGGGGCGGACGCAAGGAGGAGGTCCTGCGCGAGGCCATGGAGCGCACCGAGGCGATGCTCCAGCGAGGCGTCTCCATGCGGACGCTCTATCAGCACACTGCTCAGTACAACCCGGGCACCACCGCATACGTTGAGATCGTGAGCGGCCTCGGGGCAGAGGTGCGCACGCTGGGCGAAGGCTTCATGCGGATGATCGCGTTCGACGGCGAGATTCTCGTGATCGAGCAGAAGGACAATCCCAAGGCCGCACTTGTGGTCCGGGAGCCCAGCGTGGTCTCCTTCGCGGTGGCCGCCTTCGAGCTCATGTGGATGCAGGCGGACCCGTTTCCGGTCAATCTCGGCCGGGCGCAGGCCATCCAGGTCTCCGACAAGACCAAGGGGGACATCATCCGGCTCCTGGTCCAGGGGGAGTCGGACAAGGTCATCGCCCGGCGCATGGGGATGACCGTACGGACGTGCCAGCGCCACATCGCGAAGATCATGGAGCGGATCGGCGCCAAGAGCCGGGTGCACGCGGGCTATCTGCTGCGCGAGTGCGGGGGGAACCTGGGGATCTTCGACGGCCCGGACCGCTCCGGGAACGATTGACGCGGCAGGACACCGGCCCCCGGGCCGTCCTGCCGCGTCTCGTCATCTGCTCCCGGTCACCCGGGGCCCGGTCGCGTACACGACGGCGGCCGCGGTGAGCGTGGTGACCGTGCCGGAGGACAGCTCGCGCACGGTGAGACCGACGTGGTCGCCGAGGTCGTCGGCCGCCTCGACCCGCGACATGTTGAGAATCCGCAGCCGCCGGGGCCCGTGCACGGCCTCCTGCTGAGTGGCAGTTGGTTCCAGGTACAGCCCGAGGTGGCCACGAAGATGATCGCGGCCAGCACCTCGCGGTCCCCTCGCCGGCGATGCCCTCCGCCCTGCTGGCGAACCGGCGCGGGCTGCACCGCCCGCTGGAACACGGTCCACAGATCTTCCGGCGCCATCCGCTCGACAAGCGCAGCAGTCATCACCCCAGACTGCCGCAAGATCACGCCAAGTGAAATGGCGTCTAAATTCCGCGCGGCTCGGAAAGAAGCTCTGGTGATTTGATGAAATAGATTAGGCACCGCTGGTCGTGGAGGGAGGCCAGAAACCCGTACTATCTTCCCCGGTTTCCGCATCGTGGCGCTGTCGATCAACATTTCTCCGTGCCATCCGAAACTATTCTGCTTCTCCATCAAGACGAAGCTGATGCGATCGGCGTCCGGAGCCTGCTCGTTGTGTTCCCGGACGGCGATGGCGAGAGCGAGATCGGAAGGACCGAGAGCGACTAGCCGAGAATGTCGTGAACCGAAGTGGATAGTGCGGTGCCGAGCGCCTCGGCGCTGCTCACTGGGCGCGCTCCTTAAGGACCGTTCCATTCACCGCGTCGGGAACTGGTTCACCTGAGAACGCCATACGGACCGACTGCGCAACCGATATTCCGGCCTTTTCCTGCGCCTCCGTCGTCGAGGCCCCCAGATGCGGGGTGACGACGACCGAGTCGAAGTCGAAGAGCGGAGACTCGGTGGTGGGCTCGAGCTCGAACACGTCCAGGCCGGCGCCGGCCACCCGGCCCTCCTTCAAGGCCAAGGCCAGCGCGGTCTCGTCCACGATGCCGCCACGCGCCGCGTTGACGATGCGGACGCTGGGCTTGACCTTGCGCAGGGCCTCTTCACCGATGAGGCCGACGGTGTCCGGAGTGCGGGGCAGGTGAATCGTGATGAAGTCCGAGCGGTGCAGCAGCTCGTCGAGGTCCAGCCGCTCGGCACCGAGCTGCGCGGCGCGCTCGTCCGTCACGTAGGGGTCGTAGGCCACGATCGTCATTCCGAATGCCCGTAGCCGCTCCGCGACCAGGGAACCGATGCGGCCCAGCCCCACCACGCCGACCGTCTTGCCGCTGAGTTCCACGCCGCCATAGCGCGAGCGTGCCCACTGTCCGCCCTTGAGGGCGGTGTTGGCCGACGCAATGTTGCGTGCTGTGGCCATCAGCAGGCCCACGGCCAGCTCGGCCGCGCTGACGACATTGGAGGCGGGGGCGTTCACCACCAGCACGCCGGCCCGGGTGGCCTCGCGAACGTCCACATTGTCCAGTCCCACTCCCGCGCGGGCGATGACGCGAAGCTTCTTGGCGGCCTTCAGGACCTCGGTGTCCACCTGAGTCGCGGAGCGGATCAGGAGCGCGTCGGCGTCGGCAACGGCGGCAAGCAGTTCGTCACGACGGGCTCCGTCGCAGTGCCGGACCACGAAGTCGGGCCCCAAGGCGTGGATGGTCGCCGGGCTGAGATTTTCCGCGATGAGAACAACCGGAAGGCGGGCATAAGACATGTCCGAGACAACCTTTCGTTTCCTGCGAGGCGCGAAGTATGTCGTGACTTTCAGCAGCGATTAGCCCCAGCCGAGATCCAGCGGGGCGGCGGACGCTGCAAACGAATCAGAACTCGACTGTCCGGATTCGAGCGCGCTCCCCAAGGACGCCGAAATCGCGAGCGTCAGCGCGGAAATCAGGCAGACGGTAAAGTGCTGCATTTCTCCTCCTTTGGTATGCGACCGACTATTTCCGCAGTCGAACAATCCATCATGTTGCCATCCCGCAACTCCACGTAACAGAAAGATCACCTGTCGTAAACCGCAAGCAGCATGCAGAGACGGGTGTACAGATCCGGGCATACTGGGGCAATTAATCACTCTCCTCGACCTGACGTGCAGGAGATATTCACTAGACGGCATTCAACGGCGAACAGATTTTTTATCGACGCCGCGAGCAGCCGCACTTCTTTCGGTGTAGGGCCCAACTATCCCGATTTCTTCACTGGTCAGGCCATGAGTGGCTTCCCCATTGCTTCGCCGGCACCCTCAGTTGCCGTGGCCGTACACATCGCGGAGCCCTGCGACTACGTGTCTGGCCGACAGTCGCCACCCGGCCCCTCGGGTGACCCACACCCGAGTGAACTGCTGTCCGTGGTGTCACGGCTCACCATCACCGTGATCCCCGGTGCTGCCCGGGAGCGCCTGGACACACAGACAGGGCGGGCCGGGCGCCACATGCGCCATTCGCGCCCCGCACGCACCCGGTCCTGCAGCAGAGCGGCGGTGGGCTTGCCGGGGTCACCGAAACCAGACTCATGCTCCGCCCTGCGTCCCGACCTCGTCACCGACAAGCGTCCGGACCGCGGCAAGCCGCCCCGGGCGGGCGTCTGTCTGCACCCGATCGACGTCGGGCAGACCACCAACCGCGGCATCCTGTCCTTGATGTTCGGGATCTTCCTCTGCCTCGGGGAGGAGCTGCTGCGCCATGTCGTCGACGAGGTGACGGACATGGTTCGGCACGGCACGAGGCTGCTCGTGGCCCAGGACCTGGGCTGACCGAACCGTCCGGCGGGCGCTCCAGGACCTGCGGGAACGGGGACTCATCGAGACCCTGCCGCGCAAGGGGTCCTTCGTGGTCCACGACCTCCCGCCCGTCGCCTCCGAAGACGGTGGAGCGGACGACTGAGGGGCCGTGCGCAGGACCGCGCCACCGGGGCCTCCCCCGCACCAACTCACCTGTACGCGGCGGAAATTGATGATCTTGAAGGGGGTTGGGCAAGCCACGGTTCGGGCGGAGGAGGGCGTGTCGGCTCTTGATATCGTCACTTCACAAGGCACCGGCATCCCCACCCCTGCGGGGCGGTGCCACGTGACTCATCGCCGCCGTGGGCCGTCGGCCGCGTCGGCGAGGTGGAAGGGGTAGACCATGCGGGCGAAGGTACGGGCCGCTCTCGACGCGCTCTACATGAAGCGACTCGTCAGGGAGCTGGAGGGACGCCCACGCCCTCAGCACATCGGCATCATGCTCGACGGCAACCGCCGGTGGGCCAAGATGTCCGGCATCAACGACCCGCGTGAGGGCTACCGCGCGGGCGGCGCGAAGGTGCTGGACTTCCTGCGCTGGTGCGACTCGGCCGAGATCGAGCACGTCACCCTCTACATGCTCTCCGACGACAACCTGCACCGGCCCGAGGAAGAGCTGACCCCGCTCATCGACATCATCGCCGAGGTGGTGGAGCGGCTGGCCGCCCCCGGCAACCCCTGGCCCGTCGAGGTCGTCGGGGCCCTGGACCTGCTGCCGGCCGAGTCCGCCGGCCGCCTCAAGACCGCCACCGCCGCCACCCAGGGCCGCCAGGGCGGCACCAAGGTCGACGTCGCCGTGGGCTACGGCGGCCGGCGCGAGATCGTCGACGCCGTCCGGTCCGCCCTCACCGAGCACAGCGCCCAGGGCGGGGACATCGACGAGTTCATCGAGTCCTTCACCATGGAGCACATCTCCAAGCACCTGTACTCCAAGGCGCGCTCCGAGTCCGACCTCATCATCCGCACCTCCGGCGAACAGCGGCTCTCCGGGTTCCTGCTCTGGCAGTCCGCGTACGCCGAGATGTACTTCTGCGAGACGTACTGGCCGGACTTCCGCGAGATCGACTTCCTGCGCGCCCTGCGCTCGTACTCCTTGCGGGAGCGCCGCTACGGACGGTGAGGGAGCGGAAGCGCACGGTTTCACGTGAAACAACGCCGCGGGGCGGGAGAGTCGGGCTCTCCCGCCCCGCGGCGTCGGGTCCGGCCCCGGTCCGGGGCGTCAGCGCTGGTCGTCGCCCTTGGCGGCCTCGTCCTCGGCCTGCTTGGCCTCCACCTCGGGGTCGAGGGTGGCCCCGCTGCCGTCCACCGACGACAGCCGGCCCGGCTCCGGGACCTCCGTCGCCTCCGGCGGCTCGACCAGCCAGTCCGGGTTGGCCTGCTTGTCCCACCACTTCCACGCGGCGAAGGCGCCGCCCGCCACGAGACCCAGGACCGCCAGCACCCGGACGGCACGGCCGGCCTTCGCCCGCCGCTCGCGCTTGCGGACCAGCTTCTGGATCTCCTTGGCCGAGACCTGACCGCGCAGCGCCGCCAGCGCCGCGGCACCGCGCAGCGCCGCCTCGTCCCGGACGGGACCGGCCGCCGCCACCGCCTGCTCCAGCTTGGGCCGGGAGTACTCGGCCGCCTGCCGGGCGGCGATACGGGCACGCAGGGCGGCCTCATGGGCGGCCAGGTCCACCTTGGGCGGCATGTGCGAGAGGGCTTGCTCCAGACGCGGCGCGACATGCGCGCCGTACTGCAGCCGGGCCTGGTCGGCGGCGAGGGACACCTTGGGCGCCAGCCGTACGCGCGCCTCGTGTGCGTAGTGCGCGGCCCTGTCCTTGGCCGTGTCGGCGTAGGGCGCCACCACTTCCGCGGCGTGCAGCACGCTGTCCTTCGCCGAACCGGTCGCGGCGCGCACGCTGTCGATGCGGGTCACGGGTTCCTCCTCCTCGGTGGCGTACGGTAATTCGACTTTCCACCCTTTTACGGATCATGCCTGCCGGCACACCGTCAGGCATGCGAGGGCGGGCATCCGGGTCATGACGAGTCGTATCGAAAGGCGATCAATGGGTGATCGACTCGGTGATCGACTCGGTGATCAGCTGGGTGATCAACTGGATGATCGACTGGTATAGCGGGTGAATACGGGGCAACGGGAGCTTGTCGTCGACAATGCCACGGATCGGCACGCAGCGCCCCCGGCTCGGGAGTACTCGGCCGGATTTCCGCAAGCGACACGCGCTGAAGAGGGACAACGATCGGCCGCTGGGCGACGTGCGCGGCGGTCCGTGCGAGGATCGGGGAGTCACAAGGAAGACAACGGAAGGCAGATCGTGGCTGAGCAGCTTTACGCCACCCTGAAGACCAACCACGGGGACATCAACGTCCGGCTCCTGCCGAACCACGCCCCCAAGACGGTGAAGAACTTCGTCGAGCTGGCCAAGGGCGAGCGCGAGTGGACCCATCCGGCCACCGGCCAGAAGTCCACGGACAAGCTCTACGACGGGACGGTCTTCCACCGGGTGATCAGCGGGTTCATGCTCCAGGGCGGTGACCCGCTGGGCAACGGCACCGGCGGTCCCGGTTACCAGTTCGAGGACGAGTTCCACCCGGACCTCGCCTTCGACAAGCCCTACCTGCTGGCCATGGCCAACGCCGGTCCGGGCACCAACGGCTCGCAGTTCTTCATCACCGTCGCCCCGACGACGTGGCTGAACCGCAAGCACACCATCTTCGGTGAGGTCACCGACGAGGCCAGCCAGAAGGTCGTGGACGCCATCGCCACCACGCAGACCAACCCGCGCACCGACCGTCCGGTCAAGGACGTCGTCATCGAGACGGTCGTCGTGGAGACCCGCGAGGGCTGATCCACCCCGGCCGGCACCGGCCGCGGCCGGCCGCCACGGGAACCGAACGCCCCGCTCATCCGTAGGGATGGGCGGGGCGGGTGCATTGCACACGACGATCGAGCACACGACGATCGAGCACACGACGATCGAGGGGACAAGGGGACACCTCATGGACCAGGCAGCGGGAGGCACGCCACAGGACGCCGGGACCCCGCCGACCTGCTACCGCCACCCGGACCGCGCCACCGGTGTCCGCTGCACCCGCTGCGAACGCCCGGTCTGCCCGGAGTGCATGATCGACGCCTCCGTCGGGTTCCAGTGCCCCGACTGCGTCCGCGGCGGTTCCGGCACCGGCCACGCCCCCGCCGCGAGCCGGCCCCGCACCCTGGCGGGCGGCACCGTGGTGGCCGACCCCCGGCTGCTCACCAAGATCCTGGTCGGCCTCAACGTCGCGTTCTACCTGGTCCAGCTCGCCGCCGGCGACCGCTTCACCGCGCGGTTCGAACTCATCGGCCAGGCCTACGTACCGCTGCTCGGCTCCGTCGAGGGCGTCGCCGGCGGTCAGTGGTACCGCCTGCTCACCGCGACTTTCCTGCACGGCAGCACCGTCCACATCATCTTCAACATGCTCAGCCTCTGGTGGATCGGCGGCCCCCTGGAACAGGCGCTCGGCCGGGCCCGCTACCTCGCGCTCTACGTCCTGTCCGGACTGGCCGGCAGCGCCCTCACCTACCTGATCGCCGCGCCCAACCAGCCCTCGCTCGGCGCCTCCGGTGCCGTCTTCGGCCTCTTCGGCGCCACCGCCGTGCTGATGCGCAGGCTGCGGTACGACATGCGGCCGGTCATCGCCCTGCTGGCGATCAACCTGATCTTCACCTTCAGCCCGGGTTTCAACATCGCCTGGCAGGCCCACGTCGGCGGCCTCGTCGCCGGTGTCGTGATCGGCTACGGCATGGTCCACGCCCCGCGGGAGCGGCGGGCGCTCGTCCAGTACGGGACCTGTGCGCTGGTGTTGATGATCACTCTCGCGCTGGCCCTGGTGAGGACCGGCCAGCTCACCTGAGCGCCGGTTGTCCACATCGGTGCCGCATCTTGTGCACAGGGCGTGGGAACGCGTGCGCCCCCTGTCACCGACCCGCGTTTCCGCAGGTCAGCCGGGGGCGAACGTGTTTTCGGTTACCGGTATGCCTGTCGTACCGGCGTCAACGTCCGGTGAGTTATCCACAGATCGTCGTTTCTTTTCCCCAGCGTGTGGACAAGGGCTGTGGATAACTCAGTGGATAACCGTGGGCAGAGCTGTGTTCACCAGCGGGTGGGCGCTACTTCCACTGCGTGGAGACGCCGAACCCGGCGGCGATGAAGCCGAAGCCCACCACGATGTTCCAGTTGCCCAGGCTCTCGACCGGCAGCGAGCCGTCGGTCACGTAGAACACCACGATCCAGGCGAGGCCGATGAGGAACATGGCCAGCATGACGGGGGCGACCCAGGCACGGCTGTTCAGCTTGATGCTCGTCGACTGCTTCGCCGGCGGCGGCGTGAAATCTGCCTTCTTGCGGATACGTGACTTCGGCACGAGGGTCTCTCCTGTCGATGCGCTGCGTGGCCGCGCAGGGAACTGGGTCCGGGCGTCCGTTAGCGTAGTGCTTCCGTGGCGCCGAAGGAGATAAGGGTACGTTGAGCAATTCTGCCGACTCCCCCCAGGCCGGTTCCAGTGCTGCCCGCCGACGCCGTTTCCGGCCCGTACGGGCCCTGACCGCGGCCGTCTTCGCGCTCGCCGGGCTGATCTTCTTCACCAGCTTCGACACGGCCAAGGGCACCAACATCCGCACCGACGACTCCCTGCTGAAGCTCTCCGACCTCATCCAGGAGCGCAGCCGGGACAACGGCGCGCTGGACGAGACCAATGCCGCCCTGCGCGACGACATCGAGGCCCTCGCCGAGCGCGACGACGGCAGCACCGAGGCGGAGGACGACAAGCTCGCCGCCCTGGAGCGGCGCGCGGGCACGCAGGAGCTGAAGGGCGAGGCGCTCACCGTCACCCTCGACGACGCCCCGCCGGACGCCACCGCCAAGCTGCCCGGCTACCCCGAGCCGGAGCCCGACTACCTGGTGATCCACCAGCAGGACCTGCAGGCCGTGGTGAACGCGCTGTGGCAGGGCGGCGCCGAGGGCATCAAGGTCATGGACCAGCGGCTGATATCCACCAGCGCCGTGCGCTGCGTGGGCAACACGCTGATCCTCCAGGGCCGCGTCTACTCACCGCCGTACAAGGTCACGGCGGTCGGTGACCCGGAGAAGCTGAAGGAGGCGCTGTCGGCGTCCCCGGCGATCCAGAACTACATGGTGTACGTCAACGTCTACGGACTCGGCTGGCAGGTCGAGGAGGACGGCGCGGTCACGCTGCCCGGCTACTCGGGAGCGGTGGACCTGCACTACGCCGAGCCCGTGGAGTGACCGGCCCCGCCGAGGCCGGGAAACCGGAGGCGTCGCGCCGTTAGTCTGGTGGCGTACGGCGTGATTCTGGTGCCGTGGTGCGACGGAAGGGACGGCATGTACGGCTGGATCTGGCGGCATCTGCCGGGGAACGCATGGGTGAAGGCGCTGCTCTCGCTCGTGCTCGTCGTGGCCGTGGTCTACGTCCTGTTCCAGTACGTCTTCCCGTGGGCCGAGCCGCTGCTTCCCTTCAACGATGTGACGGTGGACAACCAGTGAGTGCGCGGATTCTCGTCGTCGACAACTACGACAGCTTCGTCTTCAACCTGGTCCAGTACCTGTACCAGCTGGGCGCCGAGTGCGAGGTGCTGCGCAACGACGAGGTGTCCACGGCGCACGCCCAGGACGGCTTCGACGGCGTGCTCCTGTCCCCGGGGCCGGGCGCGCCCGAGCAGGCGGGCGTCTGCGTGGACATGGTCCGGCACTGCGCGGCCACCGGCGTCCCCGTCTTCGGCGTCTGCCTCGGCATGCAGTCGATGCAGGTGGCGTACGGCGGCGTGGTGGACCGGGCGCCGGAGCTGCTGCACGGCAAGACCTCGCCGGTCGAGCACGGGGGCAAGGGCGTCTTCGCCGGCCTCCCCTCGCCCTTCACGGCGACCCGCTACCACTCCCTGGCCGCCGAGCCGGGCACGGTGCCGGCCGAGCTGGAGGTGACCGCCCGCACGCCCGACGGGATCGTGATGGGGCTGCGGCACCGGGAACTGCCCGTCGAGGGCGTGCAGTTCCACCCCGAGTCGGTGCTGACCGAGCACGGACACCTGATGCTGGCCAACTGGCTGGCGGAGTGCGGCGACGAAGGCGCGGTGGCGAGGTCCGCGGGGCTCGCCCCGGTGGTGGGCAGGGCCACGGCGTGACCGCGCTGCGCCCCGAGCGGGAGCCCGGCGCCGAGGCGGCCGGGCTGTCCGGGGGGGCGTTCGCGGACGCCCCGGCGCACGGTGACGCCCCGGCGCACGGTGACGCCCCGGCGCACGGTGACGCCCCGGCGCACGGTGCCGCCGGCCCGGCGGGGACCTCGTACGGGCAGGAGCCGTACGGGGACCAGGGCGCGCTCGGGGGCGGCGGCCGGTACGACGACGAGACGGTGGCGCTGCGGGTCGTGGACCCGGCGGCGCGGACGAGCGCCGTACGAAATGCCTCCGCGCCCGCCCCGGGCGGCCGGGCGGCCCGCAGGAAGGCCGCCAAACGGCGTCAGGGCGGCCGTGGGGCCTCCCGCAGGGCGTCCGGCACCGCCACGCCGCCCGCGGGCCCGACGGCGCCGCAGGGCGACGAGGGTCCGAGAGCGCCCCTCACACGGGTCGAGGCGCGGCGGCTCGCCCGGGCGAGCAAGCCGAGCGCGGCGACGGTCGCCAGCCGGGCGATCGGCGAACTGTTCATCACCACCGGTGTGTTGATGCTGCTGTTCGTCACCTACCAGCTGTGGTGGACGAACGTGCGGGCACAGGCGCAGGCGGACAAGGCGGCGAGCAGCCTCCAGGACGACTGGGCCGACGGCAAGCGCAACCCGGGGACTTTCGAGCCCGGTCAGGGCTTCGCGCTGCTGCACATCCCGAAGCTGGACGTCGTGGTGCCGATCGCCGAGGGCATCAGCAACGAGAAGGTGCTCGACCGGGGCATGGTGGGGCACTACGCCGAGGGCGCGCTGAAGACGGCGTTGCCGGACGCCAAGACCGGCAACTTCGGGCTCGCGGGGCATCGCAACACGCACGGCGAGCCGTTCCGGTACATCAACAAGCTCCAGCCGGGCGACCCGATCGTCGTGGAGACGCAGGACGAGTACTTCGTCTACAAGATGGCGTCGATCCTGCCGGTGACGTCGCCGAGCAACACCAGTGTGCTGGACCCGGTCCCGCAGCAGTCGGGGTTCACGGGGCCCGGCCGCTACATCACACTCACCACGTGCACGCCGGAGTTCACCAGCAAGTACCGGATGATCGTGTGGGGCAAGATGGTCGAGGAACGGCCGCGCAGCAAGGGCAAGCCGGACGCACTCGTCGATTAAGGGCAGATGACCAGTGGCAGCGACCACCGACACCGATCACGAAGAGCACACCGGGACGCCCCGTGCGGAGCCCGCGCCGCGCCCGCGCGGCCGGATCGCGCTGGCCGTCAGTGTCTTCGGTGAACTCCTCATCACCGCGGGCCTGGTGATGGGCCTGTTCGTCGTCTACTCCCTGTGGTGGACGAACGTCATGGCGGACCGTGAGGCCGACAAGCAGGGCGACAAGGTCCGGGACACCTGGGCGCAGGACGGCGGCGGTCCAGGCGGCCCCGGGGCGCTGGACACCAAGGCCGGCATCGGCTTCCTGCACGTCCCGACGATGAGCAAGGGCGAGATCCTCGTCGAGAAGGGCACCTCGATGAAGATCCTGAACGACGGGGTCGCCGGCTACTACACCGACCCGGTCGAGGCGGAGCTGCCCACGACCGGCAAGAAGGGCAACTTCTCGCTGGCCGCGCACCGGGACGGGCACGGCGCCAAGTTCCACGGCATCGACAAGATCGAGAAGGGTGACCCGATCGTCTTCGAGACGAAGGACACCTGGTACGTCTACAAGGTCTACGGCATCCTCCCGGAGACCTCGAAGTACAACGTCGACGTCCTCGGGAAGATCCCGAAGGAGTCCGGCAAGAAGAAGGCCGGGCACTACATCACGCTGACGACGTGCACGCCGGTCTACACGAGCCGCTACCGGTACATCGTGTGGGGCGAGCTGGTGCGCACGGAGAAGGTGGACAGCGAGCGGACGGTGCCGAAGGAACTGCGCTGAGCGGCGGCCACGGCAAGAGCCCCGGTCCTCGTCGAACGAGCAGGACCGGGGCTCTTGCCGTGGTGGCGGGCGTCAGTCGCCGAAGCTGTCCCACCAGTTGCTGTTGTCGCCGTTCCCGTTGCCGTTCCCGTTGTCGCCGTCGGTCGCCGGAGTGGCGACCAGGCTGACGCTGTCGCCCTTCTTGACCTGGGTGTTCTCGGTCGGGTTGCTCGCGACGACGGTGGCGTCGTCCTCCTGCGAGCCGGCGATGCCGGAGAGCTGGAGACCGGCCTGGGACAGGACGTTCTTGGCCTCGGCGACCGTCATGCCGGTCACCTTCGGCATCGCGAACGAGGTCTCCTCGGCCGGGGCCTTGGCGATCTTCACCGTGACGGTGCTGCCGCGGTCGACGTCGGTGCCCGGGGCGAGGCTCTGCTCGAAGATCTTGCCCTCTTCCTGGGCGCTGGACTCCTCGGTGGTCTGGCTGCCGAGGACCAGGCCCTTGGCCTCCAGGATGGACTTCGCCTCGTCCGGCGTCTTGCCCGTGATGTCGGGCACGGTCACCTGGGCCGTCTCCTTGGCCACGGTCAGGGTGACGGTGGAGCCCTTCGCCTTCGAGGTGCCGCCCGCGGGGTCCTGGGAGATGACCGTGTCCGGCGTCTCGGTGGACTCCTCGGTCTTCTGCTCGACCTCGAAGCCCGCCTCCTTCAGCGCCGCCTCCGCGTCCGAGTAGCTCTGCCCCTCGACGTCGGGGACCTCGACCTTGGGGGCGCCGGTGGAGACCACCAGGTTGATGGTCGTGTCCTTGTCGACGTCGGTGCCGCTCTCCGGGTCCTGGGAGCAGATCTTGCCCTTGGCCTCCTTCTCGCAGGAGTCCTCGGTGAAGGCCACCTTCAGGTCGGCGTTGACGGCCTGCTGCTTGGCCTCCGCCTTGGTCTGGCCGACGAAGTTCGGTGTGCTGATCGTGCCGTCGTCGGAGCCGCCGCTGCTGAAGATCTCCCGGCCGATCAGAATGGCGCCGATCAGGACCAGGATGCCCGCGACGACCAGCACGATCGTGGAGGTGTTGGACTTGCGCTGCGGCTGGCGGCGCCGGTCGGGGCGCTGCTCGTCGTAGCCGTAGCCGCCGTCGTCCGGGTTCATCGGCGGCAGCATCGAGGTGGCGCCGGCGCCGGAGTCGGCGCGCAGGGCCGTGGTCGGCTGGTCGTCGGGGTAGCCGCCGTAGCCGACGGCGCCCATCGCGGCCGTGGCGGCGACGGGCTGGCCGTCGAGGCAGGCCTCGATGTCCATGCGCATCTCGTCGGCCGACTGGTACCGGTAGTCCGGGTCCTTGGTCAGCGCCTTCAGCACGATCGCGTCCATCTCGGGCGTGATCTCGGGGTCGAAGACGCTGGGCGGCTGCGGCTCCTCCCGTACGTGCTGGTAGGCGACCGCGACCGGGGAGTCGCCGACGAACGGCGGCCGGACGGTCAGCAGCTCGTAGAGGAGGCAGCCGGTGGAGTACAGGTCGGAGCGGGCGTCGACCTGCTCGCCCTTGGCCTGCTCCGGGGAGAGGTACTGGGCGGTGCCGATGACGGCGGCGGTCTGCGTCATGGTCATGCCCGCGTCGCCCATGGCCCGGGCGATGCCGAAGTCCATGACCTTGACCTGGCCGTTGCGCGTGAGCATGACGTTGGCCGGCTTGATGTCGCGGTGGACGATGCCGGCGCGGTGCGAGTACTCCAGGGCCTGGAGGATGCCGATGGTCATCTCCAGCGTCCGCTCCGGCAGCAGCTTGCGGCCGCTGTGGAGCAGTTCGCGCAGGGTGGAGCCGTCGACGTACTCCATGACGATGTACGGGATGGAGACCCCGTCGATGTAGTCCTCGCCCGTGTCGTAGACCGCCACGATCGCGGGATGGTTGAGCGAGGCGGCCGACTGGGCCTCCCGGCGGAACCGGGCCTGGAAGGACGGGTCGCGTGCCATGTCGGCGCGGAGCGTCTTCACCGCCACCTGGCGACCGAGCCGGGTGTCATGCGCGTGGTATACCTCCGCCATGCCACCACGGCCGAGCACCGGGCCCAGCTCGTACCGGCCGCCTAGGCGACGCGGCTCTTCCATAGCTACCTACCAGCCCTCTCCGTCGGTCCCGACCGGCATGCTTGTACGGTCGGAGGCTGCCGTCCGGCCTACCGTACCCGGCTCGCTCTGTGCGACCTGGCCAAGCCCGGTAGCCGATACACGACCGGTATCGCAACGTGCACCGATGTGAAGGGGACGTGACAGGAGTCACGTCCCGTTCAGCCGGTGGTCACTTCTTGCTGTCGATGACGGCCTTCATGACGTTCTTCGCGATCGGCGCCGCGAGGCCGCCGCCGGAGATGTCGTCACGGTTGGCGTTCTCGTCCTCGACCACCACGGCGACGGCCACCGGCGAGCTGCCGTCGCTCTGCTTGGCGTAGGAGATGAACCACGCGTACGGATTCTCGCTGTTGTCGACACCGTGCTGGGCGGTACCGGTCTTGCCACCGACGGTGACGCCGTCGATCTGCGCGTTGGTTCCCGTACCGTCCTTGACGACCGTCTCCATGATCGACTGGAGGATCTGGGCGTTGTCCGCGGACAGCGGCTTGCTCATCTCCTTCGGGTCGGTCTTCTCGATGGTGTCGAGGTTGGGGGCCTGCAGCTCGTCGACCATGTACGGCTGCATCAGCGTGCCGTTGTTGGCGATCGCCGAGGTCACCATGGCCATCTGCAGCGGGGTCGCGGCGGTGTTGAACTGGCCGATGGAGGAGAGCGCCACCTGCGAGGGCTCCATGTCGTCGGAGAAGACCGAGGCGCTGGAGCGGACCGGGACGAACTGCTCCTCGGTGAAGCCGAACTTCTTGGCCATCTCCAGCATCTTCTCGTTGCCGAGATCGGAGCCGATCTTGCCGAAGACGGTGTTGCAGGAGACCTTCAGCGCCTCGCGCAGGCTGGCGTTCTTGCAGGGGAGGTCGCCCTCGTTGGGCAGCGGCGTCGTGGTGCCCGGCATGGTCCAGGGCAGTGGCGATTCGGTCTTTTCGTCGGCGCTCTCGTAGAGGCCGTTCTCCAGGGCCGCCGCGGCGGTGAGGACCTTGAAGGTGGAGCCGGGCGGGTAGACCTCGCGCAGGGCCCGGTTCAGCGTCGGGTCGTCCTCGTTGTTCTCCTTCAGCAGCGACTTCCACGCCTTGGCGTCGGCGTCGCTGCCGCCGGCGAACGACGAGGGGTCGTACGACGGGTAGGAGGCCAGCGCCAGGATCTTGCCGGTGGACGGCTCGATGGCGACGACCGCGCCCTTGCCGCCCTGCGCCTTCAGACCGTCGTACGCGGCCTTCTGCGCGGCGGAGCTGAGGGTGGTGACGACGTTGCCGCCCTCCTTCTTCTTCCCCGTGATCATGTCCAGGGTGTTACGGAAGAAGAGGCGGTCGTCGTTGCCGGTGAGGATGCCGTCGTTGATCGCTTCGAGCTGGGTGGCGCCGTACGCCTGGGAGACGAAGCCGGTGACCGGCGCCCACATGGCGCCGTTCTTGTACGTGCGCTTGT
Organism: Streptomyces sp. NPDC090994; assembly: GCF_044768905.1. Lineage (NCBI taxonomy): Bacteria > Bacillati > Actinomycetota > Actinomycetes > Kitasatosporales > Streptomycetaceae > Streptomyces > Streptomyces sp. NPDC090994. The sequence continues at coordinate 267,130 of NZ_JBIVWS010000006.1, forward strand.
ACTCGAAGTCGCCCTCGGTGGTGGCGTGCCCGGTGATGGCCTTGCCGTCGACGATGATGTCGCCGCGCGGGGAGGCGTACCGCTCGATGAGGACGCGGCGGTTCTTGTCGTCGGTCTTGAGCTCGTCGGCCTTGACGTACTGGAGCCAGTTGTCGCGGAGCAGGAGGGTGAGGACCAGGAGGCCGCAGAAGAGCGCGATGCGGCGCAGGGGCTTGTTCACGGTCGGACCACCTGGGTCATCTCGGCGTCGGGGTTGGCGGGGGCGGGGGCCGGACGGCGCGCGGTGTCGCTGATGCGCAGCAGTACGCCGATCAGGGCCCAGTTGGCGATGACGGAGGAGCCGCCGTACGCCAGGAACGGCATCGTCATACCGGTGAGCGGGATGAGGCCCATGACGCCGCCGGCGACGATGAAGACCTGGAGCGCGAAGGCGCCGGAGAGGCCGATGGCCAGCAGCTTGCCGAAGGGGTCGCGGGCGGCGAGGGCGGTGCGCACGCCGCGCTCCACGATGAGCGCGTACAGCAGGAGCAGGGCCATCAGGCCGGCCAGGCCCAGTTCCTCGCCGAAGGTGGCGAGGATGAAGTCGGAGTTGGCGGCGAACCGGATCAGCTCGGAGTGGCCCTGGCCCCAGCCGGTGCCCAGGGTGCCGCCGGAGCCGAACGCCCACAGCGCCTGCATCGCCTGCTCGGAGTGGCCGACGACGCCCTGCTGGGAGAGCGTGTACTCGCGCATCGGGTCGAGCCAGGCGTCCACGCGCTGCTGGATGTGGGGCTCGAAGCTGGCCACGCCGACGGCGCCGACCGCGGACATCAGCAGACCGAAGACGATCCAGCTGGTCCGCTCGGTGGCGACGTACAGCATGATCACGAACATGCCGAAGAACAGCAGCGACGTACCGAGGTCGGTCTCGAAGACCAGGATGAGGATCGAGACGATCCAGACGACCAGGATCGGGCCGAGGTCGCGGCCGCGGGGCAGGTAGAGGCCCATGAAGCGGCGGCTGGCCAGGGCGAGGGCGTCGCGCTTCACCATCAGGTAGCCGGCGAAGAAGATCGCCAGGACGATCTTGGCGAACTCACCGGGCTGGATGGAGAAGCTGCCGACCTTGATCCAGATCTTGGCGCCGTAGATGTTCTGGCCGAGGCCCGGCACCAGCGGCAGCAGCAGCAGGATCAGCGCGCCGACCATGGAGATGTAGGTGTAGCGCTGCAGGACGCGGTGGTCCTTGAGGAAGATCAGGACCGCGAGGAAGAGGGCGATGCCCATCGCGGTGTACATCAGCTGCCGGGGCGCGGCGGTGCCGGCCTGCTCGATGGACTGGAGCAGGTCGGACTGGTCCAGGCGCCAGATGGCGACGAGTCCCAGGCCGTTGAGGAGCGTGGCCAGGGGCAGCAGCAGGGGGTCCGCGTACGGGGCGAACTTGCGCACCACGAGGTGGCCCACGGCGGCCAGCAGACCGAGGCCCAGGCCGTAGCTCAGCAGCCCGGCGGGGACCTCGTCGTTGATGGCGAGGCCCACGTTGGCGTAGGCGAAGACCGGGATGACCACGGCGAAGACCAGCAGCGCCAGCTCGGTGTTGCGCCGGCTCGGCGCTCCGATGGCGCCGATCGTGGACGTGTGGTGCGTCGGCGAGTTGGAAGTACTGCTCATCGTGTGACAGGGCCTCTCACGGCTTGCCTACTGCTCACCGCACCGCGAGACGACCTTCTGCTCTTCCTCCGAGAGGGTGGGGCCGGCATCGGGGGTGGGTGCGGTGGTGGACGGGGACGGATCGGGCGTCTCGGCGGCCCCGGACGAGGCCGACGCGGTGGGCGTCGGGCTCGCCTTGGACGTGAGGGAGACAGGGTCGGTTCCGGTGCCCCCGGCCTCGCCCTCGCCCGTCTTCGCGTTGCTCTCGTTCTGCGTGGTGCGCCGTTCGGCCTGCTTCTGGCAGGCGGAGGCCTGTACGGCCAGTTCGTCGATCTTCCGCCGGGCGTCGCTGAGGTCGCCCTCGGCGATGGTCTCCTCGACCGACTTCAGCTGGTACGGCGGCAGGTACTTGAGTTCGATCTCGGGGTGGTCCTTCTCCACCTTCGACAGCGACACCCAGGCCAGGTCCTGGCTGATGCCCCGGTAGAGGGCGACGTGGTCGTCGTTGGTGCCCACGTAGTACTGGGTCTGGGTCCAGCGGTAGCCGCCGTAGAGTCCGCCGCCGATGACGGCGAGGGCGAGGACGGAGTAGAAGGATCTCTTCAGCCAGCGGCGGCTCTTGCGCGGCTTGGTGAAGTCGTCGTCGCCGTAGTCGAGGCCGTCGGCGGAGATGTAGCCGGTGGTGTCGCCGCTGCCGGGCGGGCCGAACTCGCCGCCGCCCCCGGCTCCTCGGCGGCCGAGCCCGGAGGCCCGTCCCGCCGGGGTCTGCATGATGCCGTTGTCGCCGAACTGCGCCTGGTTCTCGGCGACGGCGCCGACCACGACCGGGGTGTCGGAGAGCTGCCCGGAGAGGGTGTCGCCGGTGTCCAGGTCGAGGACGTCGGCGATGATCACGGTGATGTTGTCGGGGCCGCCGCCGCGCAGGGCGAGCTGGATCAGCTCCTGCACGGTCTCCTGGGGGCCCTGGTAGCTGGCGAGGGTGTCCTCCATCGTCTGGTGGGAGACGACGCCGGAGAGCCCGTCGGAGCAGATCAGGTAGCGGTCGCCGGCCCGCACCTCGCGGATGGACAGGTCGGGTTCGACGTGGTCGCCGCTGCCCAGCGCGCGCATCAGCAGGGAGCGCTGGGGGTGCGTCCCGGCCTCCTCCTCGGTGATGCGGCCCTCGTCGACGAGGCGCTGCACCCAGGTGTGGTCCTGGGTGATCTGGGTCAGTACGCCGTCCCGCAGCAGGTAGGCGCGGGAGTCGCCGACGTGCACCATGCCGAGCCGCTGGCCCGTCCACAGCAGGGCGGTCAGCGTGGTGCCCATGCCTTCGAGGCTGGGGTCCTCCTCGACCATCTGCCGCAGCTGGTCGTTGGCGCGCTGCACGGCGGTGCCGAGCGAGGTGAGGATGTCGGAGCCGGGCACGTCGTCGTCGAGGGCGACGATGGTGGAGATCACCTCGGAGGAGGCGACCTCGCCGGCGGCCTGGCCGCCCATGCCGTCGGCGATGGCGAGCAGGCGCGGACCGGCGTAACCGGAGTCCTCGTTGCCCTCCCGGATCATGCCCTTGTGCGATCCGGCGGCGAAGCGCAGTGACAGACTCATGCGCACCTCGCCCGTCGGCTCCGGGTACAGCCGGTCGTGTCGAGCCACACTGCCCACCCTCCGGTCGGGAGCGCGCCGGGGCCCGGGGTGCCGGCCGCCGCCGCGTGCTCGCTCCGCTCGCGCTCATTCATTGGTGTAGCACTACTTCCGCAGCTCGATGACGGTCTTGCCGATGCGGATCGGCGCGCCCGGTGCGATGGGCGTGGGCGTCGTCAGCCGGGACCTGTCCAGGTACGTGCCGTTGGTGGAGCCGAGGTCCTCGACGATCCACTGGCCGTCGCGGTCCGGGTAGATCCTGGCATGGCGGCTGGAGGCGTAGTCGTCGTCCAGCACGATCGTCGAGTCGTGTGCCCGGCCGAGTGTGATGGTCTGGCCCTGGAGGGCCACGGTGGTGCCCGCGAGGGTGCCCTCGGTCACCACCAGTTTGGTGGGAGCGTTGCGGCGGCCGCGGCCGCCGCTCGGCTGCTGGCGCTGCGGTGCGGGCGCCTGTCGTGCGGCCTGCTGCCGGTCCCGCCCGGCGTCCCGGCGCGACCCGCGCTGGGTGACGCGCGTACCGAACAGGTCGCTGCGGATGACCTGCACGGCCACGATCACGAACAGCCACAGTACGGCGAGAAAACCCAGCCGCATGACCGTGAGGGTCAGCTCTGACATTGCCCCCGGATCACCCTTCGGCTTGCCTGTAGATAACGGTGGTACTGCCCACGACGATCCGCGAACCGTCGCGGAGCGTAGCGCGGGTGGTGTGCTGCCCGTCCACCACGATGCCGTTGGTGGAGCCGAGATCCTGGATCACCGAGGGCGTTCCGGTCCGGATCTCGCAGTGCCGCCGGCTCACGCCGGGGTCGTCGATCCGCACATCGGCCTCGGTGCTGCGGCCCAGCACGAGCGTCGCGCGGGAGATCTGATGCCGGGCACCGTTGATCTCGATCCAGTGGCGGGTGCGTCCGCCGGGTGCGGGGGCGGGCGCCGGTGCGGCCGGTGGCCGGGGGGCGCTCGCGGGCGGCGGGTAGCCGTAGCCGCCGCGGGCGCCGGGCGGCGGCGCGGCCGGCATCGGCGGGGCCGGGGCGGGTGCCGCGGCGGGCGGGTAGCCGTAGCCGCCGGGGCGGCCGGCCGGGGGCGCGGGGGGTGCCGCGGGCGAGGCCGGGGCCTGCGAGGTGGAGGAGGCGAGGGTGCGGCTGCGGACCCGGTACAGGCCGGTGTCGAGGTCGTCCGCCTTCTCCAGGTTGACCTTGATCGGTCCCATGAAGGTGTAGCGCTGCTGCTTGGCGTAGTCGCGCACCATTCCGGCCAGTTCGTCGCCGAGCTGTCCGGAGTAGGGGCTGAGGCGCTCGAAGTCGGGCGTGCTCAGCTCCACGATGAAGTCATTGGGGACGACCGTGCGGTCGCGGTTCCAGATGGTCGCGTTGTTGTCGCACTCGCGCTGCAGCGCGCCCGCGATCTCCACGGGCTGTACCTCGGACTTGAAGACCTTCGCGAAGGTGCCGTTGACCAGACCTTCGAGACGCTGCTCGAACTTCTTCAGGACTCCCATGGGGCACCTCCTCCGTCGCTGCCGTCCTGTTCACTGCCCTGCGTACTGCTGCCTTGCGTACTGCTGTCCTGCGTACTGCCTGCCGGCGTACTGCCTGCTCGCGTACCGCTTACCTGCGTACTGCCTACCTGGTACTGCTTACTGATCGTATCCACGCGCGGGTCGATCGGCTGGTTCCCCCTTGCGGCCCGGTCGAAGGGTGTCGACTGCCTCTCGGAGTTCCCGCTGGAGCTCCTCTTCGAACGCCGCGGGACGCGCTGTCGCGCGTACTCCTGCCCAGGATCGTAGAGCCGCTCGACGACCAGTGTCCCGCACCGGGCTGTGGACCCGGCCCGCGCACAGGGGGACGGGCCGGACCGGTACGAGGTTGATACGTGAACGGCTTCCCGCCGGGACGTGCCCCGGGGGTGGCGACGGGGGCCGGGAAAGGGATGTGAATCCACCCCGGCCAGCGTGCTAATGTTCTGCATGTCGGAAGGCGCCGGGCCGCGGGAAACGGGGCAAGGAGCCGGAGGACACACCCAATGCGCGGGTGGCGGAATAGGCAGACGCGCTGGATTCAGGTTCCAGTGCCCGCAAGGGCGTGGGGGTTCAACTCCCCCCTCGCGCACCAGACGGAAGCCCCGTAGGTCTCGGACCTACGGGGCTTCCGCGTTGTGCGTTCCCGTGCGTTCTCCGTGTGTCCGTGCCGCTGTGAGGAAGGTCTCAGTGCGCGGGCGCCGGCCGGGCGGGGCGGGGGGTAGCTTCGAGGCGCGTCGCCGGCGGTGTGCGGGCGGTGCGCGGGCGTGCGCCGGAGCAGGGCGTACGGGCCGCGACGTACGGGCGAGGGAGGCGACCGGATGACCGGGCTGTCGGCCGGGACGGATGGGGGGCGGATACCGGTCGTGCCGGGGTTCGCCCGGTGCTCCGGGGGTGGTTCCCGGGCCGAGAGCGGGGCCGGGAGCGGGGGCGGGGCCGGTGACTGGGGCGGTGCCGCGAAGGCCGAGGGGAAGGCGCTGCGGCGGATCGTGCCGCGGTCCGCGCACGCGACGCTCGACCTGGACGCCGGGCGGCCCGACGCGGTGCGCGCGGTCGAGGAGTCCAGCCGGGGCCGCATACCGGAACTGACCCCGATACGGGTGGGGCGCATGGCGGCCACCCCCTTCGCGTTCCTGCGCGGCGCGGCCGGTCTGATGGCCCACGACCTGGCGCGGACGCCGATGACCCGGATCCTGGCGCAGATCTGCGGAGACGCGCACGCGGCCAACTTCGGCCTGTACGGCGACGCCCGGGGCGGGCTGGTCATCGACCTGAACGACTTCGACGAGACGGTCCACGGACCCTGGGAGTGGGACCTGAAGCGGCTGGCGGCGTCGCTGGTGCTGGCGGGGCGGGAGACCGGGGCCGACGAGGACACCTGCCGGCGGGCCGCGTGGGACGCGGCGGGCGCGTACCGGCGCACGATGCGGCTGCTGGCCCGGCTGCCCGTGCTGGACGCCTGGAACGCCATCGCCGACGAGGCGCTGGTCTCCCACACCGACGCCCACGATCTGCTGGGCACGCTGGAGCGGGTCGCGGAGAAGGCGCGGCACAACACCAGCGGGAGGTTCGCGGCCCGGTCGACCGAGGCGACCGAGGACGGCGGGCGGCGGTTCGTGGACGCCCCGCCGGTGCTGCGGCGGGTGCCGGACGCGGAGGCGGCGATGGTGGCGGCGGCGCTGGAGGAGTACCTGACGACGCTGCCGGAGGACCGGCTTCCGCTGCTGGCCCGGTACGCGGTGCACGACGTGGCGTTCCGGGTGGTCGGCACGGGCAGCGTCGGGACCCGGTCGTACGTGGTGCTGCTCCTCGACCACCGGGGCGAGCCGCTGGTGCTCCAGGTCAAGGAGGCCCGGCCCTCCGCGCTGGTGCCGCATCTGGCGGCGGCCGGCTTCGAGGTGCCCAAAGCGGTCCACGAGGGGCGGCGGGTGGTGCTGGGGCAGAAGCGGATGCAGGTCGTCAGCGACATCCTGCTGGGCTGGACGACGGTGGACGGACGGCCGTTCCAGGTACGGCAGTTCCGCAACCGCAAGGGCAGCGTGGACGCGACCGCGCTCGCCGCCGACCAGGTCGACGACTACGCGCGGATGACCGGCGCGCTGCTGGCCCGCGCCCACGCGCACAGCGCCGACCCGCGCCGGGTGGCCGGGTACTGCGGCAAGAACGAGGAGCTGGACGAGGCGGTGGCCGCGTTCGCCGTCGCCTACGCCGACCGCACGGAGGCCGACCACGCGGAGCTGGTGGCGGCGGTGCGGGCGGGACGGGTCGCCGCCGAGCCGGGGGTGTGAGAGCCGTGCCGGGTGGCCGGGCGCGGGGGCGGACCCCGCCCGGCCGGGGCAGGGCCTAGGGTGGGCGTGTGACGACCCCGGAAGCTGAGCAAAGCGGTGCCGCGCGGCCCGAGGAACGGCTGGAGAAGGCCGTACGGGCCGCCGAGCAGGCGCTCATCGAGTACGAGATCGCGGTGGAGACCTTCCGGGTGGAGGTCGACAACTTCTCCCGGCTGCACCACCAGCGGCTCGGCCCGGTCTACGCCCGCCTCGACGAGCTGGAGGCGCGGATCCTGGAGGCGAAGGCCGCGCGCAGCGGTGACGCGGAGGACCAGCGGCTCGCCCACGAGGCGCGGGCCCGGCTGATGCCGCTGCCGGGGGTCGAGGAACTGCTGCACGGCTGGATGGACGGGGACGGGCTGTTCCCGGAGGCCACGGCGATGCTCACCGGGCAGGAGGTACGGCCCCCGCAGCGGGTGCGGCCCAGCGAGGAGGCCCGCAAGCTCTACCGCGAGCTGGCCCGCCGGGCCCACCCCGACCTGGCGCAGGAGGAGGGCGAGCGGGCCCGGCGCGAGGAGTTCATCACCCGGGTCAACGCCGCCTACGCCCGCGGTGACGCGGCCGAGCTGCGGCGGCTGGCCGAGGAGTGGGACGCGGGGCCGAAGGAGGAGCGGGGTCCGAGTCCCGCCGAGGAGCTGTACGCCCGGCTGGAGTGGCTGGCCGAGCGCAAGGAACTGCTCACGCGGGTCGCGAACGAGCTGGAGCAGAGCGCGATCGGCGGGATGCTGCGGCTGGCCCCGGACGATCCCGACAAGCTGCTGGAGGAGATCGCCGAGCAGCTGACCGCGCAGGTGGCCGAGCGGGAGGCGGAGCTGGCCGCGCTGCTGGGGCAGGCCGCGCCGGACGCGGGTTCCGGTAGCGTCGGAGCATGAGTTTCGGAGCTGGTGTGCCCACGGTCGAGGTCACGGACCTGAAGGACGACGACTTCCTGCTGGACGTCCGCGAGGACGACGAGTGGCGGGCGGGTCACGCCGAAGGGGCACTGCACATCCCGATCAGCGAGTTCGTCGCCCGGTACGGGGAGCTGGCCGAGGCGGCGCCCGAGGGCGGGCGGGTCCATGTGATCTGCCGGTCCGGCGGGCGGTCGGCGCAGGTCACCATGTATCTGGCGCAGCAGGGCATCGACGCGGTGAACGTCGACGGCGGCATGCAGGTGTGGGCCGCGGCGGGCCGTCCGGTGGTGACGGACTCGGGCGAGCCGGGGCACGTGATCTGAGGGCGGCCGTCCTGCTCCGGGGTGGGTGAGGGTCGGCTTCCGGGTTGGTTCCGGGGCGGGTGCGGGTGGTTTCCGGGTTGGTTCCGGGGCGGGTGCGGGTGGTTTCCGGGTTCGTTCCGGGGCGGGTGCGGGTCGGCTTCCGGTTCGGCTTCCGTTGGGCTTCCGGGTCCGTACGGCTGCGGGGTGCGCTTCCCGCTGAGTACCGTTCGCGTGCGCGTCCCGCCGAGAGGGGCGCGCGACGACGGACGCCGGATGCGGGAGCGGGGGCTGGATGGACGCGTACGACACGGGGCCCGATGCCCGGCACGGACCGGCCGACGGCGACGCTGTCCGTACCGGGGACGCTGTCCGTACCGGGGACGCCGTCCGTACCGGGGTCGCCGGGCTCTCGCCGCGCTACCAGGTCGGCGCGGCCCTCGCGCTGGCGGTCGTCGCCGCCGTGGTCTCGGTCCACCTCGGCATGACGTTCCTGCACGTCGCCCCGTCCAACACGGTCACCAAGCAGCACGGCGAGGTGATCGAGGAGTGGATCTACCCGGAGTTCGAGCAGAACTGGAAGCTGTTCGCGCCCAATCCGCTCCAGCAGAACATCTCCGTCCAGGTCCGCGCCGAGCTGAGCACGGCGGACGGCGGGGTCCGCACCACCGGCTGGTACGACCTGTCCGCGGCGGACGGCCGGGCCATCGACGGCAACCCGCTGCCGAGCCACACCCAGCAGAACGAGCTGCGCCGCGCCTGGGACTTCTACGTCGCCACCCATGACTCCGACGACCGCCCGGTGGGGCTGCGCGGGGCGCTGTCCGAGACGTATCTGCGGCGCATCGCCGTGCTGCGCCTGGACCGGGCGGGTGCGGCCCGGCCGGGCGAGGTCCTGGACCTGGTGCAGTACCGCTCGCTGACCCGCGCGGTGCCGCCGCCGGACTGGAGCGGCGAGCGGGTATCCGACCGGGCCGAGCGGCGTGAACTGCCCTGGTGGCCGGTGCCCCGCCGCGAGGCGGAAGGGGGCGTGGCGTGAACCGCGTCGCCCTGGCGGTCTCCCGGGGCATCGCCCGGGTCACCGAGGCCGCCCTCGGCCCGTACCAGACGGCGGTGATCCGGATCGGGTTCGGCGCCACCTGGCTGCTGTTCCTGCTGCGGGAGCTCCCGCACCGCCATGAGCTGTACGGGCCCGACGGGCCGTGGAGCTGGGGCCTCGCCCGGCAGCTGACCGCGGACAACGGCGCGTTCACGGCGCTGATGTGGTCCGACGGCCGGCTGTGGTTCGAGGCGGTCTACGGGCTGTCGGTGCTGGCGAGCGTCCTGCTGGTGCTGGGATGGCGGACCCGGACCGTGTCGGTGCTGTTCATGGCCGGGGTGCTGTCGCTGCAGAACCGCAGCGTCTTCGTCGGTGACGGCGGCGACAACGTGCTGCACCTGATGAGCGTCTACCTCGTCTTCACGCGCTGCGGGCAGGTGTGGTCGCTGGACGCGCGCCGGGCGCGGCGGGTGGCACAGGCGCGGGCGCGCGGGGAGCGGGCCGCGGACCGGACCGGGGTGGTGCTGTGGGCCGGGCTCGGGCTGGTGCTGGCCGTGGTGACGCCGGCGGGCCGGTTCGGCGGTGCCGAGTGGCTGGTGCCGGCGCTGCTGTGGGGTGTGTGGCTGGGCCAGGCGCTGTGGTGGGCCGTGGGGCGGTGGGCGACCGGCGGTGAGCCGCGCATCCTGCTCGACGTGATCGCCAACATCGTGCACAACGGGGCGCTTCTGGTGATCATGGCGGAGGCGTGTCTGATCTACGCGACCGCCGGCTGGTACAAGGTGCAGGGCTCGCGCTGGCAGGACGGCACCGCCGTCTACTACCCCCTGCAACTGGAGTACTTCTCGCCCTGGCCGCAGCTCGCCGGCCCGCTGGCGGCCAGCGGCACCCTGGTGATGCTCATCACCTACGGAACGGTCATCGTGCAGGTCGCGTTCCCGTTCACGCTGTTCAACCGGCGGGTCAAGAACGTGCTGCTGGCCGCCATGATGGTTGAGCACGCGGTGATCGCCGTGGTGCTCGGGCTGCCGTTCTTCTCCCTGGCGATGATCGTGACCGACGCGGTGTTCCTGCCGACGGCGTTCCTGCGGCGGCTGGGCGGGGCGGCGGCGCGGACGCGGGGGCGGGTGCGGGGGCGGACGCGGCTCGGGCGGCTGGTGCGGCGCCGGGGCGGGAGCGCGGTGGTGCCGGCCCAGCGCGTTCCGGAGGACGCCGGACCGACGCGCGTGGGCACGTAGGCTTCGGCGCATGTCCGACCCGACCGGCTCGACCGGCCCGACAGTCCCGACGACCGGCGACCCCCTGCGTGCCTGGCGTCGTCTCGCCGGCGGCTGTGTCCTGCTCGACGGCTTCCACGCCCTCAAGCACGCGCTGCGCTTCGGAGCGGAGGTCCCGGTGGCGGTCACCGCCGACCGGGAAGCGGCGCTCGCGCTCGCCGACGAGCTGGCTCCGGACGTACGGGAGCGGCTGGCCGGCCTGCTCGCCGAGGTCACGCCGGCGGCGTACGCCTCGCTCGTGCCGCGTCCGCACCCCACCGCCGTGGCCGCCCTGGCGGTACGTCCCGCGCGGGAGGCGGCCCTGCGGCGGCTGGCGCACACCCCGCGCACGGCGCCCGTCGTGGTCCTCGACAACCCGCGCAACCTCGGCAACGCGGGGGCGGTGATCCGGCTGGCCGCCGGGTCCGGGGCGACCGGCGTGGTCACCACGGGCACCCTCGACCCCTGGCACCCCACCGTGGTGCGCGGCGGGGCTGGGCTGCACTTCGCGACCGTCGTGGAGCGGCTGGCCGTACCCGACCTGCCACCGGGCCCGGTGTTCGCGCTGGACCCGGAGGGCGAGGACATCCGCGGGCTGAAGCTCCCCGACGACGCGCTGCTCGCCTTCGGGTCCGAACGCAGCGGTCTGTCCGGCGAGCTGCGGGCGCGGGCCGATCACCTGGTGGCGCTGCCGATGCGTCCCCAGGTCTCCAGCTACAACCTCGCGACCAGCGTGGCGATGACGCTGTACCACTGGAGCGCGGGGCAGCTGTCCTAGGCCCATGTCCCAGGCCCATGTCCTAGGCCCATGTCCTAGGACGGCCGGCGCACCTCGATGATCCGGAAGCGGTTCGCGACGAACGCGCCGTCCGTGAGGGCCGCGTTGGCCGCCGGGTTGCCGCCCGAGCCGTGGAGGTCGGAGAAGGCGGCCGTCTGGTTGACGTACACCCCGCCGGTGAGGTTGAGGGAGAGCTGCGCGGCCTCCTCCAGGCAGACCTGCTCGACCGTGCGCTCGACCTCGGGGTCGGTGGTGTAGGCGCCGACGGTCATGGCGCCCTTCTCCCGGATGCCCCGGCGCAGCAGTTCGGTGGCCTCGGCCGCCGAGTCGACGGCTACCGCGAAGGAGACCGGGCCGAAGCACTCGCTCAGGTACGCCGCTTCGTCCCAGTGCTTGCGCGCGCCGTCCAGCTTGACGATCACCGGGGTGCGGACGACGGCGTCGGGGAAGTCGGGGTGGGGCACCGCGCGGGAGGCGAGGGCGACTTCGCCGAGCTGGGCGGCGGCCTCCAGGCGGGCCTTGACGTCCGGGTTGACGATCGCGCCGAGCAGCGCGTTCGCCCGCGCGTCGTCGCCGAGGAGGCCGTCGACGGCGGCGGCGAGGTCGGCGGTCACCTCGTCGTAGGACTTGGGGCCCTGGTCGGTGCGGATGCCGTCGCGGGGGATCAGCAGGTTCTGCGGGGTGGTGCACATCTGCCCGCTGTAGAGGGAGAGGGAGAAGGCGAGGTTGGCGAGCATGCCGCGGTAGTCGTCGGTGGACTCGACGACGACCGCGTTGACGCCGGCCTTCTCGGTGAAGACCTGGGCCTGGCGGGCGTGGGTCTCCAGCCAGTCGCCGAAGGCGGTGGAGCCGGTGTAGTCGATGATCCGGATCTCGGGGCGGGTGGCGAGGGTCTTGGCCAGGCCCTCGCCGGGGGCCTCGGCGGCCAGCGCGACCAGGTTCGCGTCGAAACCGGCCGCGGTGAGCACCTCGCGGGCGGCGGCCACGGTGAGGGCGAGCGGCAGCACCGCGCGCGGGTGCGGTTTGACGAGGACCGCGTTGCCGGTGGCGAGGGAGGCGAACAGGCCCGGATAGCCGTTCCACGTCGGGAAGGTGTTGCAGCCGACGACCAGGCCGATGCCGCGCGGGACGGCGGTGAAGCTCTTGGTGAGCGTCAGCGGGTCGCGCTTGCCCTGGGGCTTGGTCCACTCCGCGGCGGCGGGCACGCGGGTCTGCTCCGCGTAGGCGTAGGCCACCGCCTCCAGGCCGCGGTCCTGCGCGTGCGGGCCGCCCGCCTGGAACGCCATCAGGTACGCCTGGCCGGAGGTGTGCATCACCGCGTGCGCGAACTCGTGCGACCGGTCGCTGATCCGCTTGAGGATCTCCAGGCAGACCGCGGCGCGCGCTTCGGCGCCCGCGTCCCGCCAGGCCGCCTGTCCGGCCGTCATGGCGGGCAGCAGTACGTCGATGTCGGCGTGCGGGTAGGTGACGCCCAGCTCGATGCCGTACGGGGAGACCTCGCCGCCCACCCAGGCGTCGGTGCCGGGCTGGCCGAGGTCGAGGCGGGTGCCGAGCAGGGCGTCGAAGGCGGCCTTGCCCGCTGCCGGGTCGAGGCTGCCGTTCTCCCCGTACGCCTTGGGGTGCTCGGGGTGCGGGGACCAGTACGCGCGCGTGCGGATCGCTTCCAGGGCCTGGTCGAGGGTGGGCCGGTGCCTGGCGATCAGGGTCTGAGCGTCGAGTTCGGCGGGCATGCGGGACCAACTCCTCGTCTGCGGGCTCCTCGTCGAGTCCGCGGCCTGGGCGAAACCTGGGCGGGAACAGCCGGACAGGGCTAGAGTAACCGAACGATCGGTCGGGACAAGGGGGTCCGCCGCATCTGTGGACAACCGCGTGCGGGAGGATCGCGCCCATGACAGCACTCGACCTCAACAGCCCCGTGGCCGTCGTCGGCGCCGGCACCATGGGCCAGGGCATCGCCCAGGTCGCACTGGTGGCGGGCCATCCCGTACGGCTGTACGACACCGTTCCCGGGCGGGCCCGGGAAGCGGTCGGCGCGATCGGCGCCCGGCTCGGCCGGCTGGTGGAGAAAGAGCGGCTCACGGTGGGTGAGCGGGACGCGGCCCGCAGCCGGCTGGCGGCCGTCGAGGACCTGGCCGGGCTGGGCGGCTGCGCGCTGGTGGCGGAGGCGGTGGTGGAGCGGCTGGAGGTCAAGCAGGAGCTGCTGCGCGCCCTGGAGGACGTCGTCGGCGACGACTGTCTGTTCGCCACCAACACCTCCTCCCTGTCCGTCACCGCCATCGGCGGCGCCCTGCGCGTGCCGGGCCGTCTCGTCGGCCTGCACTTCTTCAACCCGGCGCCGCTGCTGCCGCTGGTGGAGGTGGTCTCCGGGTCCGCCACCGACGGGTCGTCCGCCACGCGCGCGTACGACACCGCCCGCGCCTGGGGCAAGACGCCGGTCGCCTGCGCCGACACCCCGGGCTTCCTCGTCAACCGGATCGCCCGGCCCTTCTACACCGAGGCGTTCGCCGTGTACGAGTCGCGGGGCGCCGACCCGGCCACCGTCGACGCGGTGCTGCGCGAGTGCGGCGGCTTCCGGATGGGCGCCTTCGAACTGACCGACCTGATCGGGCAGGACGTCAACGAGTCCGTCACGCACTCCGTGTGGCGGTCCTTCTTCCAGGACGCGCGCTTCGCCCCGTCGCTCGCCCAGCGCCGCCTGGTCGAGTCCGGCCGCCTGGGCCGCAAGAGCGGACGGGGCTGGTACGACTATCGGGACGGCGCCGAGCGGCCCGAGCCGCACACCGCCGCACCGGCCGGCCCGCCCCCGTACCTCGTCGTGCACGGCGACCTGGGCGGTCCGGCCGCCGAGCTGGTCGCGATGGTGCGGGAGGCGGGCATCGAGGTGCGGGAGGCGGGCGCCGAGGTGCGCGAGGCGGGCATCGACGACGTGCGGGAGGCGGGCGCCGAGGTGCGGGAGGGCGGGGAGCCGGGCGGCGCGCGGCTGGTCCTGCCCGGCGGCGGTGACCTGCGCCTGGCCGACGGACGGACCTGCGCGGAGTCCGGCGACGCCGTCCGCTTCGACCTCGCCCTCGACTACCGCCGGGCCACCCGGGTCGCCCTCTCCACCGGCCCGGGCACCCGGCCCGCGACCCTGCGGGAGGCCACCGGCCTCTTCCAGGCCCTCGGCAAGAAGGTCAGCGTCATCGGGGACGTCCCCGGCATGATCGTCGCGCGTACCGTGGCGCGGATCATCGACCTGGCCCACGAGGCGGTCGCGAAGGGCGTGGCCACCGCGGAGGACGTCGACACGGCCATGCGGCTGGGCGTCAACTACCCCGCCGGGCCCTTCGAGTGGGAGCGCTCGCTCGGCCCGCGCTGGGCGCACGACCTGCTCTCCGCACTGCACCTGCGCGACCCCTCCGGCCGCTGCGCGCCGTCCCTGGCGCTGTACCTGCACGCCCACGCCTCCGACCAGCGGGAGGACCGCCCCTCATGACCACCGCCAAGCGCGACACGTACACCCCGGAGAGCCTGCTCTCCGTCGCGGTGCGGGTCTTCAACGACCGCGGCTACGACGGCACCTCCATGGAGCACCTGTCCAAGGCGGCCGGCATCTCCAAGTCGTCGATCTACCACCACGTCTCCGGCAAGGAGGAGCTGCTGCGCCGGGCGGTCAGCCGGGCCCTGGACGGTCTCTTCGGCATCCTCGACGAGGAGCACGCGCGCGTGGGGCCCGCCGCCGGGCGGCTGGAGCACGTCGTACGGCGCATGGTCGAGGTGCTCATAGCCGAGCTGCCCTACGTGACGCTGCTGCTGCGGGTGCGCGGCAACACCGCCACCGAGCGGTGGGCGCTGGAGCGGCGGCGCGACTTCGACCACCGGGTCGCCGAACTGCTGAAGGCGGCGGCGACCGAGGGGGACATACGGGACGACTTGGACGGACGGCTGGCGACCCGGCTGGTCTTCGGGATGATCAACTCGATCGTCGAGTGGTACCGGCCCGACGGGCGGGGCGCGGGCGAGCGCGAGGTCGCCGACGCGGTGGTGCGGCTGGTGTTCGGGGGGCTGCGGGAGGTGCGGTGACCGCCGTGCGCCGTGCGCCGGGTCAGGGGCGGGGGCGGGGCTCCAGGTCCTGTTCCTCGAAGACCAGCAGGGTGCGGGTGCTGAGCACCTGGGGGATCGCCTGGATACGGGTCAGGACCAGCTCGCGCAGGGCCCTGTTGTCGGGCGTGTGCACCAGCAGCAGGACGTCGAAGTCACCGCCCACCAGGGCGATGTGGGCGGCCCCGGGCAGCTCGCGGAGCTGTTCGCGCACCGCGCGCCAGGTGTTCTGCACGATCTTCAGGGTGATGTACGCCGATGTGCCCTGACCGGCGCGTTCGTGGTCGACGCGGGCGCTGAAACCGCGGATGACGCCGTCCTCGACGAGCCGGTTGATCCGCGCGTAGGCGTTGGCCCGCGAGACGTGGACCCGTTCGGCGACCGACCGTATCGAGGCGCGGCCGTCGGCCTGGAGGATGCGCAGGATGTCCTGGTCGATGGCGTCCAGGGGGCGCGGGGGCGGCGGGGCGGGGTCGCGGGTGGTGTCGCGGGCGGGGTTGGGGGTGGTTGTGGGGGTGGGGGTGGTTGTGGGGGCGGGGTCGCGCGTGGGGGGCGTCGTGGCGGGGGTGGCTGTGGCGTTGGCGTCCCGCCGGGCGGGGATCGCGGTGGTGGCGGCGTCCCGGGCGGAGGCGGTCGTGGCGGGGGTGTCCGGGCCGGGACGGTCCGGGCCGGGGGTGTCCTCCGGGAGATCGGCCATTTGTTCAGCTGCCATCTGCCCCCGCCTCTCTACCATGGACGTACTGCGTCCATCTCAGGCTGTGCAGAACCGTTTGTCCACAGCCCCGGGGCCGCTGTAGCCAAAATGTGCCGGCGACCGAACAATCGGTAGGTGAGACCCGTCACACCCGTGGCGGTGCCGCGAACCACTCCCACGAGGAGGTGCCGTCATGACGGTCACGGAGCAGCGGGGCGCGTACCGGCCCGCTCCGCCGCCCGCCTGGCAGCCCCGCACGGACCCCGCGCCGCTGCTGCCCGACGCCGAGCCGTACCGCGTCCTCGGCACCGACGCGGCCGACCGGACCGACCCCGGGCTGCTGCGGACCCTGCACACCTGGCTGGTGGCCGGCCGGCGGTACAACGCGCAGGCCACGGCCCTCACCAAGCAGGGCCGGCTCGCCGTCTACCCCTCCAGCACGGGGCAGGAGGCCTGCGAGATCGCCGCCGCGCTGGTGCTCCAGGACCGCGACTGGCTCTTCCCCAGCTACCGCGACACGCTCGCCGTCATCGCCCGCGGCGTCGACCCCGTCCAGGCGCTCACGCTGCTGCGCGGCGACTGGCACACCGGCTACGACCCCTACGAGCACCGGGTCGCCCCGCTCTCCACGCCGCTCGCCACCCAGCTCCCGCACGCCGTCGGCCTCGCGCACGCCGCCCGCCTCAAGGGCGACGACGTGGTCGCGCTCGCCATGGTCGGCGACGGCGGCACCAGCGAGGGCGACTTCCACGAGGCGCTGAACTTCGCCGCCGTGCAGCGCGCGCCCGTCGTCTTCCTCGTCCAGAACAACGGCTTCGCGATCTCCGTCCCGCTCGCCAAGCAGACCGCGGCCCCGTCGCTGGCCCACAAGGCCGTCGGCTACGGCATGCCCGGCCGCCTGGTCGACGGCAACGACGCCGCAGCCGTCCACGAGGTACTCTCCGACGCCGTACGGCACGCGCGCGAGGGCGGCGGCCCGGTCCTGGTGGAGGCGATCACGTACCGCTTGGACGCCCACACCAACGCCGACGACGCGACCCGCTACCGCGGCGACGCCGAGGTCGCCACCTGGCGCGGGCACGACCCCGTCGACCTCCTGGAGCGCGAGCTGACCCGGCGCGGACTGCTCGACGAGGACACCGTCCGGGCCGCCCGCGAGGACGCCGAGGCGCTCGCCGCCGGCCTGCGCGCCCGGATGCACCAGGACCCGCGGCCGGACCCCATGGACCTGTTCGCCCACGTCTACGCCGAACCGACCCCGCAACTGCGCGAGCAACGGGAGCGACTGCGGGCGGAGCTGGAGGCGGAGGGGGAGGTGGATGCCGTGGCGGAGCCGGATGCCGTGGCGCAAGCGCACGCCGCGGCCGGGGCGGGGCCGGAAGGGGCGGGGCGATGACCACCGTCGCCGCCCGGCCGGCCACCATGGCCCAGGCCCTCACCCGCGCGCTGCGCGACGCCATGGCCGCCGACCCGGCCGTCCACGTCCTGGGCGAGGACGTCGGCACGCTCGGCGGCGTCTTCCGGGTCACCGACGGACTCGCGAAGGAGTTCGGCGAGGACCGCTGCACGGACACGCCGCTCGCCGAGGCCGGCATCCTCGGCACCGCCGTCGGCATGGCGATGTACGGGCTGCGCCCGGTGGTGGAGATGCAGTTCGACGCCTTCGCCTACCCGGCGTTCGAGCAGCTCGTCTCCCACGTGGCCCGGATGCGCAACCGCACGCGCGGGACGATGCCCCTCCCGCTCACCGTCCGCATCCCCTACGGCGGCGGCATCGGCGGCGTCGAGCACCACAGCGACTCCTCCGAGGCGTACTACCTGGCCACCCCCGGCCTGCACGTCGTCACGCCCGCGACCGTCGCCGACGCCTACGGGCTGCTGCGCGCCGCCGTCGCCTCCGACGACCCGGTGGTCTTCCTGGAGCCCAAGCGCCTGTACTGGTCCAAGGACGCCTGGAACCCCGAGGAGCCGGCACCCGTTGAACCGATAGGCCGCGCGGTGGTGCGGCGCTCGGGGCGGAGCGCCACGCTCATCACGTACGGACCGTCCCTGCCCGTCTGCCTGGAGGCGGCGGAGGCGGCCCGGGCCGAGGGCTGGGACCTCGAAGTCGTCGACCTGCGCTCGCTGGTGCCGTTCGACGACGAGACGGTGTGCGCCTCGGTGCGGCGGACGGGACGCGCGGTCGTCGTCCACGAGTCGGGCTCCTTCGGCGGCCCGGGCGGGGAGATCGCGGCCCGGGTCACCGAGCGCTGCTTCCACCACCTGGAAGCGCCGGTGCTGCGGGTGGCCGGGTTCGACATCCCGTACCCGCCGCCGATGCTGGAGCGCCACCACCTGCCCGGGGTGGACCGTGTCCTGGACGCGGTGGCGCGTCTGCAATGGGAGGCCGAGAGCTGATGGCAGCACAGGTGCGGGAGTTCAGGCTCCCCGACCTCGGTGAGGGGCTCACCGGGGCGGAGATCGTGCGCTGGATGGTCGAGGTCGGTGACGTCGTCGCCGTCGACCAGCCGGTCGTCGAGGTCGAGACGGCCAAGGCGATGGTGGAGGTGCCCTGCCCCTACGGCGGGACCGTCACCGAGCGCTTCGGCGAAGAGGGCACGGAAGTGCCGGTGGGGGCGCCGTTGCTGACGGTGGCCGACGGTGACCTCGGCGGTGACGGGGGTGACGGCGGCGGTGCGCGTGAGGGGGCGCGGGTCGGAGCCGGTGCCGCTTCCCGTGCGGGTGCTGGTGAGGGTACGGAAGACGGCGCCGGGGGTGCGGGCGGGCGGGACGAAGGCTCGGGCAATGTGCTCGTGGGGTACGGGACGGCGCGGGCGCCCGCGCGGCGGCGCCGGGTGCGGACCGGGGAGCCGGTGTCCGTGGGCGGACCTCCGGACCGGGTGAACGGCCGGACGGTGGACGCCGAGCGGGCCGAGGGGCCGGTGCCGGTCATCTCCCCTCTGGTGCGCCGGCTGGCCCGGCAGAACGGTCTGGACCTGCGCGAGCTGTCCGGTTCGGGCCCGGACGGGCTGATCCTGCGCGCCGACGTGGAGTACGCGCTGCGCGCCGCCGCCGCGCAGGGCCGTACGGTGGCGGCGCGCGGTGAGCCGGACGTACGCGCGGCACAGGCCCCCGCCCGGCCGGAGACCGGTCCCGCGGACGGTCACCGCGTGCCGCTCAAGGGCGTCCGCGGCGCCGTCGCCGACAAGCTCACCCGCAGCCGGCGCGAGATACCGGACGCGACCGTCTGGGTGGACGCCGACGCCACCGAGCTGACCCGGGCGCGCGCCGCGATGAACGCGGCCGGGGAGCCGAAGATCTCCCTGCTCGCCCTGCTGGCCCGGATCTGCACCGCCGCTCTCGCCCGCTTCCCCGAGCTGAACGCCACCGTCGACACCCAGGCCCGGGAGATCGTCCGGCTCGACCGCGTCCACCTGGGCTTCGCCGCGCAGACCGACCGGGGCCTGGTGGTGCCGGTGGTCCGCGACGCGCACACCCGGGACGCCGAGTCCCTCACCGCCGAGCTGGCCCGGCTGACCGAGGCCGCCCGGGCCGGCACCCTGGCCCCCGCCGATGTCACCGGCTCCACCTTCACGCTGAACAACTACGGCGTGTACGGCGTCGACGGCTCCACCCCGATCCTCAACCACCCCGAGGCCGCCATGCTCGGTGTCGGCCGGATCGCGGCCAAACCCTGGGTGCACGAAGGGGAACTGGCGGTGCGCCAGGTCGTCCAGCTGTCGCTCACCTTCGATCACCGGGTGTGCGACGGCGGCACGGCGGGCGGCTTCCTGCGGTACGTCGCGGACTGCGTGGAGCAGCCGGCGGTGCTGCTGCGCACACTCTGACCGCGGTCCCCGCCGGTCCCTGCCGTATCCCCGCCGTATCCCCGCCGTATCCCTGCCGGGGGCTCCCCCTGCGTTCCCTGTGATCTCCCCGGCACGCATACTCGGGGGGTGAGCGCGTACGAGTCCTCCGGCGGCCCCGGCGGCGTCCCCGGGGCGGGGGCCGCCCCCGTCGTCCACGACGCCGTCGTGCTGGCCGGCGGTGCCGCCCGGCGGCTCGGCGGCGCCGACAAGCCCGGCGTCCGGGTCGGCGGGCGCGCGCTGCTCGACCGGGTGCTGACCGCCTGCGCCGGAGCCTCGGCCACCGTGGTCGTCGCCGCCCCGCGGCCGACCGTACGGCCCGTCGTGTGGGCCCGTGAGGATCCGCCCGGCGGCGGACCGGTCGCCGCGCTCGCGGCGGGGCTGGGCCGTACGACGGCGGAGTACGTCGTCGTGCTCTCGGCCGACCTGCCGTTCCTCGACGGGGCGACCGTGGACGCCCTGCTGACGGCTCTCGCCGAGGCGCCCGCCACCGCCGAGGGCGCGCTGCTCACCGACGCCGACGGGCGTGACCAGCCGCTCGTCGCCGCGTACCGGGCGTCCGCGCTCCGCCGAGAACTGGCCGCCTTGGCCGCCGCGCACGCAGGGCTCACCGGGCTGCCCCTGCGCCGGCTGACCGGGGGGCTGCGACTCGTTCGCGTCCCCGGTCCCGTCGCGTCCTTCGACTGCGACACCTGGGACGACATCGCCACCGCTAGGGCACGCATCAGGGAGCATGGTCACGTGTTGGATGAATGGATTTCCGCCGCCAAGGACGAACTGGGCATCGATCTCGACGTCGACACCGCCGTCCTGCTCGACCTGGCCCGCGACGCCGCCCACGGCGTGGCCCGGCCCGCCGCCCCGCTGACCACCTTCCTCGTCGGCTACGCGGCCGCACGGGCCGGTGGCGGGCCGGAAGCCGTCGCCGAGGCCGCCCGCAAGGCCGCGGCGTTGGCCCTGCGCTGGGAGGAGGAAAGCGCCTCCGGGACGTCGGCCCCGCCCTCGGGCGCGGGCGCGGCCGACGCCGCCCCCGGCAGCCGTCCGGACGCCGGATGACCGCCCGCTCCGGCGGGACGGGGCTGGACGCCGAGGACCTCGATGTCGAGGAGGCACTCGCCCTCGTGAGCGACAGCCGCGGTCCCGTTTCCGACGATCACGATCATGATCACGGCCGCGGACCCGTACGCGGGCCTCGGCGGCAGGACCGCCGAGCCGGTGAGCGAGCCGGTGAGCGGGACGACGCGCGGGACGACGCGCGGGCTGAGGAGCGGGTCGACCACTGGGACGAGTACCAGGCCGACCCCGGTGGCGACGACCAGGCGGGCCGGACCGGCCTCGGCGGCGACGACCGCAGCGGCCACCGCGGCGACGACCGCGCCGACCACACGGCCGACTCCCGCCGGGCTCCCCGCCGAGACGCCCCCCGCCGAGACGCCCCCCACCGAGACGCCCCCCACCGAGACGATCCCCACCGAGATGCCCCCCGCCCGGCCCCCCGCCGGGACGGCTCACGCCACCACGCCACCCCCTGGCCCGACGCGCGGAGGAGCGCCGAGCGGGCCGGCCGGGGCGGGGCCTCCGCCGCCGGCCGGCCGACGGTCTCCGTCCCCGTCGACGCGGCCCTCGGGCTCACCCTGGCCGCGCCCCTCGCGGCCCTCACCGATCTGCCCTCCTTCGACACCTCGGCGATGGACGGCTGGGCGGTCGCGGGACCCGGCCCCTGGACCGTGCGCGAGGAGGGCGTCCTCGCGGGCCACGCCGGGCAGCCGCTCCTCGCCGACGGCGAGGCCGTACGGATCGCGACCGGTGCCCGGGTCCCCGCCGGCACCACGGGCGTGCTCCGCAGCGAACACGGCCGTACCGACCCGCAGAACCGCCTGCACGCCACCCGTGCGGTCGTGCACGGCCAGGACATCCGCCCGCGCGGCCAGGAATGCGGCCGCGGTGATCAACTCCTGTCGGCCGGTGTCCTGGTGACCCCGCCGGTGCTGGGACTGGCCGCGGCGGCCGGGTACGACACGCTGACCGTGGTGCCCCGCCCCCGCGTCGAGGTCCTGGTCCTCGGCGACGAACTGCTCACCGAGGGGCTGCCGCACGACGGCCTCATCCGCGACGCGCTCGGTCCGATGCTGCCCTCCTGGCTGCGGGCACTGGGCGCCGAGGTGACCGCGGTGCGCCGGCTCGGCGACGACGCCGGGGCCCTGCACCGGGCGGTCACCGCCTCCGACGCCGACCTCGTCGTGACGACCGGCGGGACCGCCGGGGGCCCGGTCGACCACGTCCACCCCACGCTGCGCCGGGTCGGCGCCGAACTCCTGGTGGACGGCGTCCAGGTGAGGCCCGGTCACCCCATGCTGCTGGCGCGGACCGGGGAGGAGCAGCACCTCGTGGGGCTGCCCGGCAACCCGCTCGCCGCCGTCTCCGGGTTGCTCACGCTCGTCGAGCCCCTGCTGCGGGCCCTGACGGCCCGCCCGGCCCCGGAGCCGTACGCCCTGCCGCTGCGCGGTGAGGCGCACGGCCACCCGCACGACACCCGGCTCGTCCCCGTGGTCCTGCGGGGCGACGGGGCCGTGCCGCTGCACTACAACGGACCGGCCATGCTGCGGGGGATCGCGGCCGCCGACGCCCTGGCGGTCGTACCGCCGGGCGGGGTGCGGCCGGGTCAGGAGGCCGAGGTGCTCTCGCTGCCCTGGGCCACCGGCGGAATCGGAGTGTGTTTCACGTGAAACTTCCCGGCCAGGACGCGATCGCGCGCCAGGCGGACGAACACCTCGTGACCCATAAGGTGAGGCTCCCGAGAAAGCTGGTGGAACACCCGTTCCGCCAGGTCGGGAAGCGGCTCTCCTGGGCCCTGATCGTCCTGGTGGCGACCGCGTTCATCGTGTGGGCCGACAGCGACGGCTACAACGACAACTCCGACGGTTCCGTCGATCTCCTCGACTCGTTCTACTACGCGACCGTCACCCTCTCCACCACCGGGTACGGCGACATCACACCGGTCAGTGACGCCGCCCGGCTGACCAACATCTTCGTCATCACGCCCCTGCGCGTGCTGTTCCTGATCATCCTGGTCGGCACCACGCTGGAAGCCCTCACCGAACGCACCCGGGAGGAATGGCGACTGAACCGCTGGAGGTCCACCTTGCGCGATCACACCGTCGTCGTCGGCTTCGGCACGAAGGGCAGGTCGGCGGTCCGTACCGTCTGCGCGACGGGGCTGCGGAAGGAACAGGTGGTGGTGGTCGATCCGAGCGGCAAGGCGATCGAGGCCGCCACGGCCGACGGCTTCGCCGGGGTGATAGGCGATGCCACCCGCAGCGAGGTGCTCAAGCGGGCCGAGGTGCACCGGGCACGGCAGATCATCATCGCGACCCAGCGCGACGACACGGCGGTGCTGGTGGCGCTGACGGCCCGGCAGCTCAACAAGGGCGCCAAGATCGTGGCCGCGGTCCGCGAGGAGGAGAACGCGCCGCTGCTGAAGCAGTCCGGCGCCGACGCCGTGATCACCAGCGCCAGCGCCGCCGGCCGGCTGCTCGGGCTCTCCGTGCTCAGCCCCGCCGCCGGCATGGTGATGGAGGACCTCATCAGCCAGGGCAGCGGTCTCGACATCGTGGAGCGGCCCGTCATAAAGGCCGAGGTGGGCAGGGGACCGAGGGAGGTCGACGACCTGGTGGTGAGCGTCCTGCGCGGACACCGGGTGCTCGGGTACGACGACCCCGCCGTCGGTGGGCTGGAACTCACGGACCGGCTGATCACGATCGTCCGGGCGACGCCCAGCACTCAGGTCGCGCCGGACACCCGTCCCCTGCCCAGGGACTGACCGCCGGGCGGGTCACTTGCGGTTGTAGAGCCGCATCGTGATCGGGCCGAAGACCAGCAGGAACAGCGCCGACCACCCCAGCGACCAGGCGACCTCGTCGGCCGGCCAGTCGCCCGCCATCAGACCGCGCACCGCGGAGGCCACGTGGGTGATCGGGCTGTTGTTGACGAACACCTGCAACCAGCCGGGCATGGTCGACGGGGCGACGAAGACGTTGGAGAGGAAGGTGAGCGGGAAGATCACCATCATGCTGACGCTCATCACCGCCTTCTCGGTGCGCAGCATCAGCCCGAACATCGTCCAGATCCACGAGAAGGCGAACGAGAACACCAGCAGCAGGGCGATCCCGGTGACCACACCGCCGACCCCGCCGTCCGGCCGGTAGCCGAGGATCAGCCCGACCACGAGCATCACCACGGAGGCGATGGTGTAGCGCAGGGCGTCACCGAGCAGATAGCCGACCATCGCGGCCGGCCGCCAGATCGGCAGCGAACGGAAGCGGTCGAAGACGCCCTTCTCGATGTCGGTGTTGACCGACACCCCGGTGTACATCGTGATCATGACGACCGACATCACCAGGATGCCGGGCAGTACGAACTGGATGTAGTCGCTCGGCGAACCGGCCAGCGCACCGCCGAAGAGGTACGTGAACATCAGCAGGTTCATGATCGGGAACGCGGTGACGTCGAAGAGCTGTTCCGGCACGTGCTTGATCTTGAGCATCGCGCGCCAGCCGAACGTCAGCGATGCCGAGAGGGAACTGGGCCGCGGGGGCCGTTCCCCGGTGACCAGCAGGGTGGCCAGGGACTCGGCGCTGACCGGTGCGAGGTCCTTGTTCCCGGTGCTCGTGACCGTGCTCATGCCGCCACCCCGTCCTTCGTGCCGTCCGTGCCGTCCGTGCCGTCCGTGCCGTCCGTGCCGTCCGTGCCCTCGCCGGTGCCCGGAGCCGGGTCATGGCCGGAGTCCCGGCCGGAGTGCCGTCCGGAGTGCCGGCCGGCACCCTGCCCGGCGTCCTGCCCGGTGTCGTGTCCGGTCAGCGCGAGGAAGACCTCGTCGAGGCTGGGCTGCCCCAGGGAGAAGTTGTCGACGGTGATGCCGGCCCGGGTCAGCGCGGTGAGCGCGCGGGCGGCCTGGTCGGCGGCGGTCTCCTCGGCCGCCGCGCTCAGCCGGGCGGTCAGCGCGACCGGGTCACCGTCCAGCTGCACCTCGGCGACCAGCAGTTCGCGCAGGACCCGCTCGGCGTCGGGCCGCCGGCCCGCGTCGCGCAGCCGCAGATGGACGGAACCGGCGCCGACGGACGCCTTCAGCTCGCCCTTGGTCCCCTCGGCGATCACCTTGCCCTTGTCGATGACGGCGATCCGGGAGGCCAGCTGGTCGGCCTCGTCCAGGTACTGGGTGGTCAGCATCACGGTGGTGCCCTGGGCGACGACCGCGCGCACGATGTCCCACACCTGGTTGCGGCTGCGCGGGTCCAGACCGGTGGTCGGCTCGTCCAGGAAGAGGAGGTCGGGGGTGTTGAGGATGGACGCGGCGATGTCGATACGGCGCCGCATGCCGCCGGAGTAGTGCTTGACCTGCCTGGCGGCGGCGTCCGTCAGCCCGAAGGCCTCCAGGAGCTGCGCAGAGCGCTGCCGGGCGGCCCGTTTGCCGTGGCCCAGGAGCCGGCCGAGCAGCACCAGGTTCTCGGTGCCGGTGAGGTCCTCGTCCACGGACGCGTACTGCCCGGTGAGGCTCACCCGGCCGCGTACCTCGTCCGCCTCGCGGACCACGTCGTGGCCGAAGACCTGGGCGTGGCCGCCGTCCGGCCGCAGCAGCGTCGCGAGGATCTTCACCGCGGTGGTCTTGCCGGCCCCGTTCGGACCGAGCACGCCGTAGACCGTGCCGGCCGGCACCCGGAGGTCCACCCCGTCGACGGCCCGGGTCTCGCCGAACGTCTTCACCAGGCCCGCGGTTTCGATCGCGAGGCCGGACGTCTGCGTGCTCATGCTGAGAGTCCTTCCGCGTTCTTGGTCCACGCATGGGAAGACCTTTACCGTCCCGCAAACTCATCGCTCGCGCACCGGGTTTTCCCGGGAGGCTGCCGCGCGGTGTCTTCGATGCGACGGAGCCGTTCCGGGCGGCCGGGTCGGACGGGTCGGACGGGCCGGGCGGGGCGGGCGGGAGTAGCGTCCCTTTCATGCATGCGATCACGATCCCCGAACCCGGAGGCCCCGAGGCGCTGGTCTGGGCCGAGGTCCCCGACCCCGTGCCCGGCGAGGGCGAGGTCCTCGTCGAGGTGACGGCCAGCGCCGTCAACCGGGCCGACATCATGCAGCGGCAGGGTTTCTACCCGCCGCCACCCGGCGCGTCCCCCTACCCCGGCCTGGAGTGTTCCGGACGCGTCGCCGCCCTCGGCACCGGCGTCTCCGGCTGGTCGGTGGGTGACGAGGTGTGCGCGCTGCTGGCGGGCGGCGGTTACGCCCAGAAGGTCGTCGTCCCGGCCGGGCAGCTGCTGCCGGTCCCCGAGGGCGTCGGCCTGAAGCACGCCGCGGCGCTGCCCGAGGTGGTCTGCACCGTCTGGTCGAACGTCTTCATGATCGCCCACCTCCGTCCCGGCGAGACCTTCCTCGTGCACGGCGGCTCCAGCGGCATCGGCACCATGGCGATCCAGCTGGCCAAGGCGGTCGGCGCCAAGGTCGCCGTGACGGCGGGCACGGCCGAGAAGCTGGAGCGCTGCGCCGAGCTGGGCGCGGACATCCTGATCAACTACCGGGAGCAGGACTTCGTCGCCGAGGTCAAGCAGGCCACGGGCGGCGCCGGCGCCGATGTCATCCTCGACAACATGGGCGCCAAGTACCTGGACCGCAACGTGCAGGCGCTGAACTTCAACGGCCGGCTGGCGATCATCGGCATGCAGGGCGGCCGGAAGGCCGAACTGGACATCGGCGCCCTCCTCGCCAAGCGCGCCGCCGTGACCGCCGCGGGGCTGCGGGCCCGTCCCCAGGAGGAGAAGGCGGCCGTCGTGGCGGCCGTACGCGAGCACGTCTGGCCGCTCCTCGCCGAGGGCCGGGTACGCCCGATCGTCGACCGGGAGATGCCGATGAGCGACGCGCCCGCCGCCCACCGGATCGTCGAGGAGAGCGGCCACATCGGGAAGGTACTGCTGGTCGCGCCGTAACGGCCGTGGTACGGGCGTCGTGCTCGCCCCGCTCATGTCCGGCGCAGCCGGAGACCGACGAAGGCGAGGGCCAGGCCCAGTCCGACGAGGACCAGCCCACTGCCCAGGGGCAGGATCCGCGGGGCGGGACCGGACCCGTCCTCGGTGTGTGCGACGGGCCGGGGGGCGGGACGGCGTACCGGAGTCTCGGGAGGCGCCAGTCCGGCCTCCCCGGGCCCCGCAGAGGCGTCGTCCGGGGCGACCGGTACGGCGCTGCTCCTTCCTTTCTCCTCGGGCCCGGCGTCCGTCTCCCTTGCCTTCTGCGCCACCCGCGTCTCCCTCATCTCCCCGGTCTCCCTCGCCTCTCGGGTCTCCTCCGTCTCCTCGTCCCGCCCCGGTCGCTGCCGCCCCTCGCCGGCCCGGCTCCCGGCGCGGGAGGGCTCCGGGCGGTTGCCCGGTGAGGCGTGCGTGGAGCTTGAGGGGGCCGGAGACGGGGGCCGGGCGGTACGCGTGGCCGGCGGGGCGGACGCCACGGCGTCCGGTGACGCGGGGCCGGGGTCGTACGCCGCGCCGGTCGCGCTCGCGGCGTAGTCCGTGCCGGTCGCGTACGCCGTGCTCGCCGCGCAGGGGCACACGGCCGTGCTCAGCCCCAGGAGACCTGCCAGTGCCGTGACCCGCAGTGTGACCCGCAGTGTGTTCCGCGGTGTGATCCGTGGTGTGTTCCGCAGTGTGTCTAGCGGTGTGTCCCGCCATGGAGTCACGCCGGTGACCGCCTCTCGGTACCCGTCAAACCCGTCAAACCCGGTAAATCGGTCGTAGCCGTCGTCAAGATCGACGGAACAAGCCTCACACTCACTGACCATTCCGGCATTCCGGATGGAGCCGAACGCGGGGAACCCGGTTCGGGCAGGGGCGCCCCGGTGACGCGGTGGGGGCGTGCGAGAGAATGACGGCATGGAGATGCCGAGGAACGACAGGTCGTCGGAGAACCCCCAGATCCTGGTCGTCGGCCAGGACGGCATGGCGCTCAGCGGCGGCGGCGGTGACGGAGACGAGGACGCCCGGGAGACCCCGGTGACGGACCAGGTCGAGCAGCCCGCGAAGGTCATGCGCATCGGCAGCATGATCAAGCAGCTCCTGGAGGAGGTGCGCGCCGCTCCCCTGGACGACGCCAGCCGGGCCCGGCTCAAGGAGATCCACTCCAGCTCGGTGAAGGAGCTGGAGGACGGTCTCGCGCCGGAGCTGGTGGAGGAACTGGAGCGGCTCTCCCTGCCCTTCACGGAGGAGGCGACCCCCAGCGACGCGGAACTGCGGATCGCCCAGGCGCAGTTGGTCGGCTGGCTGGAGGGTCTGTTCCACGGGATCCAGACCACCCTGTTCGCCCAGCAGATGGCCGCCCGCGCCCAGCTGGAGCAGATGCGCCGCGCCCTCCCGCCCGGCATCGGTGACGCCGAGGAGGGCCCCCACCCGGGCGGCCGCTCCGGCGGGCCGTACCTCTAGGCCGCCCCACCGCGTCCCACCACCCCTGGACCACCGAACCCGCAGGGCCCGGCAGCGAGGACTGCCGGGCCTTCGGCGTTCGGCACGTTCCGGCGCACGGCGAACCGCCGGCGACCACGCCCACCGGCACGACCGGGACCGTGGCGAAGGTCACTCACGGCGATGCGACCCCGGCCGGAACGGCGGAAGGGAAAACATGATCCGATCCGCGGTTCCGCCAAGTCTGCCGAAGGGCCCCGACACGTCAAGCGCGGTGCCCGATCCGTGACCGTACGCGAAGGAAGCGTCATGGATGCGTTACAGCGCGGGCGCGGACGGTACACAGAATTTGCACGACAGTACGGAAGCACGGTTTCATGACCGGTCCGTCACGTGCCGGGCCCGGCGCCCATCTCGGAACGGAGGCTCGCGCGGAGGCTGTAGCGTGGCCGACGGAGACCGTGACACAACACCGCGCGTACCGCGGGCAGAAACGACGGCGAGGACTGATGGCACAGCAGCAGCGCGCTCAGGGCCCGTCCGAACCCGAGGCGACTGGCGGCGGTATGTCGGACGCGCCGGAGACCTGGGGCAACGGCGGGTTGGTCGGCGACGGCCGGTACCGGCTGACCCGCAGACTCGGGCGGGGCGGCATGGCCGAGGTGTTCGCCGCGGAGGACGTCCGCCTGGGACGTACCGTGGCGGTCAAGCTGCTCCGTGCCGACCTCGCCGAAGACCCGGTCTCCAAGGCCCGCTTCACGCGCGAGGCACAGTCCGTGGCCGGGCTCAACCACCACGCGATCGTCGCCGTGTACGACTCCGGCGAGGACTTCGTCGGCGGCCAGTCCGTGCCGTACATCGTGATGGAGATCGTCGAGGGACGGACCATCCGCGACCTCCTCCTGAACGCGGAGGCGCCCGGCCCCGAGCAGGCGCTGATCATCGTCTCCGGCGTCCTGGAGGCGCTGGCCTACTCGCACCAGCACGGCATCGTGCACCGCGACATCAAGCCGGCCAACGTCATCATCACCAACAGCGGCGCCGTGAAGGTGATGGACTTCGGCATCGCCCGCGCCCTGCACGGGGCGTCGACGACGATGACGCAGACCGGCATGGTCATGGGCACCCCGCAGTACCTCTCCCCGGAGCAGGCCCTCGGCAAGGCCGTCGACCACCGCTCCGACCTGTACGCCACCGGCTGCCTGCTCTACGAACTCCTCGCGCTGCGCCCGCCGTTCACCGGCGAGACCCCGCTGTCGGTGGTCTACCAGCACGTCCAGGACATCCCGACGCCCCCGTCCGAGGTCTCCGACGCGGTCCCGCCGGAGCTGGACGGCCTCGTCATGCGCTCGCTGGCCAAGGAGCCCGACGACCGCTTCCAGACCGCCGAGGAGATGCGCGGGCTGGTCCAGTACGGGCTGCAGATGCTGTACGACCAGGGCGGCCACAGCGGCACCTGGAACACCGGCCCGGTCGCCCACGACGGCCGGCAGACGCCCGCGGCCGGGATGGGCATGGCCGGCACGACCGCGCTGCCGCACCCCGACCACTCGGGCACCGCGCAGATCCCCCAGCCGATCCTGCCGGGCAGGTACGGCGGCGGAGACGACGGCGGCTTCGAGGGACACGGGAACCGGGGCAGTGGCCGGGGCAAGCTGTGGATCCTGGCCGTGCTCGCGGTGATCGCCATCGCGGGCGGCGTCGCGCTGGCGCTGAACCAGGGCGGCAACGAGAGCGGCGGCAAGACCGGCACGTCCACGTCGCCGAGCGCCACGCAGAGCACCGGTGAGGAGAAGACCTCCGAGTCGCCGACCGACGAGTCCACCGACGAGTCCTCCGGCGAGACGGACACCGAGCAGGACACCGGCAGCGGCAGCGGTGACCAGTACACGTCGCCGTCGTACCAGCAGTCGTGGACGCCGACCGCGACGCAGTCCCAGGAGACCAGCGTGCAGCCGTCGGGCGAGGAGACCGGGGGCACCCAGCCCACGAACACCGCGACCGACGACACCGGCGGCGACGGCGGGGAGACCGGGGGTACCCAGCCCACGAACACCGCGACCGACGACACCGGCGGCGACGGCGAGGGCGAGGAGGACGACGGCGGCCTGGGCGGCCTGGGCGGCTGAGCCCCCCGCCCCCGCCCCCGCCCCTGTCCTCGTCCCCGTCCCCGTCCCCGCCCTCGTCCCCGGTCCCGCCCTGGTCGGCCCCGCCAGGCCGGGTCAGTCGGCGAACGCCTCGCACACCGCCTCGTACTCCCGGGTCCACCACACCGCGAGGGCCGACGCCGCCGGGAACTGCGGGTCGGCCCGCCGGTCGCCGCGTTCGTAGTGCCAGCGCAGCATCCAGAAGTCGTTGAGCCGCTCCCACCACACCCGGTGCACGGCGGCCACCAGCTGGGAGGGCGTCGCCCCCGCCGTGCGCCGGTACGCGCGCGCGTACGCGCGTACCTTCAGCAGGTCGAGCGGGCCGGCCGGGCGGACGAAGAAGATCGCTGCGGCGCGTACCGCCTCCTCCGCGCGCGGGCGCACGCCGAGCCGGTCCCAGTCCACGATCGCGGCCGGCGCCTCCCCCTGGTAGAGCAGGTTGAACGGGTGGAAGTCGCCGTGCACCCAGCCCACCGCCCCGCCGCGCGGGGGACGCCGGTCGGCGTGCCGTTCGAGGAGTTCGCGGCGCTCCAGCAGCCGGTGCCGGGCGAGTGCGTCGAAGGAGTCGGCGGGGCGGTGCCGGCGCACCTGGGCGAGCAGGTCGTCGATGAGGGCGAAGGTGTCGGCGGGGTCGGCGCTCGCGGCCGGGTCGGGGACGCCGGGGAAGCCGGTCCGGGACGGCGTCCGCGGCTCGGACCCCGGCATCACCCGCTCCAGGCCGGCGTGCACGGCCCCCAGCAGCGCGCCGAGCCGTTCGCACTGGGCCTCGGTCAGCTGGCCGCCGTGCCGGTGCCGGCCCTCGATCCACGGGTGCAGGGCGTAGCAGTGGCCGCCGACCACGACCACCGTGTGCCCGTCGCGGCCGGGCAGGGCGGGGGCGACCGGGACGCCCAGGCGGGCCAGGCGCCGGGTGGCCCGGTGCTGGCGGTCGATGGCGGCCGGCGTGGCGGTCTCGGGGTCGAAGTGGTGCTTGAGGAAGAAGCGGCCGCGGGTGGTGCACAGGCGCCAGCCGCGGTTGAGCAGGCCCTCGTCGACGGGTTCGCAGGACAGCGCGGAACCGGCGCGGTACTGGGGGAGTAGAGCGCCCAGAGGGGGCGCGTGAGGCACAGTGGTTGGTACACATAAGCGCGGCACGCCGCCGATGCTAGGGCACGGGAATCGTGCGTGAGCTGGGCTTTCTCACACACAGTCAGCGGTGGTCGCTTTCGGTCGCCAGCCCGTCAGGGGGCGTATCGGAGCGCGCCCGGTGTGTTCCCGAAGCGGTGCTTTTCCCGCCTTCGCCCACCGGACCGGTGTCGCACACGGAGTCTTCCCGCGCCCGGGGCGGCCGGGATAACGTGCCGTTGTCCCGGCCCCCTGCGACGCTGTGACCAGTGCCTGTTCCCGACTGTGCCGATTTACTAGGAAACCCAAGTAAAAACGCTGGTCAGGAGGGGTTTCACAGAAATGTGGCGTACTGGGTAACGTGCTGTTTGCAGGACGCTCGCCGGGGCACCTGCCACGCCCGCACCCGGCTCCGGCGCACCCACCCCGTGCGCCCGCCGGACGCGGGTGAGCCGCACCGCCTCCCGGCGAACCCGGGGGCCGGACCGACGGAGGAGCACACGTGACCGTGGAGAGCACTGCCGCGCGCAAGCCGCGACGCAGCGCCGGGAGCAAGGCCGGGAACACCGGCACCACCGGCACCGAGGCAGCCGGCACCACCGGTACCAAACGCACCACGCGCGGCACCCGCGCCGCCGGCAAGGGCACCGACCCGCAGCTCGTGCAGCTGCTGACGCCCGAGGGCAAGCGCGTCAAGAACGCCGAGTTCGACCCGTACGTCGCCGGTGTCACCCCCGACGAGCTGCGCGGCCTGTACCGCGACATGGTGCTCACCCGGCGCTTCGACGCCGAGGCCACCGCGCTGCAGCGCCAGGGCGAACTGGGGCTGTGGGCGTCGCTGCTCGGCCAGGAGGCCGCGCAGATCGGCTCCGGCCGGGCCACCCGCGAGGACGACTACGTCTTCCCGACCTACCGTGAGCACGGCGTCGCCTGGTGCCGCGGGGTCGACCCGACCAACCTGCTGGGCATGTTCCGCGGCGTGAACAACGGCGGCTGGGACCCGGGCAGCAACAACTTCCACCTCTACACCATCGTCATCGGCTCCCAGGCGCTGCACGCCACCGGTTACGCGATGGGCGTCGCCATGGACGGCGCCGACTCGGCCGTCCTCGCCTACTTCGGTGACGGCGCCTCCAGCCAGGGCGACGTCATGGAGGCGTTCAACTTCGCCGCGGTCTACAACGCGCCGGTGGTCTTCTTCTGCCAGAACAACCAGTGGGCGATCTCCGAGTCCAACGAGAAGCAGACCCGGGTGCCGCTCTACCGGCGCGCCGAGGGCTTCGGCTTCCCGGGCGTCCGCGTCGACGGCAACGACGTCCTCGCCTCCCTCGCGGTCACCCGCTGGGCGCTTGAGCGGGCCCGGCGCGGTGAGGGACCGGCGCTCGTCGAGGCGTACACCTACCGGATGGGCGCCCACACCACCTCCGACGACCCCTCGCGCTACCGCCACGACGACGAGCGGATCGCCTGGGAGGCGAAGGACCCGATCCTGCGCCTGCGCCGCCACCTGGAGGCCTCACACCACGCGGACGAGGGTTTCTTCGCGGAACTGGAGACCGAGAGCGAGGCGTTGGGCAAACGAGTGCGCGAAGTGGTCCGTGCCATGCCGGACCCGGACCGGCTGGCCCTCTTCGAGCACGCGTACGCGGACGGGCACGCCCTGGTCGACGAGGAGCGCGCCCAGTTCGTCGCCTACCAGGCGTCGTTCGCCGACACCGAGGCCGAGGGGGTCTGATCATGGCCGAGAAGATGGCGATCGCCAAGGCGATCAACGAGTCGCTGCGCCGCGCCCTGGAGACGGACCCCAAGGTCCTGGTCATGGGCGAGGACGTCGGCAAGCTCGGCGGTGTGTTCCGGGTGACGGACGGCCTGCAGAAGGACTTCGGTGAGGGCCGCGTCGTCGACACCCCGCTCGCCGAGTCCGGCATCGTCGGCACGGCGATCGGCCTCGCCCTGCGCGGCTACCGCCCCGTGGTGGAGATCCAGTTCGACGGTTTCGTCTTCCCGGCGTACGACCAGATCGTCACGCAGCTCGCGAAGATGCACGCCCGCGCGTTGGGCAAGATCAAGCTGCCGGTCGTCGTGCGCATCCCCTACGGCGGCGGTATCGGCGCGGTCGAACACCACTCGGAGTCCCCCGAGGCGCTCTTCGCGCACGTGGCGGGGTTGAAGGTGGTCACGCCGTCCAACGCCTCGGACGCCTACTGGATGATGCAGCAGGCCATCCAGAGCGACGACCCGGTGATCTTCTTCGAGCCCAAGCGGCGCTACTGGGACAAGGGCGAGGTCGACCCGGAGGCGATCCCCGGCCCGCTGCACGCCGCGCGGGTGGCCCGCGAGGGCACCGACCTCACCCTGGTCGCCTACGGCCCGATGGTGAAGCTCTGCCTGGAGGCGGCCGACGCGGCGGCGGAGGAGGGCCGGTCCCTGGAGGTCGTCGACCTGCGCTCGGTCTCGCCGCTGGACTTCGACACCGTGCAGTCCTCGGTGGAGAAGACCCGCCGCCTGGTCGTGGTGCACGAGGCACCGGTCTTCCTCGGTTCCGGCGCGGAGATCGCCGCGCGGATCACCGAGCGCTGCTTCTACCACCTGGAGGCCCCGGTGCTCCGGGTCGGCGGCTACCACGCGCCGTACCCGCCGGCGCGTCTGGAGGAGGAGTACCTGCCCGACCTGGACCGGGTGCTGGATGCCGTCGACCGCTCGCTGGCGTACTGAGGAGAGGGTCGTGACGACGATGACGGAAGCGTCCGTGGGCGCCGTGCGCGAGTTCAAGATGCCCGACGTGGGCGAGGGACTCACCGAGGCCGAGATCCTCAAGTGGTACGTCCAGCCCGGCGACACGGTCACCGACGGCCAGGTGGTCTGCGAGGTCGAGACGGCCAAGGCCGCGGTCGAGCTGCCCATCCCCTACGACGGCGTGGTCCGCGCCGTGCACGTGCCCGAGGGCACCACGGTGGACGTGGGCACGGCGATCATCGCGGTGGACACGGGCGGCGGGACGGCCGCCGAACCGGCCCGGCCCGCCCAGGAGGCGGTGGAGCCGGCACCCGAGCAGCCGCAGGGCCGCACGCCGGTCCTGGTCGGCTACGGGGTGGCCGCGTCCTCGACCCGCCGCCGCCCGCGCAGGGCCCAGGAGGCCCCGGCCGGGCCCGCCACCGCACCGGCCGCCGCCGCGGTCCAGGCCGAGCTGAACGGCCGGGCGCCGGTCACCCGGGAGCGCCCCCTGGCCAAGCCCCCGGTGCGCAAGCTCGCCAAGGACCTCGGCGTCGACCTGACGACCGTGGCCCCGTCCGGGCCGGACGGCATCATCACGCGTGAGGACGTGCACGCGGCGGTGGCGCCCGCGGCGGCCACGGAACCGGCCACGGAACCGGCCGCCGCGCCGGCCGCCGTACCGGCCCCCGCCCCGGCGCCCTCCGTCGCCGCCCCGGCGGCGGTGCCGTCCGGCGGTGCCCGCGAGACCCGCGTCCCGGTCAAGGGCGTCCGCAAGGCGACGGCCGCGGCGATGGTCGGCTCGGCGTTCACCGCGCCGCACGTCACGGAGTTCGTGACGGTCGACGTGACCCGCACGCTGAAGCTGGTCGAGGAGCTGAAGCAGGACAAGGAGTTCGAGGGACTGCGGGTCAACCCGCTGCTCCTGATCGCCAAGGCCCTGCTGGTCGCGATCCGCCGCCACCCGGACATCAACGCCTCCTGGGACGAGGCCGCGCAGGAGATCGTGGTCAAGCACTACGTCAACCTGGGCATCGCCGCCGCGACCCCCCGCGGCCTGCTCGTGCCGAACATCAAGGACGCGCACGCCAAGACGCTGCCGGAGCTGGCCCGTTCGCTGGGCGAGCTGGTCACCACGGCCCGGGAGGGCAAGACCTCCCCGGCCGCGATGCAGGGCGGCACGGTCACCATCACCAACGTGGGCGTCTTCGGTGTCGACACCGGCACACCGATTCTCAACCCCGGCGAGTCGGCGATCCTCGCGATCGGCGCGATCAAACCCCAGCCGTGGGTGCACAAGGGCAAGGTGAAGCCCCGTCAGGTCACCACGCTGGCGCTCAGCTTCGACCACCGCCTGGTCGACGGCGAGCTGGGCTCCAAGGTCCTGGCCGACGTGGCCGCGATCCTGGAGCAGCCCAAGCGGCTGATCACCTGGTCCTAGCGAGCACGGCCAGAAAAAGGGGTGTCCACCGCCCGCCGGCGGTGGACACCCCTTTCGCGAACCGCGAACCGCGAACCGCGAACCGCGGACAGCGCGTCAGCTGATCTTCGCGTAGCCGTAGTTGACGAGCTTCTTCACGTCCGAGGTGCGGTTGGCCGCGGAGGACGAGGTGAGCACCGCGCCGACCACCGACTCACCGTTCTTGGTGGCGGCGAACACCAGGCAGTACTTGGCGGAGGAGCCGGAGCCGGTCTTCACGCCCAGCGTGCCGTTCCAGCCGAGCAGGGTGTTGGTGTTCGACCAGGTCGCCATGGTGCGGGTGGACCCGGTCTTGGTGATGGTCTTGGCCTTGTAGGACTTGGCCTTCACCACGGTCTTGAAGGTGGAGCTCTTCATCGCGCTGCGGGCGAGCTTGGTCAGGTCGCGCGGCGTCGAGTAGTTGGACCCGTTGCTGATGCCGTCGAACGAGTCGAAGTGCGTGTTGGTCATGCCCAGGCTCTTGGCCGTGGAGTTCATCTTGCTGATGAAGTTCTTGGTGCGGGCCGAGACGGTCGAGCCCGAGCCGAACTTGTCGGCCAGCGCCATCGCGGCGTCGCAGCCGGACGGCAGCATCATCCCGTAGAGGAGCTGGCGGACGGTGACCTTGTCGCCGACGATCAGCCGGGCCGACGAGGCGCCCTTGGAGACGATGTAGTCGCTGTAGGCCTTCTTGATGGTGACCTTGGAGTTCAGGTTCAGGTTCTTCTGCGAGAGCACGACCTTGGCGGTCATGATCTTCGTGGTGGAGGCGGTCAGCCGCTTGGTGTCGGCGGACTTGCTGTAGAGCGTCTTGCCGTTGGCGCTGTTCATCACGAACCCGCCCTTGGCGGTGATGGACGGCGTCGTGGCGGCCTGGGCCGGCGCCGCGGTGAGGACACCGGTCGCCACCATGGTGCCGCTCGTCACGGCGACGGCGACGGCCCTGCGGAGGCGAAAGCCCTGATTGACGGTATTCACGTGTAGTACCCCGATTGTGTGGAATTCACCGGCGGTGCGGCCGAGTTGAGGTCAGTTCATCATCTGAACAGCATGATGCCGCGTCTGTATTCGACTCATGGCAGGGGTGGATGGTTGCGCTGTGACGGGTGAAGTGTCCGCATGATGGACGAGCCTCTTCATGCGTCCCTGTTGTATCTATCCTGTGGGCATGAGCATGGCCGTGAAGCAACCCCCCGCCGCCGACCGCGTCTACACACATGTCAAGCAAGGTGTCCTAGACCGCCGTTACGAGGGCGGCACCCTGCTGACCGAGGGTGAACTGGCCGAGGCCACCGGAGTCTCACGCACCCCGGTGCGCGAGGCGCTGCTGCGGCTGGAGGTCGAGGGCCTGATCCGGCTCTACCCGAAGAAGGGCGCCCTCGTCCTGCCCGTCTCCGCGCAGGAGATCGCGGACGTGGTGGAGACCCGGCTGCTGGTCGAGGAGCACGCCGCCCGCAAGGCCGTACCGGCCTCGCCCGCGCTGCTGGAGCGGCTGGCCGAGCTGCTCGACGAGCACAAGGAGCGGGCCGCGGCCGGGGACTTCGCCGCCGCCGCCGTCGCCGACCGCTGCTTCCACGCCGAGATCGTCCGCAGCGGCGGCAACGAGATCCTCTCCCGCCTCTACGACCAGCTCCGCGACCGGCAGCTGCGGATGGGCGTCGCCGTCATGCACTCCCACCCCGACCGGATCGCCAAGACCATCACCGAGCACCAGGAGATCCTCGACGCGCTGCGCGCCGGCGACGCGGAGGCGGCCGTCGCCGTCGTCGGCCGGCACGTCGGCTGGGTCTCCCACCTGGCCCGGGGGGAGGTCCGATGAGCAGCGCCGGCACCACGCTGCCCGGCGACCCCCCGGGCGGCCGGCGCGCGCTCGCCGTCTGGGGCGTCGGCGTCGCCGTCTACTTCGTGGCGGTCATCTTCCGCACGTCGCTGGGCGTCGCGGGACTGGACGCCGTCGAGCGCTTCCACGTGGGCGCCTCGGCGCTGTCCACCTTCTCCATACTCCAGCTGCTGGTCTACGCCGGCATGCAGATACCCGTCGGCCTGCTGGTCGACCGGCTCGGCACCAAGAAGGTGCTCGCCATCGGCGCGGTGCTGTTCACGCTGGGCCAGCTCGGTTTCGCCCTCTCCCCCTCCTACGGCACGGCGCTGGCCTCGCGGGCGCTGCTGGGCTGCGGTGACGCGCTGACCTTCATCAGCGTGCTGCGCCTGGGCACCCGCTGGTTCCCGGCCCGGCGCGGGCCGCTGGTCGCCCAGCTCGCCGGACTGGCCGGCATGGCCGGCAACCTGGTCTCCACCCTGGTCATCGCCCGCCTGCTGCACGGCATCGGCTGGACGGCGGCGTTCGCCGGCAGCGCGCTGGCCGGCGTGGTCGTCCTCGTCCTGCTGCTGCTCTTCCTCAAGGACCACCCCGACGGCCACGAGCCCGAGCCGGTGCCGCACCAGGGGGCGACGTACGTACGCCGCCAGATCGCCGCCTCCTGGCGGGAGCCGGGGACCCGGCTGGGCCTGTGGGTGCACTTCACCACGCAGTTCCCGGCGATGGTGTTCCTGCTGCTGTGGGGCCTGCCGTTCCTGGTCGAGGCCCAGGGCCTGACCCGCGCCACGGCCGGCGAGCTGCTCACCCTCGTGGTGCTGTCGAACATGGTCGTCGGCCTGGTCTTCGGCCAGATCATCGCCCGGCACCACCGGGCGCGGCTGCCGCTGGCGCTGGCGACCGTGGGCGCCACGGCGCTGCTGTGGGCGGCGACGCTCGCCTACCCGGCCGAGCACGCGCCGATGTGGCTGCTGATCGTGCTGTGCGTGGTGCTGGGCGCCTGCGGACCGGCCTCGATGATCGGCTTCGACTTCTCTCGCCCGGCCAACCCGCCGGAGCGTCAGGGCACCGCCTCCGGCATCACCAACATGGGCGGTTTCATCGCCTCGATGACGACACTGCTGGCCATCGGCGTGCTGCTGGACGCCACCGGTGACGACTACACGGTCGCCTTCTCGGCGGTGTTCGTGCTCCAGGCGCTGGGCGTCTCGCAGATCCTGCGGCTGCGCGGGCGGGCGGCGCGGCGCGAGCGGGAGCGGCTGGTGGCCAGTCGGGTGTCGTCGGTGCACGTTCCCGTGTGACCGCGCGTGGCGGCACGGCCCGGGAGGAGCGGGCCCCGGTAGGAACGGGTCATGGACACGGACATGGTCACCGACACGGACATGGACAGGGGCATGGACAGGGGCATGGACAACAAGACCCTCGCCCGCCGGTTCCTGGAGGAGACGGCGGACCACGACCGCGGGCCCGTCTACGCCCGGCACTGCACCCCCGACTACGTCGAGCACGACCCGAACATGGCCCAGGAGTCGGTGGGCCTCGCCGAGGCCGCGCGGGTGTACCGGGAGCTGATGGACGCCTTCGGCCTCACCCACCGGGCGCAGAGCATGGTGGCCGAGGGCGACCTCGTCTGCGCCCGGTTCGTCCTGCGCGGCCGGCACACCGGCGCGTACCAGGGGAACCCGCCGAGCGGGGCGTCGTTCGAGGCGACCGGCCACGTCACGCTGCGCTTCGACGACGGGAAGATCGCCGAGAGCTGGTTCAACTGGGACCTGACCGGCGCCCTGCGCCAGCTCGGCTCTCCCCCGGACACCGTCCTGTAGCCACCGTCCTGTAGCCACCGTCCTGTAGCTCCGGCGCCCGTGCGCGCCGCCCTCGTGGCCGTCGTCACCCGAGGGCGGCCGTCACCCGATGACGCCCGTCACTTGGTGACGGTGAAGTGCCGCAGGATCGCCGCCGTCAGCTCCGGGTCGCCCTCCGTCTTCACCCGGTCGGCCACCGCCTCCGGCGTCACCCGGCCGCAGGCCAGGCGGACGTACGTCTCCCAGTCGAGGGTCAGGGTGGCGACGGGGCCCAGCGCGGGGGCCGTCTCCAGGGTGCCGCGGCCCTGGATGTCGACGCGGATCGTGCGCAGGAACTCGACGGGCCCGTGGACGTCGAAGACGACGGCCGAACTGCGCGGCGCGTCCGCGTCCTCGGCGACGATCCGCGGCAGCTCGGCGAGCAGCACGTCACGGGCGACGTGCGCGCCGGGCGAGTCGAGGTCGCCGGGGTGCCCGAGGGCGGTGCGCAGGTCCTGCTCGTGCACCCACACCTCGAAGGCGTGCCGGCGCATCGACTCCTCCAGGGTCAGCTCGGCGCCGAGCGGGCCGCGCACCTTGGCGCCGGGGTCGCGCGACTCGTTGCGCAGCTGCCGGTTGCGCCGGATGATCATGTACTCCAGCTCGGAGGTCATCTCGGGCGCCGTGTGGTGCCGGCGGGCGTCGACCTGCATCTCCATGTAGCGCTGGTGGTCGTTGGTGACGTGGAACAGGTCGCGCGGGAGCGTGTGGATGGGACGCGGGTCGCCGAGCATCTCCGAGTCCAGGCCGATGACATGGGAGACGACATCGCGCACGGACCAGCCGGGGCACGGCGTACGGCGGTTCCACTCTGCTTCCACGAGCGGCTGCACCAGCTCGGATATCGCTTCGATGGAGTGAGTCCAGGCGTCGGCGTAGGGCTGGAGGGTGGGATGCAGACTCACGGAACGGGACCCCTCGGCGGTCGGTACAGGCGGTCGGTACAAGGTGGACGGGCGGCGGTCGGCGGGCGTCTTGGGAGGCTAAGTTACGCTGCTGTGCGGCACCCCGGCAGTGCTTTCGTGTGACGATCGTAGGCCCGTGTTGACGCCTCGAATGCCAGGGTGGTGCCCCACCCGGCGCCGGGCACCCGCTCAGCGGTCCCCCCGCTCCTTCTCCCGCTCCTTCTCCTGCCCCTTCTCCCGCTCCTTCTCCGCCAAGTGGATCACGCACACCGTCAGGGCGATCAGCAGCGCCGGATCGGCGTCCTCGTGGACGACGTCCAGGCCGTAGGTGTCCCGGACGGTCAGCAGGCGGCGGGAGATCACGGCCAGCAGGTCGCCGTCGTACTCGATGGCGAACTCCCGGTCGAGGATCTTGCCGCTGACGTCCAGTTCGTTGCCGTCGGCCAGGGCCACCCGGTAGTGGTTGCGCAGCAGCGACAGCCGCTTGCGCTTGATGGTGGCCAGCGGCTCACCGGCCCGTTCGATCACCATGGTGTCGCGCAGCGCGAACATCTTCTGGTGGATGCCGATGAGCACCCGCCCCTGGGTGTCCTTCAGCTCCCAGGTGTCCCGCAGCCGCATCGCCTTGCCGTCGACGAGGAAGACCTTGTCGCCCCGGTCGTCCTCGATCCAGTAGTCGTCACCGAAGCCGAGGAGCCGGTCGTACACGAGGAATCTCTTACGGGATGTCATACGGGGATCGCTTCCCCGGTGGCCGGTCCGAAACGTCGGCGGTAGGCCGAGGGGCTGAGTCCGGCCTCCCGGCGCGGCCGGCGAGCTGCGCGTCGCCCGCGCGAGCCGGCCGGCGACCGCCACGACGAGGTGCCGGACCACGTGGACGCGCCGACAGGACAAGCGCTGCCGGAACCCCGCGCTGCCGGAGCGCGCGCTGCCCGGAGCGCGCGCCGGTGGGGCCGGGCGCCTGAGTCACGCCGGGGCGGTCAGGCGCCGTAACCGTTGTTGTAACCGTCGCGCGAGTGGGGCCGTTCCTCGACGACCGGGGTCGTCGGGGGCATCACGACGCGCCGCCTGCGGGCGATGCTGCTGAAGGTCGCGACACCGATCAGGCCGACGATCATGAAGATGACGCCGACCAGGTCGAGATTGACACCCTGCATGTCCCAGTCGGTCGCGAACGTGAGGATGGCTCCCACGGCGATGAGGATGATGCACCCGCCGAGGCCCATGACTGTCGCCTCCCTGTAGGTCCGGTCGGTTCCGGTCTTTCCGGTCGATCCGGTTCCGTTCGGTTACCCCGGGAGGCAACACCCATGCGGTGGCGGGCCGTTCTACGACTGGAGGAACGCCACCAGCGCGT
Source organism: Streptomyces sp. NPDC090994 (assembly GCF_044768905.1). Classification (NCBI taxonomy): domain Bacteria; kingdom Bacillati; phylum Actinomycetota; class Actinomycetes; order Kitasatosporales; family Streptomycetaceae; genus Streptomyces; species Streptomyces sp. NPDC090994. The sequence continues at coordinate 308,882 of NZ_JBIVWS010000006.1, forward strand.
TCGCCAGCAACCGCGGGTCGTCGGCGCCGCACAGCTCGCGGGCGCTGTGCATCGACAGGATGGCGGTGCCGATGTCGACGGTCCGGATGCCGTGCCGGGCGGCGGTGATCGGGCCGATCGTCGTGCCGCACGGCATGGAGTTGTTGGAGACGAAGGACTGGAAGGGGACGCCCGCCTTCTCGCAGGCGGCGGCGAACACCGCGCGGCCCGAACCGTCCGTGGCGTACCGGTTGTTGACGTTGACCTTGAGGATCGGGCCGCCGTTGATCCGCGGGTGGTGCGTCGGGTCGTGCCGCTCGGCGTAGTTGGGGTGGACGGCGTGGCCGGTGTCGGAGGAGAGGCAGACGGTGCCGGCGAAGGCCCGGGCCCGGTCCTCGAACGTGCCGCCGCGGGCCAGCACCGAGCGTTCCAGCACGGTGCCGAGCAGCGGCCCGTCCGCGCCGGTGTCCGACTGCGAGCCGGTCTCCTCGTGGTCGAAGGCGGCGAGGACCGGGAGGTACGACAGTCCGCTCCCGTGCGCCGCCGCCGCGGCCAGCGCGGCCGTCCCGGCGTGCACGGACAGCAGGTTGTCCATGCGCGGCCCGGCGACCAGCTCCCGGTCGCGGCCCAGGTACGCGGGGGCCTCCACGGAGTGCGTCATCAGGTCCCAGCCGGTGACCGAACCGGCGTCCAGGCCCGCCTCCTGCTCCAGGAAGGCGATCAGGTCGCCGTCGCGGACGGTCTCGGAGAGGCCCCAGACGGGCTGGAGGTGGCGCTGCTTGTCGAGTTTGAGGCCGTCGGCGGTGACGTTGCGGTCCAGGTGGATGGCGAGCTGCGGGACGCGCAGCAGGGGCCGGTCGACGTTGACGAGGCGGGTCGAGCCGTCGCGCAGGGTGAGCCGCCCGGCCAGGCCCAGGTCGCGGTCGAGCCAGGAGTTCAGCAGCGGTCCGCCGTAGATCTCCACGGCGACCTGGCGCCAGCCGTGCGCCCCGGTGTCCGGGCGCGGCTTGACGCGCAGGTTGGGCGAGTCGGTGTGGGCGCCGACGATGCGGAAGGGGGTGTGCGGATCGGCGCCCTCGGGGACGTACCAGGCGATGATCGCGCCGCCGCGCAGGACGTACTTGCCGCCGCTCGTGGCGTCCCAGGCGTCCGTCTCCGCGACCTGCCTGAAGCCCGCCTTCTCCAGTCGCTGGGCGGCGTTCGCCACGGCGTGGTACGGCGTCGGGGACGCCGCGAGGAAGGACATCAGGTCATCGGTGTGGCCGCGGTCGAAGCGGGGGGGTTCGCTCATGGGGCCACCTTAACGACGGGGCGTTCACCCGCACGACGGGCGAGGGCCCGCTCCCCGTCGTCCACCGGGAGCGGGCCCTGGCCGAAGTACCGTCAGAACGCGGCCTCGTCCAGCTCCATCAGGTCCAGCTCGACGCCCTGGGCGACCTTGCGGGCCAGGGTGACGCCGGGCAGGACGTTCGCGGCGAAGAACTTCGCGGCGGCGATCTTGCCGGTGTAGAACGCCTTGTCCTTCGCGGACGCGGCCGGCAGCTTCTCGGCGGCGACCGCGGCGCCCTTGAGCAGCAGGTAGCCGACGATCACGTCACCGGAGGCCATCAGCAGGCGGGTGGTGTTGAGCCCGACCTTGTAGATGTTCTTGACGTCCTGCTCGGTGGCGGCGAGGTCGGTGAGCATCTGGCCGACGATCGCCTCCAGTTCGACGGCGGCCTTGGCGAGGTGCTCACGGGCGCCCGCCAGTTCGTCGCCGCCGGTGCCGAGGGCGAGGAACTTCTTGATGTCCTCGGCGAGCGAGTTCAGCGCGGCGCCCTGGTTGCGGACGATCTTCCGGAAGAAGTAGTCCTGGCCCTGGATCGCCGTGGTGCCCTCGTACAGGGTGTCGATCTTGGCGTCGCGGATGTACTGCTCGACCGGATACTCCTGGAGGAACCCGGAGCCGCCGAAGGTCTGGAGCGACTGGGCGAGCTGCTCGTACGCCTTCTCCGAGCCGTAGCCCTTGACGATCGGCAGCAGCAGGTCGTTGAGGGCGTGGTCGGCGGAGGCGTCCTCGCCGTTCGCCTCCTTGACCTGGATGGTGTCCTGCACGGCCGCGGTGTACATCACCAGGGCGCGCATGCCCTCGGCGTACGCCTTCTGCGTCATCAGCGAGCGGCGGACGTCGGGGTGGTGGGTGATGGTGACCTTGGGCGCGGTTTTGTCCATGAAGTTGGCCAGGTCGGGGCCCTGGACGCGCTCCTTGGCGTACTCCAGCGCGTTGAGGTAGCCCGTCGACAGGGTCGAGATGGCCTTCGTACCGACCATCATGCGGGCGAACTCGATGATGCGGAACATCTGGCGGATGCCGTCGTGCTTGTCGCCGATCAGCCAGCCCTTGGCGGGGTGGCGGTCGCCGAAGGTCATCTCGCAGGTGTTGGACGCCTTCAGGCCCATCTTGTGCTCGACGTTGGTGGCGTAGACGCCGTTGCGCGCGCCCAGCTCGCCGGTCTCGACGTCGAACTCGTACTTCGGGACGAGGAAGAGGGACAGGCCCTTGGTGCCGGGGCCGGCGCCCTCGGGGCGGGCGAGGACGTAGTGGAGGATGTTCTCCGACATGTCGTGCTCGCCGGACGTGATGAACCGCTTCACGCCCTCGATGTGCCAGGAGCCGTCCTCCTGCCGGACCGCCTTGGTGCGGCCGGCGCCGACGTCGGAGCCCGCGTCCGGCTCGGTGAGCACCATGGTCGAGCCCCACTGGCGCTCGACGGCGATCTTCGCGATCTGCTTCTGGACCTCGTTGCCCTCGTCGAAGAGGATGCCCGCGAAGGCCGGGCCGGAGGAGTACATCCACACGGCCGGGTTGGCGCCGAGGACCAGCTCCGCGTAGGCCCAGATCAGGGAGCGCGGCGAGGTGGTGCCGCCGATCTCCTCGGGCAGGCCCAGGCGCCAGTACTCGGAGTCCATGAAGGCCTGGTAGCTCTTCTTGAAGGACGCCGGGACGGGGGCGGTGTTCGTCTCGGGGTCGAAGACCGGCGGGTTGCGGTCGGCGTCCTCGAAGGAGGCCGCCAGCTCGTTCTCGGAGAGGCGGGTCAGCTCCTCCAGGACGCTCTTGGCGGTGTCGACGTCCATCTCCCCGAACGGACCGGTGCCGTACACCTCGTCGCGTCCCAGCACTTCGAAGAGGTTGAACTCGATGTCGCGGAGATTCGGTTTGTAGTGCCCCATGACTGAGCTCCGTTGCGAGATCGGCGAGGCACTGACTCCTCGCTCCTGTTCCACGTGAAACCAGCCATGTACCGGCCGGTAGCTACGATGATGCTACCCGTCGGTAATAAGTCGCAACCCCGACCGCTCCATCTGTGACCCTTCACTCGCTAGGCTTTGGGCCATGTACGGCTACGACCAGACCGCGGGCCCGCAGCAGCAGTACGCCCCGCCGCAGCAGCCGATGTCCGGCGGATACGGGCAGCAGCCGCCGCTGTACCCCGAGCCGTCCCCGCCCTCGCTCGCGGACGCGGTGCGGGCCTTCACCACCGGGCAGCTGGCCGCCGAGGACTTCCAGCAGGTCTTCGCGACCTCGAAGGTCTACTGCCCGCGCGGCGACAACCCCGGCTTCCTCGCCCTGCACAACACCCAGCAGCCGGTGATCCCCATGTTCACCACGCTCAAGGAACTGCGCCGGTACGCGGGCAAGGAGTCCAAGTACTTCGTGATCACCGGCGCCGAGGTGCTCGACCTGCTGCCGACCGGGTACGGGTTCGTCCTCGACATGGAGGGGGAGCACCGGATGGTCTTCGACGCCAAGGCTGTCGAACAGATGGTCGATTTTGCGATGCGGCGGATGTACGGCTGAGGTGTACGGCTGAGGTGTACGGCCGAGACCGGCCGCGTATGCCGGTGGAGCCCGGAGGGAATGCCCTCCGGGCTCTCGCCGTTCTGGGGTAGCAAGAAGTTCAACGCTCAACTAAAGTGGAACGCACGCCGCCCAAGGAGGTCGACATGCCTGCCGTGACCGTCGAGAACCCGCTCATGCTCCCCCGCGTGACCGCGCCCGCGGACGCGGTGGCGCGCCCCGTGCTCACCGTCACGACCGCGCCCAGCGGTTTCGAGGGCGAGGGCTTCCCGGTGCGCCGCGCGTTCGCCGGGATCAACTACCGCCACCTCGACCCGTTCATCATGATGGACCAGATGGGCGAGGTGGAGTACGCGCCCGGAGAGCCCAAGGGCACCCCCTGGCACCCGCACCGCGGCTTCGAGACCGTCACCTACATCATCGACGGCATCTTCGACCACCAGGACAGCCACGGCGGTGGCGGCACCATCACCAACGGCGACACCCAGTGGATGACGGCGGGCAGCGGCCTGCTGCACATCGAGGCGCCGCCGGAGTCCCTCGTCCTGTCCGGCGGCCTCTTCCACGGGCTCCAGCTGTGGGTGAACCTGCCGGCCAAGGACAAGATGATGGCCCCGAAGTACCAGGACATCCGCGGCGGCAGCGTGGCCCTGCTCGCCTCCCCGGACGGCGGTGCGCTGGTCCGGGTCATCGCCGGCGAGCTGGACGGCCACCAGGGGCCCGGCTCCACGTTCACGCCGATCACCATGATCCACGCGACGCTCGCGCCGGGCGCCGAACTGACCCTGCCCTGGCGCGAGGACTTCAACGGCCTCGCGTACGTCCTCGCCGGGCGCGGCTCGGTGGGCGCCGAGCGCCGGCCGGTGCACACCGGGCAGGCCGCCGTCTTCGGCGCCGGTTCCTCGCTCACCGTGCGGGCCGACGAGAAGCAGGACGGGAACACCCCCGACCTGGAGGTCGTCCTGCTCGGCGGGCGGCCCATCCGGGAGCCCATGGTCCACTACGGCCCGTTCGTGATGAACACCCGCGACGAGCTGCAGCAGGCCTTCGAGGACTTCCAGAAGGGGCGGCTGGGGACCGTTCCGGCGGTGCACGGGATGTCGGAGACGGGGCCGGAGGCCTGACGCCGGGCCGGCTGACGGAGCGTCACCCGGGTGGGCCGTCCTGACGGGACGGCCCACCTCGCGCGTGGTCGGGTGGGGGTGTGCTGTTGCTTCCCGTGCCCGTGCGCCGGTTCGCCTCCTGGTGTGTCGTCATTCTGCTGGCCACCGGTGTCGTCTACGTCGGCATCCGGATCTGCGTCGAGTTCCGGACCACCGTGACGCCCGTGCTGCTCGCGCTGCTCGGCACCGCCCTGCTGCGGCCGCTGTACCGGCGGCTGGTCGCCGCCCATGTGCAGCGGTCGCTGGCCGCGCTGCTCACCTGTGTCGCCGTGCTGGTCGTGGTCGGCGGTGCCGTCTACATCGTGGTGGCGGCGCTCGTCGACAGCGGCGCGCAGATCGTCGACTCCCTGCGGACCTCCGCGCGGGACCTCGCCGACCACTTCGGCGCGGCCGGGACCTCGCTGGACGACCTCGCCGCCAACGGGCGGGAACTGCTCCGCAGGTTCGGCGGCACCGCGGCCTCCGGGGTGCTCAGCGGTGTGAGCGTGGTGGGGGAGACGATCGCCATGGCCGTACTCGCGCTGCTGCTGGTCTTCTTCTTCCTGCGCGACTCCGACCGGGCGGCCGGCACGGTACGGGCGCTGGTCCCGCACAGCGGCGCGGATGTCGCGGAGGCGATGGCGCGGCGGGCCTTCGAGGCGGTCGAGGGGTTCATGCGGGGCACCACGGTCATCGCGCTGATCGACGCGGTCTGCATCACCGTGGGGCTGCTCGTGCTGCGGGTGCCGGGCGCGCTGGGGCTCGGCGCGCTGGTGTTCGTCGGCGCCTACATCCCTTACCTCGGGGCGTTCCTGTCCGGCGCGGCGGCGGTGCTGGTGGCGCTGGCCGACCGGGGGTTCGTGATCGCGCTGTGGGCGCTGGGCGTGGTGGTGGCCGTGCAGCTGCTGGAAGGGCATGTGCTCCAGCCGGTGATCCAGAGCCGCACCGTGCACATGCACCCGGTGGTGGTGCTGCTCGCGCTGACCGCGGGGGCCTCGGTGGCGGGCATCATGGGGATGCTGCTCGCGGTGCCGCTGACCGCCGCCGGGTTCGGGATCGTCCGGGAGGTGCAGCACCGCTACACGGACACGGACAGCTCCGGGCCGGTGGAGCCCTCGTAGAGGTCGAACCAGATGCTCTTGCCCTCGCCGCGCGGGGTGACGCCCCACTGGTCGGCGAGCATCTCGATCAGCATCAGGCCCCGCCCGGAGGACGCCATCTCGCCCGGACTGCGCTTGTGCGGCAGGTCCTGGCCGGCGTCGGAGACCTCGACCCGGATGCGGCGCCCGCCGGGATCGCCGGTGACCTCGGCGACCATCAGCGCGTCGGCGTCGGTGTGCACCAGGACGTTGGTCAGCGTCTCGGAGAGCAGCAGCACCGCGGAGTCCCTCTGGTCCTCGCTGGGCCAGTCGTACAGCAGGTCGCGCAGATGCCGCCGCGCGGTGCCGATCCGCTCCGGCTCGGCCTGCCGGACCGTGAGCATCGTGCGGCGGCCCGGCGGGCGGGGGAGGGCCGCCTCGCCGCAGTTGTCGTCCTTCCCCGACCGGCAGAGCATCAGGAAGGCGATGTCGTCCTCCCGGCGGTCGGCGAACGGACCGGTGGTGTGGTGGGAGGACGGTCCGTGGACGGCCTGGACCAGTGCGTCGGCCAGCTCCTCCAGGCCGCTGGTGCGGTGCTCCTCCAGGACGGCGCGCAGCCGCAGCCAGCCGGAGTCCAGGTCGTGGCCGCCGGTCTCCAGCACACCGTCGGTGATCAGCATCAGCGTCTCGCCGGGCTCCAGGGCGAGCCGCGTGATGGGGTAGTCGCTGTCCGGGTCGACGCCCAGCGGCAGCCCGCCGGCCGTGGCCCGGACCAGCACCGTCCCGTCCGCCATCCGCATCCCCGGGTCGAGGTGGCCGGCGCGGGCGGTCTCCAGGGTCCCGGTGGCGGGGTCGACCTCGACGTAGAGACAGGTGGCGAAGCGGGTGTCGCCGGGGTCGTCGGCGGACTGGGTGAGGCCGTGGAAGAAGCGCGAGGCGCGGGAGAGCACCGCGTCGGGACGGTGGCCCTCGGAGGCGTAGGCGCGCAGGGCGATGCGCAACTGGCCCATCAGCCCCGCGGCCCGTACGTCATGGCCCTGTACGTCACCGATGACCAGGGCGAGGCGGTCGTGGGGCAGCGGGATCACGTCGTACCAGTCGCCGCCCACCTGGAGCCCGCCGCCGGTGGGGACGTACCGGGCGGTGATCCGCACGCCCGGGATCTGCGGGCCCACCGCGGGCAGCATCGAGCGCTGGAGCCCGTCGGTCAGCTCCCGCCGGATCTCGTCCGCGCCGGCCCGGGACAGGGCCTGCGCCATCATCCGGGCCACGGTGGTCAGCACCGACCGCTCGTCCGGGGTGAAGGTGACCGGGTAGGAGAAGGCGGCCATCCAGGCGCCCATCGTGCGGCCCGCCACGGTCAGCGGCAGGAACGCCCAGGACTGCCGGTGGAAGGACTTGGCCAGCGGCCAGGTGAGCGGGTAGCGGGCGGCGTACTCCTCGGGGGAGGAGAGGTAGACGGCGCGGCCGGTGCGGACCACCTCGGCGGCCGGGTAGTCGGTCTCCAGCCCCATCCGGGCGAACGGACTGTCCTGGCGCTCCGGCTGGGTGCGGTGGCCGATGATGGCCAGCTCGTCGCCCTCGATGCCGAAGACGGCCATTCCGTCCGGCGAGAACCCCGGCATCGACAGCCCCGCCGCGACCCGCAGCACCTCCTCCGTCGACCGCGCCTCGGCCAGCGCCCGGCCCGCGTCCAGCAGGAACGCCTCGCGGGAGCGGCGCCAGTCGCCGGTGACCGCGCCGCTCCCGGCGGCGGTGCCCGGCGACGGTTCGGTGACCTCCTGGAGGGTGCCGACCACCCGGTAGGTCTTGCTCCCGGGGTCGAAGGAGGGCTTGGAGCGGCTGCGGGCCACGCGGACGACCCGGCCCTGTTCGTCCATGATCCGGGCGCGTACCTCGGCGACCGTGCCTTCGGTGGCGGCGAGCCGGACGACGCCGATGATCTCGTTCCAGTCGACCGGGTGCAGCCGGGAGCGCACCTGGGCCTGCTGGAGACTCACCTGACGGGCGGGCAGCCCGAGCAGCCGTGCCGCCTCGGCGTCGACCGTGACGAGCCCGGTGGCCGTGTCCCAGTGCCACAGGCCGGTCGCGAGGGCGGCCAGGACGTCCCCCACAGCGGGCAGGGGCTCACCAGTGCGCATTGCTCCACTCTATGGAGAGGTGATCGCAGGTTGCCACCGGTCGAGGTGGTCCCGGTGGTGCCGGTGGTCGCCGTGATGCCGGTGGTCAGGGGGTGCCGATGGCCGCGGCGGAGTCAAGGGGGAGGAAGCGGGGACCGGCCGCCCGGTACGCTGGGCTTGTTTCACGTGAAACGCCCACCCCGATCCGCGAAGACTGGATGAACGACGATGCATCGGTACAGGTCCCACACCTGCGGCGAGCTCCGCGCCTCTGACGTCGGCAGCGACGTCCGGCTGAGCGGCTGGCTGCACAATCGGCGCGACCTGGGCGGCATCCTCTTCATCGATCTGCGCGATCACTACGGCATCACCCAGCTCGTCGCCCGTCCGGGTACGGACGCGTACGAGGCGCTGGACAAGCTGACCAAGGAGTCGACCGTCCGGGTGGACGGCAAGGTCGTCTCGCGCGGTGCCGAGAACGTCAACCCGGACCTGCCCACCGGTGAGGTCGAGGTCGAGGTGGGTGAGGTCGAGCTGCTCGGCGCCGCCCAGCCGCTGCCGTTCACCATCAACACCGAGGACGGGGTGAACGAGGAGCGGCGCCTGGAGTACCGCTTCCTGGACCTGCGCCGCGAGCGCATGCACCGCAACATCATGCTGCGCACGTCGGTGATCTCCTCGATCCGCAGCAAGATGGTGGCCCTCGGCTTCAACGAGATGGCGACGCCGATCCTGACCGCCACCTCCCCCGAGGGCGCCCGCGACTTCGTCGTCCCCTCCCGCCTGCACGCGGGCCGCTTCTACGCGCTGCCCCAGGCCCCGCAGCAGTTCAAGCAGCTGCTGATGATCTCGGGCTTCGACCGCTACTTCCAGATCGCGCCCTGCTTCCGCGACGAGGACGCCCGCGCCGACCGCTCGCCGGGCGAGTTCTACCAGCTCGACGTCGAGATGAGCTTCGTCGAGCAGGAGGACGTCTTCCAGCCGATCGAGCAGCTGATGACGGAGCTGTTCACGGAGTTCGGCAACGGCCGGGAAGTGACCTCCCCCTTCCCGCGGATCCCGTTCCGCGAGGCGATGCTCAAGTACGGCTCCGACAAGCCGGACCTGCGCGCCAAGCTGGAGCTGGTGGACATCACCGACATCTTCGAGGGCTCGGAGTTCAAGGCCTTCGCCGGCAAGCACGTGCGCGCGCTGCCGGTGCCGGACGTCGCGGCCCAGCCCCGCAAGTTCTTCGACCAGCTCGGTGACTACGCCGTCTCCCAGGGCGCCAAGGGCCTGGCCTGGGTCCGGGTCGGTGAGGACGGCTCGCTGACCGGCCCGATCGCCAAGTTCCTCACCGAGGAGAACGTCGCGGAGCTGACCAAGCGGCTGTCGCTGGCCGCCGGGCACGCGGTGTTCTTCGGCGCGGGCGAGTTCGACGAGGTCTCCAAGATCATGGGCGCGGTGCGGGTCGAGGCCGCCAAGCGCGCCGGGCAGTTCGAGGAGAACGTCTTCCGGTTCTGCTGGATCGTGGACTTCCCGATGTACGAGAAGGACGAGGAGACGGGGAAGATCGACTTCTCCCACAACCCGTTCTCGATGCCGCAGGGCGGCATGGAAGCCCTCCAGTCCCAGGACCCGCTGTCCATCCTCGCCTGGCAGTACGACATCGTCTGCAACGGTGTGGAGCTGTCCTCCGGCGCGATCCGGAACCACGAGCCGGACATCATGCTGAAGGCGTTCGAGATCGCCGGTTACGACGCGGAGACCGTGGAGCGGGAGTTCGCCGGCATGCTGCGCGCGTTCCGTTTCGGCGCCCCGCCGCACGGCGGCATCGCCCCCGGCGTCGACCGCATCGTCATGCTGCTGGCCGACGAGCCCAACATCCGCGAGACCATCGCCTTCCCGCTCAACGGCAACGCCCAGGACCTGATGATGGGCGCCCCGACGGAGCTGGACGAGTCCCGGCTGAGGGAGCTGCACCTGTCGGTGCGCAAGCCGCAGCCCAAGTAGAGCGGCGGTACGCGCGAAGGCGCCCGGGACGGACGGACGGTCCGTCCCGGGCGCCTTCGCGCGGGCTCGACAGGGCCTAGCGGGCCACGAACTGGGTGAGGATCGCCTGGACCTCGTAGATGTCGACGCCCTTGGTGAAGGTCTTCTGCAGGGGCGCGGGGGTGCCGGAGAGCCAGATCTTCAGTTCGGCGTCGAGGTCGAAGTGGCCGGCCGTCTCGACGGAGAAGTGGGTGATGCTGCGGTACGGGACGGAGTGGTACTCCGTCTTCTTGCCGGTGATGCCCTGCTTGTCGATCAGGATCAGGCGGCGGTCGGTGAAGAGGATGGTGTCGCGGATCAGCAGGTAGGCGGCGTGCACCTGCTCGCCGTGGCCCAGGAGGCGCGCGTACTCCTGGGCCGCCTGCGTCGGGTTGATGCTGTGGGCGTTGCCGAACAGGGCCATGGGATCTGTCCCCCCGGATGAGCTGCGGCGACGGCCGGACGGCCCGCCTGGGGTGATCGTGACAGAGCGCGGGGCCGGGGAGAAGGTTCCGCTCTCCCCGGCCCCGCGCTTGTGGCACGTGTGTTACGCGCTCGGCTTCTCCTCGAGACGCGGGAAGAGGACCGCGCCCTTGGTCACCGTCGAGCCGGCCGGCAGCCGGCCCCAGTCGGCGGCGTCCTGGATCCGCTGCTCGGCGAGGGCGCCCAGGGAGCCCTCCGCGCCGAGGGAGTCCCAGAGCTTCTGGGAGGTCTCCGGCATGACCGGGTTGAGCAGGACGGCGACGGCGCGGAGCGACTCGGCGGCCGTGTAGAGGATGGTGGCCAGGCGGGCCTTGCCCTCGTCCGAGGTGTCCTTGGCCACCTTCCACGGCTCCTGCTCCGTGATGTAGCCGTTGACCTGCTTCACGAAGTCGAAGACGGCCAGGATGCCGCCCTGGAAGTCCAGCTCCTCGCCGATCTTGCGGTCGGCCTCGGTGACGGCCTTGGCGAGACCCGCGTGGATCGCCTCCTCGGCCGCGCCGTCGGCCGTGGCCTCGGGCAGGGAGCCGCCGAAGTACTTGCCGACCATGGCGGCGACGCGGGAAGCGAGGTTGCCGTAGTCGTTGGCCAGCTCGCTGGTGTAGCGGGCGGAGAAGTCCTCCCACGAGAACGAGCCGTCCTGGCCGAAGGCGATCGCGCGCAGGAAGTACCAGCGGTAGGCGTCCACGCCGAAGTGCGAGGTCAGGTCCTGCGGCTTGATGCCGGTCAGGTTCGACTTCGACATCTTCTCGCCGCCGACCATCAGCCAGCCGTTGGCGGCGACCTTGCCGGGCAGGGGCAGGCCCTGGGCCATCAGCATGGCCGGCCAGATCACCGCGTGGAAGCGGAGGATGTCCTTGCCGACCAGGTGCACGTCGGCGGGGAAGGTCTCCTCGAACTTCTGCTGGTTCTGGTTGTAGCCGACCGCCGTGGCGTAGTTCAGCAGTGCGTCGATCCACACGTAGATGACGTGCTTCTCGTCCCAGGGGATCGGGATGCCCCAGTCGAAGGTCGAGCGCGAGATGGAGAGGTCCTGGAGGCCCTGGCGGACGAAGTTCACGACCTCGTTGCGCGCGGACTCGGGCTGGATGAAGTCCGGGTTGGCCTCGTAGTGGGCGAGGAGCTTCTCGCCGTACGCGCTCAGCTTGAAGAAGTAGTTCTCCTCGCTGAGGATCTCCACCGGCTTCTTGTGGATCGGACACAGCTTCTGGCCCGCGTACTCGCCCTCGCCGTCGAGCAGCTCGCCGGGGAGCTTGTACTCCTCGCAGCCCACGCAGTACGGGCCCTCGTAGCCGCCCTTGTAGATCTCGTCCTTGTCGTACAGGTCCTGCACGAACTCCTGGACGCGGTCGGTGTGCCGCTGCTGCGTGGTGCGGATGAAGTCGTCGTTGGCGATGTCGAGGTGTTCCCACAGGGGTTCCCAGGACTCGGTGACGAGCTTGTCCGCCCACTGCTGCGGGCTGACGCCGTTCGCCTCCGCCGTACGCATGATCTTCTGACCGTGCTCGTCCGTGCCGGTGAGGTACCACACCTTCTCACCGCGCTGGCGGTGCCAGCGGGTGAGCACGTCGCCTGCGACGGTCGTATAGGCGTGGCCCAGGTGAGGAGCGTCGTTGACGTAGTAGATGGGGGTCGAGACGTAGAACGCCTTCGCCCCCTGCTTCTCGGTTCCAGTGGCCGCCATGGTCGAAATCCTACTTGGCCTGGGGAGATCCACTCACCCGCGTTTCCGGGCGCCAGGACGCGAGGACGCCCTCGTACAGCTCCTTGTCGGTCAGCTCCCGTGGGGCCTGGCCGGCGAGGAAGTACGACGTGTTGCCGGTCTTGAGCTTGCGGAGGTAGTCGAACGCCTTGTTCTCCGGGTCGCCGAAGGCGACGAAGGAGAAGAAGAGGGAGGGGTGCGTCTTCGCCGCCTCGGTGAGGGCCTGGGTGGCGGGGGTCTTGGCGTCGGGGGCGCCGTCCGTCTGGAAGATCACCAGGGCGGGGGCGGTGGGGTCCGCGGACTTGTCGTGGAGGGACAGGATCTCGGCGACGGCGGCGTGGTAGCTGGTGCGGCCCATGCGGCCCAGTTCCGCGTGGGTGGTGTCGATCTTGTTCTCGTGGTCGGTGAGGGTGAGGGTGGTCGTTCCGTCGATCTCCGTGGAGAAGAAGACGACGGGGACGGCGGGGTCGGTCTCGACGTGCGCGGCGAGGGCGAGCGCCTGGTCGGCGAGGGCCTGGGCGGAGCCGTCCTTGTAGTACGGGCGCATGCTCGCGGAGCGGTCGAGGACGAGGTAGACCTTGGCGCGGGTGCCGGTGAGGTCCTTCTTGCGGAGGGTGGCGGCGGCGGCCTTGTGGGCGGGGAGGAGGTGGGGGGCGCGGGAGCGGATGCGTGCGGGTGGGGTGGCGGGGGTTTTGGCCTCGCCTTCGGCTTCGGCCGGCTTTGTTTTCCCACCCGCACCGCCCGTGCGGCTTTCGTCTTCGGGTGCGGGTGGCCCCTGTGGGGGTTCCTCGACGTCGGCGGCTGCGGGTTCGGGGGTGGGGGTGGTGGTGGCGGGGGTGGTGGGGGCCGGGTCGGGGGTGGGGGTGGTGGCCGGGTCCGGTTCTGGTTCCGGTTGTGGTTCCGGGGCGGGGGCGGGTTCCTGGTCCGGTTCGGGGGTCGTCGTTGCCTGGGGCTCGGGCTCGGGGGTGGGCTCGGGCTCGCGGGCAGGCTCCGGGTCGGGGGTGGGCTCGGGCTCGCGGGCAGGCTCCGGGTCGGGGGTGGGCTCCGGGGCGGGGGTCGGGTCCGTTGCCGTAGGGGTGGGGGTGTCGTCGGGGGACGGGGACGGCTTGGGGACCGTGAGGTTGTCGAAGGCGGCGGTGACCAGTTCGTGTACGTCGTGTACGTCGTCGGGGGTGTCGTCCTCGGTGGACGTGCGCGGCTCCGGGACCGCCGGGGCGGGCTCGGGGCGGGTCGGGGCCGGGGCCGGGGCCTCGGGCTCCTCCTTGGGAGGAGGCGTGGCAGCCGCGGTCTCCGTCGGTTCCGGCGTCGGGGCCGTCTCCTGTGTGGCCTCCTCCGGTTGGGCGGACCGCGCTTTGCGTGAGCGGCCGAACGCGTTCCGCAGGAGAGTGAGAATGCCCATGTGCGCAACCCTTCGCATGAGTTGAAGCCCGCCAATCCCTGGCCAGGACGGACACGTAAGGTTAGCGGCCTCCGCTTCCGCTTCCGGCCACGGTCTGGCACACGGACCGGGCCCGCGTCAAGGGCCGCTTCCGGCCCGTCTGCGCGTGGCGTCCCGGTGGCGAGGAACTTCCCGACGCTTGCCCTCAGTTCACCCCCTGTTCATTCGGGCGCCCGACTGCCGCACATATGTGCCCCTACGGTCACGCTGACACCAAGGGCATCCAAGGGGAGAGCAAAAGTGCGCAAGCTGCTGCCGTTGATCGGAACACCGTCCGGTTCCCACCCTGGCGGCCGTTCCGCCATGACCTGTCGTTTCCGGTGTGGTGACGCCTGCTTCCACGAGGTGCCCAACACCAGTGACAACGAGTACGTCGGTGACGTCATCGCCGGGGCGCTCAGCCGCCGGTCGATGATGCGGGCCGCCGCCGTGGTCACCGTCGCCGCGGCGGGCGCCGGCGCGGTCACCGTCGGTGCCGCTCCCGAGGCGCAGGCGGCCGGCAAGGGCAAGGGCACGGGACACGGCCAGAGCAAACCGAAGGGTGCGCGCGGGCTGCGCTTCACGCCCGTGGCGCCCAACACGAACGACGCCGTCACCGTGCCGGACGGCTACCGGCAGAACGTCGTGATCCGCTGGGGCGAGCCCATCCTGCGCGGCGCCCCCGCCTTCGACCCGGAGAACCAAACCGCGAAGGCCCAGGCCGGTCAGTTCGGGTACAACAACGACTTCCTCGCACTGCTGCCGCTGGACGAGCGCGGCCGGCAGCTGCTCGTGGCCAACCACGAGTACACCGACGAGGTGCTCATGTTCCGCGGCTACGACGCGGAGAACCCGACCCGCGAGCAGGTCGAGATCGCCTGGGCCGCGCACGGCCTGTCCGCCGTGGTCGTCGAGGAGGACCGCAGGACCGGCAAGCTCACGCCCGTCACCCGGCACCAGCTCAACCGCCGCGTCACCGCCACCACCGAGTTCCGGCTGACCGGCCCGGCCGCCGGCTCCGACCTGCTGAAGACCTCCGCCGACCGGACGGGCAGGAAGGTGCTCGGCACCCTCAACAACTGCTCCGGCGGCACCACCCCGTGGGGCACCACGCTGCACGGCGAGGAGAACTTCAACCAGTACTTCGCCAACAGCAGCCGCACCACCGACAAGCGGTACGGCATCGGCACCGGCGCCACCGAGCGCAAGTGGGAGCGGTTCGACAAGCGCTTCGACGTCGCCCAGGAGCCCAACGAGGTGCACCGCTTCGGCTACGTCGTCGAGCTGGACCCGTACGACCCGGACTCCACGCCCCGCAAGCACACCCTGCTGGGCCGGTTCAAGCACGAGGCCGCCACCGTGCGGCTGACCTCGGACGGGCGTCCGGTCGTGTACACCGGCGACGACGAGCGGTTCGACTACTTCTACAAGTTCGTCGGCAGCAAGCGGATGAAGAAGGGGTCCTCCCGGGCCGCGCGCGAGCACAACCTCTCCCTGCTCGACGAGGGGACGCTGTACGTCGCCAAGCTCACCGGCGACTCCCCCGCGATCGAGATCGACGGCACGGGCAAGCTGCCGGGCGACGGCGAGTTCGACGGCAGCGGCGTGTGGATCCCGCTGGTCACCGCCGACGAGGACGGCGCCGTCTCGCACGTGGAGGGGATGAGCGCCGAGGAGGTGTGCGTCTTCACCCGCCTCGCCGGTGACAAGGTCGGCGCCACCAAGATGGACCGGCCCGAGGACATCGAGCCCTCGCCGAAGACCGGCAAGGTGTACGTCGCCCTCACCAACAACAGCAACCGGGGCGTCGGCTCCTACGCCAAGGCGGACGAGGCCAACCCGCGCAACGCCAACAAGCACGGGCACGTCCTGGAGCTGACCGAGCACCGCAACCGCGCGGACAGCCTGAAGTTCGGCTGGTCGCTGTTCCTGGTGGCCGGTGACCCGGAGGACTCCGCGACGTACTTCGCGGGCTTCCCGAAGGAGAACGTCAGCCCGATCTCCTGCCCGGACAACGTGGCCTTCGACGACCACGGCAACCTGTGGCTCTCCACCGACGGCAACGCGCTCGGTACCCACGACGGCCTCTTCGGTGTCGCGACCTCCGGTGAGCGGCGCGGTGAGCTGAAGCAGTTCCTGACCGTGCCGACCGGCGCCGAGACCTGCGGTCCGCTCATCCAGGACCGGCGCGTGCTGGTCGCCGTGCAGCACCCGGGCGAGGTGGACGGCGCCTCGGTGGAGAACCCGGCCAGCACCTGGCCCGACGGGGCGGGCAAGATCGTGCGCCCGGCGGTCGTGGCGGTGTGGCGCGCGGACGGGTCCGACATCGGCGTCTGAGCGTCCTGACCGCTCCGAGGGCCGGGGGGCCTGAGGGACTGGGGGCCGCTCCGAGGGTCTGGGGGCCTGAGGGCCTGAGGGCCCTCAGGATCACCCGTGCCGGGCCGGGTCAGCCGGCCCGGTGCAGGGTGAGGTCGACGAGCAGGGCCCGGTGGTCGGTGTCGGCCAGGCCGAGGAACCGGGCCTCGCGCGAGGTGAAGTCCTCCGAGACCAGTACGTGGTCGATCTGGACCCCGAAGGTGGGCGCCGTCAGCGCCGGCCAGCTCGGGGTCCGTCCGGAACCGGCCAGCCGGGCCGCGTCGCGCAGGCCGGTGTCCAGCAGCGGCCGGAACGCGGCGTGGTCCTGGGAGGCGTTGAAGTCGCCGGCCAGGACGGTGGGGGTCTTGTCGTCCTTCGCGACGGCGTCGTGCAGCGCGTCCAGCTCCTCGCGCCAGACGTCCGTCTGGCCGGGCAGCGGGGGCATGGGGTGGGCGAGCTGGAGCCGTACGTCGGTGCCGCTGACCTCCGCGACGGCGGCGGGCATGCCCATCGTGCCGTCGACGCCCTCGGCGTCCCGGAGCGGGTAGCGGCTGAGGATGACGGAACCCTTCGAGCCGTCGCCCTCGACGGCCCGGCGGTCCGGGTAGGTCTTGCCCAGCTTCCGGCGGAGCGTCGTGTCGCAGGCCTGGTCGCACTCCTGGACGAACACGATGTCCGGCTCCTCGCGGCGGACGGCGGTGACGAGGGCGTCGGTGGCCTGTCCGAACTCGACGTTCGAGGTCAGTACGCGCAGTTCGGCGAAGGCCGGGCCGATGGGGTCGCCGGTCCTGCCGTAGGGCTGCATGAACCAGGCCAGCAGGCCGAGCAGCAGCACTCCCCAGAGCGCGCCGAACCACCAGTGGGTGAACACGGCGATCAGGAGGGCGACGCCGAGGGGTATGAGCAGCCAGGGCAGGAACGCCAGGAGCTGCGGTACCGGGGTGATGCCGTCGGTGCCGGCGGTCCGGCAGCCGAGGACCACGCTCAGACCGGTGAACAGCAGGACCGCGCAGGTGAGGGCGGACCGCCGGCCGGCCCGTCTGCGGCGTACGTGCCGGGGGACCGCCCATGCGGCGGCCCTGGTGTCCGTGTTCAAGTCCCGGCCTTCCGCTCGGTGAAACAGATGGTCCGTTTCGGTTTCTCCCTCAAATCCTTCATCAAAGACGGGACGGGGGGTCGGAAAGTTCCCCTGGCGTTCCGGGAGCGGGAACAGCTGGTGTCCGGCGGCGGACGCGGCCGGTGAGCCAGGAGACCAGCGCGACGGCCAGGCCGAGGGCGACGAGGAGCCAGGCGGCGGTGCGCAGGGTGGCCGTCAGGGCGTCGTAGACGGCCCCGGCGGCCGGGCCGTGCACCGTGCCCGGCAGCTCGGCCAGGGTGAGGCGGCGGCCGACGGCGACGGCCAGGGCGAGCAGCGCGCCGCCCAGGGCCGTGCCGAGGCCGGCGGCGGCGACGGCGCGGCGGCGCCGGGCGGCGACCGCGATGCCGGTGACGGCGCAGGCGACGGCGGCGAGGGGGAGCCAGACGGCGGCGACGTCCAGCGCGTGGTAGCCCCGGCGCAGCCGGTCCGCCTCGGCGGCGCCGAGGACGGTGACCGGGGTGGGCTGTACGGGGATGCGGTGCGCGAACGGTACGTGGTCCCGGGCGAGCTGGTGTCTGACGCGGGCGGTGACGGGGGCCAGGTCGACGGTGACGGGGCGGTGGTCGTCGGCGCGGGGCGGCCGGCGCAGGGCGCGGATCACGGCGTCGTGGACGGTCCGGTTGGCGGCGTCCCAGCCGGCCCGGAACGCCTCGGTGCGGGTGAAGGAGCGGGCGGCGTCGTGCACGAAGAGGCGGGTGGCGCCGGGGGCGGGTCCGGGATCGATGTGGCTGAACACGCCGTCCCGGACGGTGTCCGCGACGGCGTCCCGGACGCGGGGGTCGGCGGCGAGGGGCGCCATGGCGTCGACGTAGCGGCCGGTGTCGTAGAGGGCGTAGGCCGCCCAGGCGGCGAGGGTGCCGCAGGGGGTGAGGAGGCAGGCGAGGGCGATCAGGACGGCCGACAGGGCGTGCCGGAGGCGGGAGCGGGGGCGGAGACGCAGACGTGGGGCCACGGGTCCAGGCAAGACGGCCGGGGGGTGGCGGGCGAGCGGCCCGACTGCATGTGGGGGCATGCGGTGGACCGGACGGGTGGGACGCCGCCCTGGCCGGTGGGCGCGAGGCGCACACCGGCCAGGCCGCCGGCGCGGTCGCCCACGGCGGCCGAGCCCGGCCGTTCCCGGCCGCCGAGCCGCGGAACCCGGCTGTCCCTGGCCGCCGGGCCCGGCTCCCCGGCCGCCGGGCCGCCGAGGGGCGGGTCGGTCAAGGCAGGCGGTGGCCGGTCGCGTCCTCGTGGGTGTAGTAGCGGTAGAACAGCGTGACGAACATGGCCGCCGCCACCGCCACCGAGATGCCCGCGGACAGGAGCACGCTGCGGCCGGACTGGTTGATCAGGAAGCCCACCGCGCAGCCGGTGAACGCGGCCCACAGCAGCGCGTGCTGCTCGCGCCGCAGCCGTGCGGCCACCGCGCGGACGACGGAGTACAGCACCACGAAGACGAGCGTGGTCAGCCAGCCGAACAGCAGGTTCCAGCCGGTGATCTCGGTGCCGTGGCGCCGGTTGGCCGCGGCCCACCAGCCGTAGACCAGCCCCAGCAGGACCGGCACCGCCCACTTCGCCACCAGGTGGGTCCGGGGACCGAAGACGTCGGAGTCCGGCGCCGGTGCCCGTGTCCCACGGCCCCGCCTGCTCGTCGTACCGCCGTAGCCGGTTTCCGCGTGCGCCATGAGGACGCTCCTCTCTGTCCTGGCCCCCGCCTACCAGGTCACACCCGGTGCCGCGCCCGGGCAACTCAGGATGCGGGCGCCGCGGGCGCGTGCTTCGCTGGGCGGGTGAGCGGTCGCGTCCTGAGGGGGCCGGTGAGATGAGGCCGGTGAGCCGGCCGTCGCGCGGCAGGCCGGGACGGACGGGACGGATGGGACGGACCGGCCGGCTGTCCGGGGACCCGGGTGCCGCGCACCGGAACCCGTTGGTGCGGGTGGGCGGTCTCGGCGTCGGCTGGGTCCCGCCGCTGCTGCTGCTGACCGGCGTCGCGGCGGCCGACGCGAACACCGGCGGCGAGTTCCGGATGATCTCCTGGATCGTGCTGGTCCCCGGGATCGCCTCCGCCCTGTGCGGGGTGTGGGGCACCGCCGTCTACGCGGCCCTCGCCGTCGCCACGTACTACACCGTGGACAGCGCCTGGCCGCACCAGTACCAGAGCGGGCTGCCCGACTTCATCCTCGTCGCCGTGGGCGGGCTGCTGGCCACCCTGGCCTGTGTGCTGCGGGTGCGCGGGGAGCGGCGGATGCTGCACATCCGGGACGTCGCCGACACCACCCGCCGCGTGGTGCTGCGCCCGCTGCCGCCGGGCTGGGGCGGCCTCGACCACGCCGCCGTCTACCTGCCGGCCGACGCCGAGGCCCGGGTGGGCGGCGACTTCTACGACATCCAGCCCGGCCCGCACGGCACCCGCGTCCTCGTCGGTGACGTGCAGGGCAAGGGGCTGGGCGCGGTCGAGACGGCGGCGGCGCTGCTCAGCGCCTTCCGCGAGGCCGGCTACCACGAGCCGGACCTGGCGACGGTCGCCGAGCGGCTGGAGGTGCGCATGACGCGGCACCGCGGCCACACCGCGGCGGTGCACGGCCGGGCGGGCGGCGGCGACCGGTTCGCCACCGCCGTGCTGGTCGGCTTCCCGCCCCGGGCGCCCGGCGCCGTCGACACCGTCGTCTTCGGCCACGAACCGCCGCTCGCGGTCGGCCCGCGCGGCGTACGGGAGCTGCCCGTCGACGGCGGGCTGCCGCTGGGCCTGGCCGAACTCGGCTCGGGGCCGCCGCCGGTGCGCCGGCTGGAGCTGGCCGCCGACGAGACGCTGCTGCTGGTCACGGACGGGGTGACGGAGGCCAGGGACCGGGACGGGGGCTTCTACCGGCACGCCGAGGAGGTCGCCCGGGCCGTCGCCGCCGACGCCCGCAACACCGCGCCGCGCCGGCTCGTGCGCCTCGTGCGCGACGGCACGCTGCGGCACTGCGGCGGGCGGCTGGGCGACGACACGACGGTGTTCGCCGTCCGGCGCCGGTACCGGGCGTGAGGGGCGCGGCGGGCGGTTCGCGCGATGTCCGCGAGCCCCCGGCTCCGGCCGGGGCGGGGGTCACACTTTCCGCCGGGTGCCCCTCTTCGCAGCCGCAGCGGTTACGGTGCTGACGTACGTGATCGACAGGGGAGGGGACATGCCCGGAACCGTGCTGCTGCTGGCGGCTTCGCCCGTGGGCAAGGGACGCCTGGTGGACGCGGCCTCGGTGCTCCCCGTCCTCGCGGCCGTGCCGCCCCCGGTGCTGTCCGGGACGGACACCGCCAACGTCATCGAACTGGCCGACCCGCTCGACCCGCAGGCCGTGCTGACCCGGCTGCGGGCCGCCGCCGCGGCGCCCGGCCCGCTGACCGTGTACGTCACCGGACAGCTCCAGACCGACCGCCGCCAGCACCTGCCGCACCTGGCGCTGGCCCGCACCACCCCGGCCACCGTCCGCTACACCGCCCTGCCCTGGCACTGGATCAAGGAGGAGCTGCGGCTGCGCCCGACCGGGGCCACGACGCTCGTCCTCGACCTGCACGCCGACCAGGAGACCTGGGAGTGGCTCCAGCGGCACCCGCTGGACTGCGGGCGCAACAACGCCGTCTACGGCCGCGTCGCGCCGCCCCCGTCCCGGCGCGGGACGGCGGTCCCGGCGTACATGCGCGGGGTCGCGACCATCCTGCGCAGCGGGCACCGGCCGCCGTTGCAGCAGCTGCACGAGCAGGCGCTGGCCCGCGCCGCCGCCGAGGGCGGGGGCGGCCGCGTCCCCGACCTGGTGCTGACGGTGCCCGGCCCGGCCCCCGGCGACCCGCACGACGCCGTCACCGCGGCCGTGCAGGCCGGGCGGCACGCCGACGCCGACGCGCTGGCCGCCTCCCACGAGCGGGCCGCCGCCTACACGCACGGGCCGGCCTCCGAGGACGCGCTGCACTGGACGGAGGTCCGCGCCGACCTGGCGATGTTCGCCGGGGACCCGGTGCGCAGCTGCCGGGGCTGGCTGGAGGTGGCGCGGATGCGGCTCAACTCCGGGCAGGCGGCGGACGCGCCCGCCGTCGAGGCCGCCGTGGACCGGGCCCACCACCAGTGGGGGCAGATCCGTGACCCGCACCGGGCCCGTGAACTGGGCCAGGTGCTGGCCGAGCTGCGGAGCCGGGTGCCCGGCCGGCGCGCGGGCGCCCTGGACCACGTACGCAAGCAGCTGGACCAGTTGCAGACCCAGGGCTGAACCCCGGTCCGGCCGGTCCGGCCGGTCCGACCCCTCCCCCTTGCGCATTCCCGGTGCCATGATGGTGAGTTATGGCTAAGGGGGACGAAGTGGCCACACAGGACATCCGGGTTCGGCTGGACGGCACCGCCACCGAGAGCGACATCGGGGCCCTGCGCAAGTGGCTGGAGCGGGAGAAGCCGCTGGACGAGCTGGTCCGCGCCGGGCGGCTGCGCATCCACGAACGCCCGCACACGGACGAGTCCGGCGCCCCGATGGGCGTCGGGATGGAGATCGTCGTGGCGGTGACGTCGGGAGCCGCCTCGGTGGTGTTCCGCGAACTGCTCGACCAGGTCAAGGGGGCCGTGGAGGCCTGGCGGACCAATCGGCGCGAGGTGGAGGACGGCGAACCGCCCGAGGGCCGTGTCGACCCGGTGAACCCCGACGACAGGTAGGCCGGTGGCCGGTTTCGACCCGCGCGGGCAGGTGAACCGGGCGCTGCTGGTCGGGGTGTCCGAGTACGACTTCACGGAGCCGCCGTCCGGCGTGCCCTGCGACCTGCCCGCGGTCAAGCACAACCTCAACCGGCTGCGGGACGCGTTGCAGCGGGGCCGGGTCTTCGGCGAGCGGGAGATCACGCTGTCCCGGTCGCCGACGCTGGACGACTTCAACCGGCAGCTGCGCTCCGCCGCCGACGAGGCCGAGGGCGTCCTGCTGCTGTACTTCGCCGGGCACGGGGCGATCCCCAGCGCGGGCGACGAGCTGTTCCTCCAGATGCGCAACGCCAGCGTGGTGGCGGGCGGGCACGCGGTGTTCCCGGGCGCGGAGCTGTTCTCCAACGTGCTGACGATGCTCGCGGCCGGTCCGGCCCGGCGGATCGTGATCGTGCTGGACTGCTGTTTCGCGGGCAACGCGGCCTGGCTGTGGGAGACCTTCCGGGAGAAGCGGCGGGTCCTGCTGCTGATGAGCGTGCAGGCCAACCACCGCACCGACGCGGGCGCCCCGGGCACGCCGACGCCGTTCACCGCGGAGCTGCTGCGGGTGCTGGAGGAGCAGGACGGACGGGACGGACGGGACGGGCGGGACGGGCGGGACGGGCGGGGCGGCGGCGGGCTGTGGTTCGGGGGGCTCGCCGAGGCGCTGCGCGAGGGGATGGCGGCCGGCGGCCACCGTACGGTGCGGTCGGCGCCGTGGGAGCCGCAGAGCCGGTCCGAGCCGGGGGAGGACGTACTGCTGTGGGCGCCGTCCGCCGCCCCGGACGAGCCGCCCGGGCCGACCGAGCCGGAAAAGCCGGGGAAGAAGCCGGAAAAGCCGGGGAAGAAGCCGGAAAAGCAGGTCAGGGAGGGGGACGGACCGGACGGATCCCGCCGGCCCGGACTCCTCGACCGGACGGCCGCCGCTTTCGTGGCGGTGGCCTCCGCCGTGGCCGGCGCCGTGGCCGGCGCGGTGACCGCGCTGTACCTGTTCGGGCGCCGGCTGCCGACCGTCCTCGTCGCCCTGCTCGCCCTCGCCCTGGCCGCCGCCGGCATCGGCACCTACCGGCTCGTCTCCCCGCCCGGCTCCGGCGTGACCTGCGCCCCTCCCCCGGAGCTGCGCGTGCTGACCGACCCCGACCTGGAGCCGACCGTGCGCGCCGCCGCCGACGCCTACCTCACCTCGGACGAGAACACCACGGACGACGGCTGCCGCCGCGCCGGCCTCACCGTCTACAGCGCGGGCACCGCCGACGCGGTCACCGCGCTGCGCCGGCAGACCGGTGCCTGGCAGGAACCCGGCGACGACCCCAACCCGCAGCGCGACGTGGGCCCGCAGCCGGACGTCTGGATACCCTCCTCCCCCGCCGACGTCGCCCGCGCGGCGTCGGGCCGGGACACCGACGCGGTCGCCGCGCTGGAGGAGGACCGGCAGCCGTTCGCGTACTCGCCCGTCGTCCTCGCCGTCCCGCAGGAGCTGGCCGCCGAGTCGCAGGACGAACGGGTCTCCGTCGCGCTCAACCGCATGATCGACGCCCTGCGCGAACGTCGCGCGGACGCCGAGGTGCGCCGCCCGGACCCGGAGTTCGCGGACACCGGGCTGCTCGCCACCATCGGCCTGTACGGCACCCACTCCGGCGCCGAAGCCCGGGACGCGGCCGGTGCCGAACGCCGGGTCGCGCAGTCCGGCCCGCCCGCCCCGACCGCCGCCGAGCTGCTGTGCGCGCTGCCCGACGACGACGCCGTGGACGACCGGACCGCCGCCCTGGTGCCCGAGTTCCTGATGCGCAGCGGTGTCGGCTGCGACAGCGCGCGGCGCACCCCGCGGATGGCCCAGTACCCGGGCGACGTACCCGGCCTTGAGCCGGTCTTCGTCCGGGTGCGCTGGCGGGGCGCCGACCGCGACACGGCGGACCGGGACGCCGCCGCCGACGGTTTCCGCCGGTGGCTCACCCGGACCGGCGGGCGTGAGGTGTTCGCCGAGGCCGGGTTCCGGGCGGCGGACGGGGAGCGGGCGCTGCTGGACGAGGACGGCCGGGCCGCGGGGGTGCTGGCGGCCCCGGCCCCGCTGATCGAACCGGCCGGACGGGACGCGATGGAGGCGGCGCTGGAGGCCTACCGGGACGTCGACGGGCCCGGCCGGGTGCTGTTCCTGCTCGACAGCTCCCGTTCGATGCGCGACGTCTGGGACGGGCCGAGCGGCGGCCCCGGCCTGATCGCCCGTTCGCTGGGCGGCCTCGGGTCGCGCGACGAGTACGGGGTGTGGGCGGTGTACGGCACGGGCGACGACCCGTACGACACCCTGCTGGCGACCGGACCGCACCGCCGGCGGGACGCCGAGCGGGCCCTGGACCGGGCCGCCGTCACCCGGTCCGCCGACGACGCCGATCCGCACGGGGCCCTGCTGGCCGCCCTCGACCACATGGAGCGGCGCGACGCCGAGCGGGAGCGGACCGGCCTGATCGTGTACGTCACCGACGACGAGGACGCCGGCCGGCTGCGCGGCGACCGGCTCGACGCCGTGCTCGACGCGGCCCGCGCGGCCGACGTGCCGGTGACGATGGTGTCCCTGGCGGGCGGCGGCTGCGACCCGGGCCGGCCCGACGCCCGGATCGCCGAGGCCAGCGGCGGACGCTGCCTGGACGCCGGCGACGACCCGGGCGCCGCCCTGCACGACGAGGTCGCCCGCACCGGAACGGGGGAGGAGAACTGATGCCCCGCCGCCCGCTCGTCCGCCCGCTCGTCCGCCCGCTCGTCCGCCCGTTGGGCCGCCCGCTGGGCCGTGCGTTCCGCCGCCCGCTGGGCCGCCCGTTCCGCCGCCCGATCGGCCTGCTGCTGGCCGCCGTCCTGCTCGCCTCCGCCGCCTGCACGGGAGGCGGCGACGGTACCGGACCGGCCCCCTCCGACGACGTGCCCGGCTCCATCGTGGTCGCCAGCGGCCGGGACGTCACCGGGCAGAACGGGGTCCGCCGGCGGCTGATCGACGCCTGGAACGAACGGCAGGAGAAGGCGGGCAGCCACTACCAGGCCCGCCTGGTGGAACTCCCCGGCAGCGCCGACGAGCAGCGCGGCCAGCTGCTCGGCGCCCTCCAGTCCGGCAGCTCCGCCTACGACGTGGTCAACCTGGACGTCACCTGGGTGCCGGAGTTCGCCGCCGCCGGCCTGGTCCGCCCGCTGCCCGAGGCGCTGGTCGACGACGACGTCGTGGACTCGGTGGCCGGCACCGCGCGCTGGGACGGGAAGGTCTACGCGGTCCCGTTCAACAGCGACGTCGGCCTCCTCTACTACCGGCGCGACCACCTCGCGCGGGCCGGCCTGGAGCGGACGGAGCTGGCCGGGGTGACCGACTGGCGGAAACTGGAGACGCTGATCGACGCCCTGGACGAGCGGGACGTCCCCGGCTACGAGAAGGGCTGGACCACCCAGCTCGCCGCCTACGAGGGCCGCACCGTCAACGCCGTGGAGGCGTTCGCCGCCGTACCGGGCGGCGTGCCGCTCACCGACGACGAGGGCCGCTACACGGCGACCGTCGAGGAGCTGACTCGCGGCGTCGCCGAGCTGCGCCGCCGCACGGCCACGCCGTACACCCTCGCCGACGCCGCGCAGTCCGACGAGGCGGCCTCCCTCGCCGACTTCGCGGACGGCCGTACCGCCTTCCTGCGGCACTGGCCGTGGGTGTACCGCACCCTGCACCAGAGCTTCTCCGCCGGTCAGCTGGGGGTGACGGCGCTGCCGGGCCGGGCGGTGCTGGGCGGCCAGAACCTGGCGGTGACGGCCGCCTCCCGGCGGGCGGACAAGGCGGCCGAGCTGATCGAGTTCCTCACCGGCAAGGAGAGCGAACGCTGTCTGCTGGACGCGGGGTTCGCGGCGACGCGGGTCTCGGCGTACACCGACGACGACGTGCGGTGCCCGGTGGACACCGCCGGGACCCCGTCGGCCGCCCCCAGCGGGGAGCGGCCCGACCGGATGCCCCGGGACGCCGCCGACCGGCCCGCCTACGCCGCCTCCGTGCTGCTCCCCGCGCTGCGGCGGGCGGTGCAGCGGCCGCGGACCCCGCTGTACGGGGCGTTCACCCAGACCTTCACCGCGCAGCTAGGGCCGCTGTTCGGCACCGATCCGCCGGACGACGCGACGCTGGCGAAACGGCTGGACGCGGCGCTGCGGCGGGCGCTGCCGGATTAGGGCGGGACGAGGACGCCTCAGGTGTGCGGTCCGTCGAGCCGGGGGGCGGCGGGGCGGGGCGTGCGCGGTGGTTCGTCCGCCGACCGCGCCGGGCCGCCCGTGGTGGCGGCCAGCAGCAGACAGGCCGTGGCGGCGACGGCGGCGGCGACGGCACGGACATAGCGCTCGGCGGTGCGTGGGCGTTCGAGCACGGCGACCTCGCAGCAGCGGTCCACGGGAACGGGAATCGGACGAGAGGGGTACAGCGATGTACGGCGGTGTGTTAAACACGCTTAACTCTCGGTTTAACCTAGGGCCGGGGGTGCCGAACGGCAAGGGGCACAGGGGGAGTTGGCGATGGAGGACCGGGACGATCCAGCGGTCATCGGACGCCGGGTGCAGCGGCTGCGGACCGACCGCGGCCTGACCCAGCGGCAGCTGGCCGAACCGGCCTACACCCCCGCCTACGTCTCCACCCTGGAGGCCGGCCGCGTCCGCCCCTCCGACGAGGCGCTGCGGCACATCGCCGGACGGCTCGGCGTCACCTTCGAGGAGCTGGTCACCGGCCGCCCGCCGCACCTCGCCACCGACCTGCGCCTGAGGCTGACCGGCGCCCAGCGCACCCTGGCCACCGGCGCCACCGAGGCGGCGGCCGAGAACTACGCCGAACTGCTCACCGAGGCCGAGGCGCACGGGCTGACCGACATCGAGGCCGCCGCGCTGCTCGGGCTCGGGGAGTGCGCGGTGGAGCAGGGCGAGCTGACCCGCGGCCGGGAGTACTTCGAACGGGCCGAACGCCGCCTGACCGACACCGGCGCCCCGCTGCCCGCCCGGGTCCCGGCCCTGCGCGGCAGGGCGCTGGCCCACTACCTCGCCGGAGAGCTGCGCTACGCCGTCTACCTCCTCGAATCCACCCTCGACGAGCTGAACCGCGCCGGCCTGCACGACCCCGACGCCCTGCTCCTCCTCTACGCCAGCGCCATCGGCCCGTACATGGACATGGGCGCGCACGCCCGGGCCGCGCAGGCCGCCGAACTGGCCCTCGCCCTGGCCCCGCAGGCCGGCGACCCGGCGCTGGTCGCCCGGATGCACCGGTCCGTCGCCCGCACCCTGGTCGCCGAGGGCCGCCTTGCCGAGGCCGACGCCTCCCTGGCCAAGGCCGCCGAGCTGTACCGCACGCTCCAGCTCCGCACCGAACTGGCCAACTGCCACTGGATGCGCGGCTACGTCTACGCGCAGAACGGCCGCCTCGAAGACGCCGAGGCCGAGCTGCGGCAGGCGCTGGACATGCTCTCCGCCAAGCGCGCCGCCCTCTACACCAGCCAGGCCGCCGTCGAACTGGCCGACGTACTGCGCCGGCGCGGCAAGTCCGAGGAGGCCGCCGCCCTGCTGCGCACCGTGCTGGACGACCTGACCTCCGAGCGCGGCGCCGTGCACGCGGCCGGCGCGCACCGGCTGCTGGGCATCATGGCCGAGGAGGCCCGGGACACCGAGGCCGCCGAGGAGCACTACGTGCGCGCGCTCAGCCTGCTGGAGCGGGCGGGCGCCGCCGGGGACCTGGCCGACCTGTGCCGGCTGCTGGGCGACCTGCTGCGCCGCACCGGCCGTACGGAGGCCGCCCTGGACGCGTACCGCACGGGCCTGGGCCACCGTACGGCGCCCGGGACGACCACCCTGGGCCCCGCGCCCGCACAGCCTCCGCTGTGAGACGTGCGAGCCGGCGCACAGGGGGTTCGGTTAGGTTGCGCGAATGGAAAACCGGTTCCGGGACGGGCGGACGGCGGCCGACGCCCTGCGGCTGGTGCTGCGCGCGCTGCTGTACGCCGTCGTCGGCGGCACCGCGCTGATCGCGGTCGCCACCGTCGTCTCGGTGCTCGGCCCGGTCGTCGCCCTCGACCTGTACACCCCGGCGGTGGCGGCCTGGTGGACGGTGTTCACCGCCGTCGTCGTCCAGGGCGTGCCGTTTCTGCTGCTCGGCACGGTGGTGTCGGCGGCGATCGGCGCGTTCGTGCCCGACCGGGTCTTCCGGCGGCTGCTGCCCCGCAACCCGGCGCTCGCGGTGCCGGTCGCGGGCGCGGCGGGCGTGGTGCTGCCGGGGTGCGAGTGCGCGTCGGTGCCGGTGGCGGGCAGCCTGATGCGGCGCGGGGTCGCCCCGGCCGCGGCCCTCGCCTTCCTGCTCTCCGCGCCCGCGATCAACCCGGTCGTGCTGGTGGCGACGTCCATCGCCTTCCCCGGGCAGCCGTCGATGGTGGCGGCCCGGCTGCTGGCCTCCCTCGCGGCGGCGGTGGTGATGGGCTGGCTGTGGGCGCGCTTCGGCAAGGACGAGTGGCTGCGGCTGCCGAAACGGCCGACGGGGACCGGATCGTCGTACGGCCTCGGCGGGTTCCTGACCGGGCTGCGGCACGACTTCCTGCACGCGGGCGGCTTCCTGGTGGTGGGCGCCGGGGCGGCGGCCACCTTCAACATCGCGGTGCCCCGCTCCGTGCTGGACGTCTTCACCGGCTCGGCCTGGCTGTCGGTGCTGCTGCTCGCGGTGCTGGCCGTGGTGCTGTGCGTGTGCAGCGAGGCGGACGCGTTCGTGGCGGCGTCGCTGAGCGGGTTCTCGCCGACGGCCCGGCTGGCGTTCATGGTGGTCGGCCCGATGGTGGACCTGAAGCTGATCGCGCTCCAGACGGGCACCTTCGGTCGGGCGTTCGCGGTGCGGTTCGCGTCGGTGACGTGGGTGGTGGCGGTGGCGAGCAGTGTGCTGGTGGGGTGGTGGCTGCTGTGAGGCGGTACGGACCGGCGGTTCTGCTGGTGCTGACCGGCGCGGCGGTGCTGCGCATCTCGCTCTTCTCGGAGCTGTACCTGCGGTACGTGCAGGAGGGGCTGCGGCCCTACCTGATCCTGTCCGGGGCGGTACTGGTGCTGCTGGCGGCGGTCTCGGTGTGCGCGCGGCGCCCACGGGGGGAGGCGCCCGACGACGGCCATGGCCACGGCCATGATGACGACGACGGTCATGGTCATGACGGCAACGGTCATGGTCATGACGGCGACGGCCACGGTCATGACGACGACGGCTACGGCCATGACGACGACGGCCATGGCCACAGTCACGGCGCGGCCGGCCCCCGTGTCGCCTGGCTGCTCACCCTGCCCGCCCTCGCCCTGCTCCTCTTCCCGCCGCCCGCCCTCGGCACCTACAGCGCCGAACGCGAGGCCGCCCAGCGCGCCGCCCAGGGCGTCGGCACGTTCCCCGCGCTGCCGTCCGGGGACCCGGTGGAGCTGACCCTCGCCGAGTTCTCGTCCCGCGCGATCTACGACAGCGGACGCTCCCTGAAGGGCCGTACCGTCCGCCTGACCGGCTTCGTCACCCGCGACGACGACGGCACCTGGTACGTCACCCGGCTCCTGGTCACCTGCTGCGCCGCCGACGCCACGACCAGCAAGGTCGAGGTCCGCGGCGACGCGGCGGCCGACGCCCCGGACGACGGCTCCTGGGTCACGGTCACCGGCACATGGCGCCCGGAGGGGACCCTCGGCTCGGAGGAGGCCTGGCCGCCGGTCGTGGACGCGGCACAGGTACGGCGGGTGACGCAGCCGGCGAACCCGTACGAACGGCCGTAGCGGCGCTGCCCGCCCGTCAGGTGGTGCGGGCCCGGAGGTGGGCGCGCTCGCCCTGGGGGCCGGACAGGACGGGGAGTTCCACGGTCCGGTCGTCGTCGGGGCCGAGCCGGTGCGGGACGTGGGTGTCGAACTCGGCCGCCTCGCCCGCCCTGAGCACCAGGCGCCGGTCGCCCAGCAGCAGCCGGAGCCGGCCGGCGAGGACGCAGACCCATTCGAAGCCCTCGTGGGTCTTCAGGTCCGGTTCCGTGCCGGGCCGGGGCGGGATCAGCAGCTTGTGCGCCTGCACGCCGCCGGGGGACACCTCGGCCACCTCGGCCAGCGGCAGCAGGATCTCCCGGGCCGGCTTGCGGGTGCCGCCCTCCAGGCGGGAGAGCGTGCTCGCGTTGACGCCGGTCTCCTCGGCGAGCCGGGCCAGTGTCAGGCCCCGCCGGCGCCGCAGCTCCCGCAGCCGTGGCCCGACGGCGGCGAGCCGGTCCTGTTTCCCGGTGCCGGTGTCCCCGCCGGTGCTGCTCATGGCCGCCAGCATGCCCGATACGGCAAGGGGCCTTGCAAGAACGGCGAGCGGGGCGGGCACGGTTTCGCCTGGTCGGCCACGGGTAGTCGGGCGCTGCCGAGGTGGCCTTCCGGGTCGGCGAAGGAGGCGGGTGGCGTGTCGCCCAGCGACGATTCCCAGGGGCCCGCCGACCGGCCCGAGCGGCTTGGGCGAGCGGACGCGGGCCGGGTCGCCGACCTGATCGCGGAGAGCGTCGGCGACGCCCCGCCCGGCGAGGTGCCGGCCCGGCTGTGCGAGGTCGTGGTCCGGCTGCTGCCGCTGTCCGGCGCGAGCGCGTCGCTGCGCAGCGACGGCGTACCGGTGCCGCTGTGCGCCAGCGGCGAGCGGGCCGGCCGGGTGGCGGAGATCCAGGCCACCCTGGGCGACGGGCCCTGCGTGCACGCGGCGCAGACCGGTGCCCCGGTGCTCGTGCGCGACGTGACGGCCGAACCGGAGGCGGCCCGTTGGCCCGTCTACGCCCAGCAGGCGGCGGCGGCCGGGGTCCGCGCGGTGTACGCGCTGCCGCTGGGCAGCGATTCGGTGTGCCTCGGCACCCTCGACCTCTACCGGGACACCCCCGGCGGGCTCAGCGGCGAGGAACTGCGGACGGCGCGGCTGGTCGCCGGCGTGATGACCATGGCCCTGATGGCGCTGCCGCACGAGGAGGACGACGACGGCCCTCCGGGCGGCCTGTCCTGGCTGAACGGCCTGACCACCGGCCACGACCGGATCCACCAGGCGGTCGGCATGATCATGGCCCAGCTCGGCGTCGGCTCCGACGAGGCCCTGGCCCGCCTGCGCGGCGACGCGTTCGCCCGGGGCCGTACGGTCCAGGAGGCGGCCCAGGACGTGATCACCCACCGCCGGCGCCTGAGCCCGGACGAGTAGACCGCCCCGGTTCCGCCGCCGGTCCCCGGCCCTGCCGCTCCCCGGCCCGCCACCGGTTCCCGGCCCGCCGCTGCCCCTCGTCCCGCCCCGCCCCCGCCCCGCCGCTGCCCCCGCCCCGCCGCCCCCCCCGGGCCTCGCCCCCGACGCCCCTGTCCCCGCGTAAGGTCGGGCCCCGGAGTTCGCCACAGCCCCCGCCGCGCCGAAGGAGCCCCGTACCGTGCCGACCGACCCGCAGCGACCGACGCCCATCCCGGTGATCATCGACTGCGACACCGGAATCGACGACGCCCTCGCCCTGCTGCTGGCGGTCCGCCATCCGCGCCTCGACCTGCGCGCGGTGACCTGCGTGGCCGGCAACACGGACGTCGACGGCGTCGTACGCAACACCCTGACCGTGCTGGAACAGGCCGGCGCCCCCGGTATCCCCGTCGCCCGCGGCGCCGAGCGCCCGCTGATCGAGGCGGTGCGCACCGCCCGGCACGTCCACGGCCACGACGGCATGGGCGACCTGGGCCTGCCGGCCCCCGCCCGCACCCCGGTCGACACCGACGCCGTCTCCCTCCTCCGCCGGGAGATCCTCGCCTCCCCCCGCCCGGTCACCCTGATCCCCACCGCGCCCGCCACCAACATCGCCCTGCTGCTGCGCACCCACCCCGAGGTCACCCGCAACATCGAGCGGATCGTCTTCATGGGCGGCGCGGTGGCCACCGGCAACGCGACGCCGGTCGCCGAGTTCAACGTCTGGCACGACCCCGAGGCGGCGGCGATCCTGCTCACCGCCGGGGTGCCGATCACCATGTACGGCCTGGACGTGTTCGAGCGGGTCGTCGTCCCCGGCGCGGACGTCCGCCGCCTGCGCGCGAGCACCGACCCCGGCACCCGCCTCGCCGGCGCCCTGCTCACCCACCGCGGCCCCGCCACCGACGAGGCGGACCCCGGCGGCGGCCTCGGCGACGCGGGCGCGGTCTGCGCGGTGATCGACCCGGCCGGCCTGACCACCCACCGCCTCCCGGTCGAGGTGGTCCTCTCCCCGGGCCCGGCCCGCGGCCAGACCCTGGTGGACCGCCGCGCCCGCCCCGGCGAGTCCGAACTCCACGGCGACGCACGCGAGCAGCCGCTGGTCGACGTGGCCCTGGAAGTCGACGTGGAACGGTACGTGGCCCTGTATCTGGACGCGGTCGAGGGGATTTAGGATCGCACTCCCTTCTCGCGGCGGTGGTGTACAGGGCAACCGCACCGTCATGGGCGTCTCCCGCGCGCGGTCGTGCCGTCCCGGCGGCGGATCCGTCCTGGCGGACACCCTCGGGCCCCGGCGTGACCCGGCGTACCCGGATGTTCACCTTTCCGGCGATGTGGACAGACCTACTCGTGTCGCCCGCACGCACCGCGAAGGGAACCGAGTGACCGTACGCACCGCATCCGGCACCCCCGACCTGTCGTCCCAGGACCCCAACTGGTGGCGGCAGGCCGTCATCTACCAGATCTATCCGCGCAGCTTCGCCGACGCCGACGGGGACGGGCTCGGTGACCTGAAGGGCATCACCCAGCGCCTCACCCATCTGGCCGCGCTCGGCGTGGACGCGCTGTGGCTGAGCCCGTTCTACCCGTCCGAGCTGGCCGACGGCGGCTACGACGTCGACGACTACCGGGACGTCGACCCGCGCCTGGGCACCCTGGACGACTTCGACGCGCTGACCGCCGAGGCGCACCGCCTCGGCCTGAAGGTGATCGTCGACCTCGTCCCCAACCACACCTCGCACCGCCACCCCTGGTTCCGCGAGGCGCTGGACGCCGGGCCCGGCTCGGCCGCCCGCGACCGCTACGTCTTCCGCGACGGACGCGGCGAGAGCGGCGAACTGCCGCCCACCGACTGGCAGTCCGTCTTCGGCGGCAGCGCCTGGCGGCGGGTGCCCGACGGGCAGTGGTACCTGCACCTGTTCGCCCCCCAGCAGCCCGACCTGAACTGGGAGAACGAGCAGGTCCGCGCCGACTTCCGCACCACACTCAAGTTCTGGTCGGACCGGGGCGTCGACGGCTTCCGGGTCGACGTCGCGCACGCCCTCGCCAAGGACCTCACCGAACCGCTGCGCGACCTCGGCGCCCCCGAGCTGAGCGACGAGGCCGCGCTCGGCGAGTTCGAGCCCGGCACCCACCCCTTCTACGACCGGGACGACGTCCACGAGATCTACCGCGACTGGCGCAAGATCCTCGACGCCTACACCCCGCCCCGGATGGCGGTCGCCGAGGCGTGGGTGCCGGGCGCCCGGCGCGCGCTGTACGCCCGCCCGGACGAACTGGGCCAGGCGTTCAACTTCGAGTACCTGAAGGCCGCCTGGGACGCCGCCGAGCTGCGCGAGGTCATCGAGAACTCGCTCGCCGACGCGGCCGCCGCCCGGGCCTCCGCCACCTGGGTGCTGGCCAACCACGACGTGGTCCGCCCCGTCTCCCGGCTGATGCTCCCGCCCGGCACCGACCCCGACGCCTGGCTGCTGTCCGGCGGCACCGCCCCCGCCCTCGACGAGGCGGCCGGCCTGCGCCGCGCCCGCGCCGCGAACCTGCTGATGCTGGCGCTGCCCGGCTCGGCGTACCTCTACCAGGGCGAGGAACTGGGCCTGCCCGAGGTCGCGGACCTGCCCACCGAGGTCCTCCAGGACCCGATCTGGGAGCAGACCGGGCACGTCCGCAAGGGCCGTGACGGATGCCGGGTGCCGCTGCCGTGGACGACGGACGGCCCGTCGTACGGCTTCGGCGCGGCCGGTGCCTGGCTGCCGCAGCCGCCGTCCTTCGCGGCGTACGCCGTCCAGGCCCAGGACGGGGTCGAGGGCTCGACCCTGGAGCTGTACCGCACGGCCCTGCGCCTGCGCCGCAAGCTCCTCGACGGCGAGACCCTGACCTGGTCGGACGACGTCCCGCCGGGCGTCCTGCGCTTCGACCGCTCACCCGGCTGGCGCTGCGTCGCCAACCTCTCCGACCGGGTGGTCGACCTCCCGGCGGGCGAGGTGCTGCTGAGCAGCGCGCCCCTGGTGGACGGCCGGCTGGGCCCCGACACGACGGTGTGGCTGGCCTTGTAGGCGCCCGTACCGCCCGGCCCGCCTCCGCCGGCGGAAAAGGCCTCGCCCCGCTCATCGGAGCGGGGCGAGGACAAGGGTGCGGGTGCTGTTCCCGCTCACAGACCGCGTGGCAGGCCGCCGCCGCCGAAGGAGCCCGTGGAGCCGGGCAGCCAGCGGCGCCGGGTCTGGTCCCTGCCTCGGCGGGTGCTCGCGGGGTGGAGTTCGTACGGCATGAGCCGTGCGCCTCCGTCGGCCATCACGGGGACGTCGTCCGGTTCCCGCATCTCCCGTTCCTCGTGCACCGGGCCGGTGAGGGGGAGCCTGGGCTGTTCGTCGGGGCGCGGGTGGCTGGTGTCCCGGTCCAGGACCCGCATGCCGACGCGTACGGCCCAGATCAGCGCGCCGGCGATCACCAGCCCGCCGAGGAAGGCCGCGGTCATGTTGAGCGTGTGCTGCGTTGCGGCCAGCAGTTCATACGTTGCCGTACTCATGGTGTGATTATCGCCCCAGTACGGGTGAAAAGCGATAGAAAGTCGGGATTGTGCACCGGGATTGGGGAGGGCGGGGTGCTGGTACCCGGGCGGCGGTGGAAGGAGAGGCCCTATGAGTGTCCTGACTGTGCCGCTCACGGCCGACGCCCGCGCGTACGGCCTCGTCGGGGACGGCTCGGCCGACGACGGGCCGGCGTTGCAGCAGCTCGTGGACACGCTCGGTGACGCCGTCGCCGCCGACGGACGGCCGCGCACCGTGTACGTCCCCGCCGGGCGGTACGTCGTCCAGGACCGGGCGGTGGTGTGGCGCAGCGGTGTCTCGCTGGTGGGGGCGGGGCGCGGGGCCACCTGCTTCGTGCTGCGCAACCCCGGCGCCCCGACGGCGCCGGTGCCGCTGGCCTGGTTCACCGCCGCCCAGCACGGCGCCGGTCCCGGCAACCACCTCGCCGACCTCACCTTCGCCCACTTCGAGATCGACGGGTCGGGGGTGCGCACGGAGGGGTACGAGGTGCTGGCCAAGGGGCTCGGGATGCAGTACGTGCGGCGGGCGCGGTTCAGTGACCTGTACATCCACGACACCGCCGCCACCGGGTTCGGCTGCGACTTCCTCCAGGACACCGTCGTCGAGGGGCTGCTGGTCGAGCGGTGCGGGCGGCAGGACCCGGGGGAGGGGTGGGGCGGCGCCGGGATCGGCATCGGCATCGGGGGGTGGGGGCCGGTCGAGCGGCTCGCCGTGACCGACTGCACCGCCACCGGCAACGGCACCAACGGGATCTTCTTCGAACTCCAGCAGGAGGAGTGGACCCCGCCCCGCGGCATCCGCGTCACCGCCTGCCACACCGAGGACAACCGCTACGGCATCTCCGACTGGGGCGCCGACGGGCTGCTGGTCACCGGGTGCGTGATGGTCGGCAACCACGTCGCCGGTTTCGACGTGTCCGCGCAGGGGACGACGAGCGTCGGCGGGCGGGGCGGCATCGTCACCGGGTGTGTCGTCGACGGCAACGTCCAGGACGGTGTCGCGCTCGGCAACACCCCGGGGCCGTACGCCTTCCGGGGCAACCGGATCAGCGGCAACGGCCGGTACGGGTACTGGCAGCACAACCTGGCCGGCGGCGACCAGGAGCCGGCCACCGACATCGTGCTGGAGTCGAACGAGATCCGCGGCAACGGTCTGGACGGCGTCCGCGTCGACGCCGCGCTGCGCGAACCGGCCTTCCTCGGCAACCGCGTCCGCGACAACGGCCGCCGGGCCGCCCCCGCGGCGTCCGGGGCCGGCGCGGGCGTGCGGTACGGGCCGCTGTCCCTGACCGACGACGGCGCCGACTGGCCGCCGGACGGCCACCTGGGGAAGCGGGTCGCGGTGGGGGACACCGCCGCCCTCGTCACGGGCAACACCGCGACGGAGCTGACCCTCGCCCCCGCCCGGCCGGGCGCGCCCACCGCCTGGCCCGACGGCACCCCCGCCGACGGCTCCGCCTACGCGCTTCCCGAAGCCCCCGCTCCCCGGGCCGGCCTCACCGTCGCCGCGCCCGTCGCCCATCCCTGCGTACACGGCAACCGCGTCCGCGACGACGGGCACCCGCGCACCCAGGCGCACGCCCTGTGGATCACCGAGGACGCGGTCTGGGCGGGCGGCCGGGTCTGCGGCAACGACTTCGGCGGCAACGGCTCCTCGGCCACCCGGTTCGACGCGGCCCCGGCCGGCGGGCGGTGGCGGGACAACGACGGGTGAGGGGGGCGCTCCTTCGTCAGCCCTCGCCGTTCCCCGGCGGGTCCTTGCGGATCGCCTCGCCCCGGATCACCTTCGGCTCGCCCGGCGGCTCGCTCTCCTTCATCGCGCGCGCCTCGGCCTTGAGGATGCGCGCGGACTTGCCCGCCGAGCGGGTCAGTTCCGGCAGCTTCTTCACGCCCACGACGACGGCGATGACGATGAGGATGACCGCCAGTTCGCTCAGTCCGAACACTGCGCCCCCTGTTCCTGGGTCCGGTTCCCGCGTCCGGTTCCTGGGTCCCGGCCGGTCAGAGATCGAACTCGTGCGGCGGCAGGTCGAGGGCGTAGCACGCCTCCCGCACCACCGCCTGCTCGTCCTTGTCGAAGTCCCCGTCGGCGCCGCCGATGACGATGCCGATCTGGACCACCGCACGTGCCTCGGCGGGCTTCTTCTTCGCCTTGGCGATCTCCTGCAACACGCTGACCTTGCCGAACGCGAAGTCGGCCGTCAACTTGTCCAGGTTCTGCTCGAAGCGGCGGCGCAGGTCGTCGGCGGGGAAGTTCTGGAGCACGTCGTTGGTGGCGATGAGCTGGGCCACCCGCTGCCGCTCGGCCGGGTCGACCGTGCCTCCCCCGCTGCCGAAAGCGCGGGAGGTGCCCCCA
This sequence comes from Streptomyces sp. NPDC090994, assembly GCF_044768905.1. Taxonomy (NCBI): domain Bacteria; kingdom Bacillati; phylum Actinomycetota; class Actinomycetes; order Kitasatosporales; family Streptomycetaceae; genus Streptomyces; species Streptomyces sp. NPDC090994. The sequence goes on from NZ_JBIVWS010000006.1 coordinate 345,916, forward strand.
GCCGCCGCGACCAGGGCGCACATGGCCATGCTCGCGTCGCGGAAGGCGCCGCTCTTCAGGTCGTTCTTCTTCGCCACGAGCTGGGTCTGCATCTGCGACGCCGACTCCTTGAGGCGGTCCCACAGGGCCATGAGCACTCCATTCCTCTACAGTGATGTAGAAGCTACCAGGGAATGCCGGGAACAAGCGGGCCCGCCGGACCGTTCTCTACAGTCGAGTAGAGCCTCCCCAAAGCTTTGCCCGTCCTTTACCATGGGACGCATCATTCCCTCGATACCCGTCAAAGGAGCCCCGTTCCGTAATGGAACCTCCCAGTACCGGCCGTAGCCATACTCCCGATACTCCCGGTGACAGCACCGCGGACCTCGTGGGAGCGGGGGTGGCGCGGTGACCGAGGTCCTGCTGCTCCTGCTGGCCGTCCTCCTCACCCTGCTGTGCGCCGTCTTCGTCGCGGCCGAGTTCTCCCTCACCACCGTCGAGCGCGGTGACCTGGAGCGCGCCGCCGAGAACGGCGAGCGCGGCGCCGACGGCGCCCTGAAGGCCGTACGCCGCCTGACCCTCCAGCTCTCCGGCGCCCAGCTCGGCATCACCGTCACCTCCCTGGTCATCGGCATGCTCGCCGAGCCGTCGCTCGCCGCGCTGCTGCGCGGCCCGCTGGAGGCGATCGGCCTGGGCGGTGCCGCGTCCACCGTGGCGACCGTGCTCGGCGTGGCCGTCTCCACCGTCGTGCTGATGGTCGTCGGCGAGCTGGTCCCCAAGAACTGGGCGATCTCCCGGCCGCTGGCCGTGGCCAAGGTGGTGGCCACGCCGCAGCGCGGCTTCACGGCCGCCTTCGGCCCGTTCATCAGCCACCTGAACAACACCGCGAACCGCGTCGTACGCCGCTTCGGCCTGGAGCCCGCCGAGGAGCTGGCCTCCGCCCGCAGCCCCGAGGAACTGGTCGCCCTGGCCCGGCACTCGGCCGCCGAGGGCGCCCTGGAGGCGGACTCGGCCGAGCTGTTCGTGCGCACCCTGCACCTGGGCGAGCTGACCGCGGAGAACGTGATGACGCCCCGCGTGGACGTCAAGGCCCTGGAGGCGCGCGCCACCGCCGCGGACGCCGCCAACCTGTCCCACGCCACCGGCCTGTCCCGCTTCCCGGTCTACCGGGACAGCCTGGACGAGGTCATCGGCACCGTCCACATCCGTGACGTACTGGCCCTGGAGCCGGAGCGGCGGGCGGCCACGCCGGTCACCGAGCTGGCCACCGCCCCGCTCCTGGTCCCCGACAGCCTGCCCGCCGACCGTCTCCTGGAGCGGATGCGCGCCGCCCGCACCATGGCCGTCGTCATCGACGAGTACGGCGGCACGGCGGGCGTGGCCACGGTGGAGGACATCGTCGAGGAGGTCGTCGGCGAGGTCCGCGACGAGCACGACCCGGTCGAGGCCCCCGACCTCCAGCCCGCCGGCGAGGGGGCGTGGGAGGCGGACGGCTCGGTCCGCATCGACCAGCTCGCCACGATCGGCCTGTCCGCGCCGGAGGGACCGTACGAGACCCTGGCCGGACTGGTCGCCACGCATCTCACGCGCATCCCCGCCAAGGGCGACGCCGTGGAGCTGGACGGCTGGCGGCTGGACGTCCTCGGCGTCGACCACCACCGCGCCGACCGGCTGCGCATCACCGCGCCGCCGGCCGTACCCGCGCAGGAACAGCGGCAGGAGCATCAGGAGCAGCGGCAGGAGCATCAGGAACAGCGGCAGGAACAGCAGGAGCAGCGGCAGGACCGCCAGGACCGCCAGGACCGTACGGAGGCCGTCCGATGACCGTCGTGCAGCTGCTCATCGGCGCCCTGACGCTGGTGACCAACGCGTTCTTCGTGGGCGGCGAGTTCGCCCTGATCTCCGTACGGCGCAGCCAGATCGAGCCGCGTGCCCAGGAGGGCGACAAGCGGGCCCGGATGACGCTGTGGGGCCTGGAGCACATCTCCGCGCTGCTGGCCACGGCCCAGCTCGGCATCACCGTCTCCTCGCTGGTGCTGGGCGCGGTCGCCGAACCGGCCATCGCGCACCTGCTGGAGCCCGCCTTCGAGGCGGTGCACGTCCCGCACGCGCTGGTGCACCCCATCGCCTTCGCGATCGCCCTGACGCTCGCCACGTACGCGCACATGCTGATCGGCGAGATGATCCCGAAGAACATCGCGCTGGCCGCCCCGGCCGCCACCGCGATGGTCCTCGGCCCGCCGCTGGTCGCCCTCACCCGGGCGCTCAAGCCGGTGATCTTCGGCATCAACGCCTTCGCGAACACCCTGCTGAAACTGCTCAAGGTCGAGCCGAAGGACGAAGTCGAGGCCGTCTTCACCGACGACCAGCTGGCCCGCATGGTGGACGACGCCAGCGAGGCCGGGCTGCTCGCCCCGGCCGACGGCGAACGGCTGCGCGACGCGCTGGAACTGGGTACCCGCCCGGTCGGCGAGATCCTCGTCCCGCCGCAGCAGATGCGTACGGTCACCCACACCGTCACCCCGGCCGAGCTGGAGCGGCTGGCCGCCGAGGCGGGCTACTCCCGCTTCCCGGTCAGCGGCCCCAGCGGCACGCTGCTCGGCTACCTCCACATCAAGGACACCCTGGGCCTGACCGACCGCGACCGCCCGTTCCCGCGCACGGCACTGCACCCGGTCACCCGCGTCCGCATCGACACCCCGCTGGACGACACCCTGACCGCCCTGCGCGCCACGGGCAGCCACCTGGCGGCGGTGACGGGGGAGACGGGCACGGTCCTCGGCTTCGTGACGATGGAGGACGTCCTGACGGAACTGGTGGGCCCGGCGGCGGAGCCGGTGGGCTGACCGGCGGCGGGAACGCCCCGGACCTGGAGGAACGGAGGGCACTTCGGCCCGGAGTGCCCTCCGTTCCCCAAGCCGGTTTCACCGCCGCGCGCGGCCGCCGGCCCGGCTGAAACCGGACGGAAGCCCTTCTGAACCGGCCCGCCCGCACGCTCTTCGCATGACGACGACAGAGCGCCCCACCGGGCACCACGAGCCCGCCATCTCCGCCGCCGGGCTGCGCAAGAGCTACGGCGACAAGACCGTCCTCGACGGCATCGACCTCGCCGTCCCCGCCGGCTCGGTGTTCGCCCTGCTCGGACCGAACGGCGCCGGCAAGACCACGGTGGTCAACATCCTCTCCACGCTGATCTCCGCCGACGCCGGACAGGCGCGGATCGCCGGGCACGACCTGGTCGCCGAGGCGCAGGCGGTGCGGGCCGCGATCGGGGTCACCGGGCAGTTCTCCGCCGTGGACGGACTGATCACCGGGGAGGAGAACATGCTGCTCATGGCCGACCTCCACCACCTGTCCCCGGGGGAGGGGCGGCGGGTCACCGCCGAGCTGCTGGAGCGGTTCGACCTGGTCGACGCGGCGAAGAAGCCGGCCTCGACCTACTCGGGCGGCATGAAGCGGCGGCTGGACATCGCCATGACGCTGGTCGGTGACCCGCGGATCATCTTCCTGGACGAGCCGACGACCGGGCTCGACCCCCGCTCCCGGCACACCATGTGGCAGATCATCCGGGACCTGGTCTCCGGCGGTACGACGGTCTTCCTCACCACCCAGTACCTGGAGGAGGCCGATCAGCTCGCCGACCGGATCGCCGTCCTGGACGGCGGCCGGTTCGTCGCCGAGGGCAGCGCGGAGGAGCTGAAGCGGCTGGTGCCGGGCGGGCACGTGCGGCTGCGGTTCGCCGACCCGGTGGCGTACGGGCGGGCCGCGGAGGCGCTGCGCGAGACGACGCGGGACGACCAGGCCCTCACCCTGCACATCCCCAGCGACGGCAGCCAGCGCGAGCTGCGCGCGGTCCTGGACTGGCTGGACGCGGCCGGGATCGAGGCCGACGAGCTGTCCGTGCACACCCCTGACCTGGACGACGTGTTCTTCGCCCTGACCGGAAACGCCGTACCCGCCAAGACCGCCAAGACCGACAAGACCGAGGAGACCGTCCGATGAGCACGCCCTCCGGCCACGCCCTGCGCGACAACCTGACCATGCTGCGGCGCAACCTCCTGCACGCCCGCCGCTACCCCTCCCTCACCCTGAACCTCCTGCTCACCCCGGTCATGCTGCTCCTGCTCTTCGTCTACGTCTTCGGCGACGTGATGAGCGCCGGCATCGACGGCGGCGGTCCCGACCGCGCCGAGTACCTCGCCTACCTGCTCCCCGGCATCCTGCTGATGACCGTCGGCGGCACTGCCCTGGGCATCGCCGTGTCGGTGGCGATGGACATGACCGAGGGGATCATCGCCCGGTTCCGCACCATGGCGATCTCCCGTTCCTCGGTGCTGACCGGCCACGTCCTGGGCAGCGTGATCCAGACGCTGGGCGCCCTGGTGCTGGTGCTGGCCCTCGGGTTCGCCCTCGGGTTCCGGTCCGGCGCGACGCCCGTGGAGTGGCTGGCGGCGGCCGGGCTGCTGGCCCTGTTCAGCCTGGCCGTCACCTGGATCGCGGTCGGCATCGGACTGGCCAGCCCCAACGCCGAGGGCGCCAGTAACCTCGGCCTGCCGCTGGTGCTGCTGCCGATGCTGGGCAGCGCGTTCGTGCCGGTGGACGCGATGCCGGGCTGGTTCCGCTGGTTCGCCGAGTACCAGCCGTTCACGCCCGTCATCGAGACGCTGCGCGGCCTGCTGTGCGGCACGGGCATCGGGACGGCCGACGCCGTCCTGGCGCTGGGCTGGTCGCTGGGGCTGGTGGTGCTCGGGTACCTGTGGTCCAGGGCCCTGTTCACCCGCGAGCCGCGGCGCTGAGCAGCTCCCGCGCCGCCCGCGCCCACAGCTCCTCCCGCCCCAGGGCGGCGTACGCCGACCTCGCCTCGGTGTACGCCGCCCGGTCGGCGTCCTCGGCGGCCTGCCGGGCCCGGGCGGCGGACAGGGCGGGGAACTCCCGTACCAGCGGCAGCCGTTCCGCCAGCGCCACCAGCCGCACGGCCGCCGCGTCCCCCGAGGCCAGCCCGGCCAGCCCGAGCGCCAGCAGCACCGTGCCGTACGGCGGCAGTTCGGCGGGGCCACCGGCGGGGGCACCGCCGGGGCCACCACCGGGGCCACCGCCGGGGGCGTCGGCAGGACCCCCGTCGGGGGAGGCATCCCCCGATCCTGCCCCCGTCTCCGTCTCCGTCTCCGTCTCCGTCCCCGTCCCCGCCCCAGTACCCGCCCCGGGCAGCACCCCCAGCAGTTCCCCCCGCAACTCCGCCACCAGCCCCGCGACCGGTGCCGGCCGCCCCTGGAGCGCGTGCGCCGCCACCGCGGCCGACCGCACCTCCAGCGACCAGGGGTCCATGAACGGATCGCCGGCGTACTGCGAGCCGTCCTCCCGCAGCCGCTCCACCGCCTGGCGCCACAGCCCGAGCCCCACCTCGGTCAGCCCCCGGGCCAGCGCTATCTCCGCGCGGGCCACGAGGTCGGGGGTGTAGACGGTGGCGGGGTCCGAGGCGCTCCGGTCCAGGGAGGCGAGCCGCAGCCAGTACTCCGCCTCGTCGGGCTCCCCGCGCTGGAGGCAGGCCAGCACCAGTCCCCAGCGGACCCCGATCAGGTCCGTCCAGTCCCCGGACCCGCCGAACGCGTCGAGCGCGGCCCGCAGATGGACGTACGCCTCCTCGCCCCGCTCGCCGCGCAGGCACAGTTCGCTGATCCGCCCGTGGCACAGCAGCCGTACCGCGGGGTTCTCCAGCGGCCCGAGCGCCTCCAGCATCCGGCGGGCGTACTCCAGGGCGCGCTCCGGTTCGTTCCGGGACTGCCAGAGGTAGCTGGCGGTGCCGGAGGCGAGGCAGGCCAGCAGCGGTTCGTCCGCCTCGCACAGTTCCGTCAGCCGCTCGTAGCGCGGCGGGCGCATCTCCGGGAACGCGCGGAGCACCAGGGCCATCGCCCGCAGCACCGTGTCCGGCGGGGCGGGCGGTAGCCGGCGCAGGGTGACGAGCTGGCGTACGGCGTGCGGGCCGTAGCCCATGAAGAGGCTGGCCGCGCAGACCGTCGCCGCGGTGCGGGCCGGCTCGACGTCCTCGGGTCCGGGCCGGAACCGGGAGAGCGGGCCGCCGGTGTCGGCGGCGAGGGCGGCGAGCCGCTCGTAGTGGGTGTCGGTGGCCCACAGGGAGGCCAGTACGGCGGTGACGGCGGCGGTGGCGGGGCCGTCGGACCGGGACAGGGCGTACCGCAGGGCGAGGACGAGGTTGTCCTGCTCGGCGCGGATGCGGTGCCAGGAGGGCACCGGGTCGCCGCTGAACAGCACGTCGTGGTGGGCGCGTCCGAAGTCCCGCGCCCAGGCCAGGAACCGGCCGGTGACCGCCTCCTCCTCGCCTGCCTCCGCGCGCCGGGCGGCGCTGAACTCCCGCAGCGTCTCCAGCATGTGGAAGCGCACCCCGGCGGGGCTGTCGTCCACCTTCAGCAGCGACTGCCCGGCGAGCCGCTCCAGCAGGTCCAGGGCATCGCCGGTGTGGGTGTTGGTGCCAATGCCGGTGTGGGTGCCGGTGTGGGTGCCGGTGCCGGTGCCGGTCAGGAAATACTCGGCGGCCTCCGCCGTGAAGCCCCGGGGGAAGACCGACAGCGCCCGCAGCGCGGCCCGGCCGTCGTCCTCCAGCAGGTTCCAGCTCCACTCGACCACCGCCCGCAGGGTCCGGTGCCGTGCGGGCGCGTCCCGGGCACCGCCGCGCAGCAGCGCGAAACGGTCCCTCAGGCGCCGGGATATGTCGGGCACGGACAGCACCCGCACCCGGGCCGCGGCCAGTTCAACGGCGAGCGGCAGCCCGTCCAGGTGGCGGCAGATCTCGGCGACGGCGCCGGGGTCCAGCTCCACGCCGGGCCGGGCCGCCCGCGCCCGCTGCGCGAACAGCTCGGCGGAGGTGGCCGGGGAGAGTTCGGGAAGGGCGTACAGGGACTCGGAGGACAGCCCCAGCGGGGCCCGGCTGGTGGCCAGCACCCGCAGCCGCGCGGACCGCGCCGTCAGCGCCTGTACGAGGTCGGCGGCGCCGTCGATCACCTGCTCGCAGTTGTCCAGCACCAGCAGGGCGGGCCCCGCGCCCAGCGCGGTGAGGATGCCGCCCACCACGTCCGGGCCGCCCCCGGCGAACTGCCGTCCCTCCCCGGCGCCCACCGCGGAGGCCACCTCGCCGGCCACGCCGGCACCGTCGGTGACCCCGGCCAGCGGCACGAAGTGCACGACGGGCTGTTCGGCCGCCCGGGCCACGGCGTGCGCGAGCCGGGTCTTGCCGAGCCCGCCGGGGCCGACGACGGTGACCACCCGGGCGGTGCGCAGCAGCGCGGACACGGCGGTGATGTCGGCGTCCCGGCCCAGCAGCGGGTTGGGGTCGTGCGGCACGCCGTGGCGGACCGGCGGCGCGTCCGCGGCCAGCAGCTCCCGCTGGACGGACTTCAGCTCCCGCCCGGGGTCGGTGCCCAGTTCGTCGCGGAGCCTACGGCGGTGGTTCTCGTACCGGGTCAGGGCGGCGGCCCGGCCCGCGCCGGCCGCCTCGCAGCGCAGCAGCTCCGCCAGCACCTCCTCGTCGTACGGCGCAGCGCCGGCCAGCTCCGCCAGCGGTGCCGTCGCCTCCGCCCGGCGCCCGCAGCGGGCGAGCGCCAGCGCACGGGTGCGGGCCAGGGAGCGGTACGCCCCGGCGCGCGCCGTGCGCAGCGCCACCACCGGATCGCGCAGGTCCTCGCCCGCGCCGGCGCCGACGGTGCCGTCCCACAGCGCGAGACCGGCCTCGGCCTCCCGCAGCGCGCCCGCGTGGTCCCCGGCGGCGGCCCGTTCCGCGCCCGCCGCCTCGTGCAGGAGCAGCGCGGAGCTGTCGACCTGCCGTTCGTCCAGCGCCAGCCGGTAGCCGGTCGGCGTGCTCACGATCAGGTCGGCGCCGAGCTGCGAGCGGAGCCGGGAGACCAGTACCTGGACGGCCTTGGCCGGCCGCTCCGGCCGCTCGTCCGGCCACAGGCCCTCGACCAGCCGGCCCGTGCCGCATCCGGTGCGCACCTCGTCCGCCAGCAGGGCCAGCAGACCGCGCGGCCGCGGGGCGGTGATCTCCCGCCCGCGGCAACGGACTTCGGACAGCAGTACCAGCTCGGTGGTCATGCGCGCAGACTAGCCAGCGGGCGGCGGAGGCGACCCTTCCGCACCCGGCGCCCGGCCCGCCTCCCCGGCTTCCTCGCACTCCCCGGCTTCCTCGCGCTCCCCGGCTTCCTCGCGCTCCCCGGCTTCCTCGCGCTCCCCGGCTTCCTCGCGCTCCCCGGCTTCCTCGCGCTCCCCGGCTTCCCGCGCCTCCCCGGCCTCCCCGGTCTCCTCCGTCTCCCCGGCCTTGTCGGGCACCAGGGCGAGGCTGATGATGTGCCGGATACGGCCGTCTCCGGGGGTGTGGTGAGTGCGGCGGGCGACCAGGGCCTCCAGTTCGGCCACCAGGTCCGTGAACTCCTCGGGCGTCACCCACACCGCGCCCTGCCGGTAGAGGACGCCCTCGCGCGCGGGTTCGGCGTCGTCCCGGGAGAGGTAGCGGTCGAAGCCGTCCATCAGCGCCCCGGTGAAGACGGTGACGGCCTGCCGGTGGTCGTCCTTGGTCATGGCCGCGCGGGCGTCCTGGTCGACGAGGGCCGCGTCCTGCCGGACCCGGTAACTGCGTTCGACCGTCCCGCGTACGGGTCTTTCCTGGACCACTTCGATGATGCCGGCCTTGGTGAGGGTCGCGACGTGCCGGTACATGGTCGCCGCTGCGATGTCCGGGAGGCGTTCCCGGAGCTGGGCGGTGGTCAGTTCACCGGCGCCGACCAGGGTCTGGAGGATGCGCATCCGGACCGGGTGGAGGAGGAGGTTCGCGGTAGCCATGACTTCATGGTCTCACATCTGATAACGTTCTCGTTGTTGAGAACGAAGAGCGCACGACGAAGTACGAACGAACGACGAACCGCGCGACGAAGGGGCGGAGCCTTGCCCGACATCGACATGACGGTCACCGCGGACGACGGGACCCCGCTGGCCGGCACCCTGACGCTGCCCGCCGGTCCCGGCCCGCACCCGGCCGTCCTGCTGCTGCACGGCTCCGGCCCGCTGGACCGGGACGGCAACGCCCCGAAGCTCAGGATGGACCTGGCGCGGCCGGTGGCCGAGGCCCTCGCGGCCCGCGGGATCGCCACCCTGCGCTACGACCGCCGCGGCAGCGGTGCCACCCCCGGCGACTGGCGGACCGCCGGCTTCACCGACAACCGCCGGGACGCCGCGGCGGCCGTGCGCGCCCTGGCGGACCGGGCCGACGTCCGCGCGGACGCGGTCGGCGTGATCGGCCACAGCGAGGGCGCGCTGCACGCCATGTCCCTGGCCGCCCGCACGGACCTGCGGGCGGTGGTGCTGCTGGCCGGTTTCGCCGACGCGGGTGAGGACGCCTTCCGCTGGCAGGGCCGCTCCGTCGTGGCGAGCATGCCCGCCCCCGTCCGGCTGCTGCGCCGGCCGCTGGCGGGGCTGGGCGGCCTGGTCCTCGCCCGGGTGAAGAGGACCCGTACGGATGTGGCGCGGGTGGCCGGGAGCAAGGTCAACGCCCGCTGGCTGCGGGAGCTGCTCGCCCACGACAGCCGGGACGACCTCGCCGCCATCGACGCCCCCGTCCTCGCCGTGACCGGCGACAAGGACCTCCAGGTCGACCCGGACGACCTGAAGGAGATCGCCCGGCTGGTCCCCGGCGGCGCCGAGACCCACCGCGTCGCCGACCTCACCCACGTCCTGCGGCGCGACCCCGGACGCCCCACCCTGAACGGCTACCGCCGGCTGCTGCGCGAGCCGGTCGACGCCGGCCTGCTCGACCTCGTCGCCGAGTGGCTCGCCCGCCGTCTGGACGCGGCCCCGGCGGCATCCCCGGCCGAGGGGCGCACGACCGCTTCCTGACCTCGGACGCCCCCGCGCGCGCCCCCCACCCCACACAAACCTCTCCGGACACCCGGCAAAGGATTACTTGGCATGCCCACCTCACGCACGTCCCTCACCCCCCAGACCCCCACCACCCCCCAGACCCCGACCACCCCCGACCGCCGCCGCGCCGACCTGATCCTCTTCATGGTCATCGCCTTCGCCGTGAGCTGGGCCTGCTGGGGCGGCGCGATGGCGATCGGCGGACCGGCGACGGGCGGCGAGCCCGCGTACGCGCCCTTCCTCCTCGGCGCCTTCGGCCCGCTGATCGGCGCCCTGGTGATCCGCGTCCGGCGCCGCCGCCGGGGCGAGCCGGTCCCGCCGCACGCGGTGCGCTACCGCCCGGCCGCCCTGCCCTGGGCGCTGCTGCTGATGGTGCTGGCCTCGGCGGCCGTGCTGGCCGCCGCGGTGATCGGGAACGCCGCGGGCGGCCCGGCGCCGAGCTGGACGGACGCCAAGGACGTGATGAACGGCATGGGCGGCCCGGCGGCGTTCCTGGTCAGCATGATCGTCTCCGGCCCCCTGTCGGAGGAACCGGGCTGGCGCGGCACCGCGTACCCGAGGATGCGCGCCACGATGGGACTCTTCCCGGTCACCCTGATCCTGGGTGTCGTCTGGGCCGTGTGGCACCTGCCGCTGTTCTTCATCGACGGGACCGTCCAGCACGACCTGGGCCTCGCCACCCCCGGCGGCGTGCTCTTCGCCGCAGGCAACATCCCGATGGCCATGCTGGTCACCTGCGCCTACCAGCGGGCCGGCGTGGTCGCCTCGATCGCCGTGCACTTCGCGGTCAACACGACGATGATCCTGCTGGGCGTGGACACCCCGGTGACCCAGGCCCTGATCATGGGCATGCAGCTGATCCTCGTGGCGCTGCTCCTGGTCACCCACCGCTCCGCGGCCGGGCCCGCCGCCCCGGGCACCCCGGCGCCGGCCCCGCGGGCCGGGGACCCGGCCGGCGTCTGACCTCCGGGCACGTCCGCCCCGTCTCCCGCCCCGACCGGGGCGAGAGGCGGGGCGCCCGTTTCAGCCGGTGCCGCCCGTCTCCTCGCCGGCCGCGCGCCGGTACTCCGCGTTGATGCGCTGCGCCTCTTCCAGCTGGTCCTCCAGGATGACGATGCGACAGGCGGCCTCGATCGGGGTGCCCTGGTCGACGAGTTCGCGGGCCCGTGCGGCGATCCGCAACTGGTAGCGCGAATACCGGCGGTGACCTCCCCCGGAGCGGAGCGGGGTGATCAGACGAGCCTCCCCGAGGGCCCGCAGGAAGCCGGGGGTGGTGCCGAGCATCTCGGCGGCCCGGCCGATGGTGTACGCGGGGTAGTCGTCGTCGTCCAGCCGTTCGCTGAGCGGATTGCCTGCTGTCATGTCACCTCGTAGTGCAACGCGTCCAGGGGCCCGGCGCCGTACGGCGCCGGGCCCCTGGGGAATTCAACACCATCGGGCCGCAAAGCCGCCGCGGCGGCCGGGCCCCCGCGGGTGACCCATAGACTCGATCCCATGCCGAACCCTGATGAGCTGCTCGTCTCCATCGCCGCCATGGTGGAGTCGGAGCCGAGCAATCAGATGTCACTGACCGTTGTCGCCCAGGGCGCCGTCATCACCGGCCGCCTGGCTCCGGAAGCCACCTGGAGGGAGCGGGTGGCGGAGGTGCTGCGCGCCTCCGACCGGCTGAGCCCGTTCTCCGACGCCTTCGTCCGACAGCGGGAGAAGGAGCGGGAACGGCCCGGCGAACAGGCGCCGACGCATCTGCACTTCCACCTCGCGCGCATCCTCCAGGGCAGTCTCGGGATTCCCGAGACGGGAGGGATGTACCGGGTGGCGATCAGGGACGTCAGCGCCTGGACCGTAGGCGACTTCAGCTACTCAGACCGATGAACCGATGAAGCAGATCAAGCCGATCGAACCGAACGAGCCGGTGAACCGAACGAGCCGGTGAACCGAACGAGCCGGTGAACCGAACGAGCCGGTGAACCGAACGAGCCGGTGAACCGATCAAACTGATCGAACCGATGAACCGCTGCGTCGCGGCCGTACGGGTCAGCGGGTGCCGCCCGTCCCCTGCCGCCGCGGCGCACCGCCGCCGGTCCGGCCGCCGGCCGCGGAACGGCGACGGCCGCGCCGCGCGGAACCCGACCCCCCGCCGGACTGCGCACGCCGCGGACGCTCCGGGGAGGGCGTGGGCGCGGGGATGACGACGGGGACGCCGGAGGGCTCCTGCGCGCCGGTGATCCGGCTCAGCTCCTCCTCGCCCGGCCGCACCCGGGTGACCTGCGGGACGATCCCGGCCGCCGACAGGAGCCGGCTGACCTCCCGGCGCTGACCGGGCGTGACCAGGGTGATCACGCTGCCGGACTCGCCCGCACGGGCGGTGCGGCCACCGCGGTGCAGGTAATCCTTGTGGTCACCGGGCGGATCGACGTTGACGACCAGGTCGAGGTTGTCGACGTGGATGCCGCGGGCCGCGACGTTGGTCGCGATCAGCGCGGTCACCTGGCCGCTCTTGAACTGGGCCAGGGTGCGGGTGCGCTGCGGCTGGGATTTGCCGCCGTGCAGGGCCGCCGCGCGCACGCCGCTCTTCAGCAGGTGCTTGGTGAGCCGGTCCACCGCGTGCTTGGTGTCCAGGAACATGATCACCGAGCCGTCGCGGGCCGCGATCTCGGTGGCCGTGCGCTGCTTGTCGTCGTCCAGTACGTGGAGCAGGTGGTGCTCCATCGTGGTGACGGCGCCCTGGGACGGGTCGACGGAGTGCACCACCGGGTCCGACAGGTAACGGCGGACCAGCAGGTCGACGTTGCGGTCCAGGGTGGCGGAGAACAGCAGCCGCTGCCCGTCCGGGCGCACCTGGTCGAGGAGGGCGGTGACCTGGGGCATGAAGCCCATGTCGGTCATCTGGTCGGCCTCGTCCAGGACGGTGACGGCGACGTCGTCGAGGCGGCAGTCGCCGCGGTCGATGAGGTCCTTGAGCCGGCCCGGCGTCGCGACGACGATCTCGGCGCCGGAGCGCAGCGCCCCGGCCTGCCGGCCGATCGACATGCCGCCGACCACGGTGGCCAGCCGCAGCGCGACCGAGCGGGCGAACGGGGTGAGCGCGTCGGTGACCTGCTGGGCCAGTTCCCGGGTGGGGACCAGGACCAGGGCGAGCGGACGCTTCGACTCGGCGCGCTGCCCCTGGGTGCGGGTGACCACCGCGAGGCCGAAGGCCAGGGTCTTGCCCGAGCCGGTCCGGCCGCGGCCGAGGACGTCCCGGCCGGCCAGGGAGTTCGGCAGGGTGGCCGCCTGGATGGGGAACGGGACGGTCATGCCCTCGGCGGTGAGGGTGGCCAGCACCCGCGGGGGCAGTTCGAGTTCGGCGAACGACTCGACCGCGGGCAGCGCGGGCGTGATCGTCTTGGGCAGCGCGAACTCGCCGCCCTGGGACGCGGCCGGACGGCGTCCGCCTCCGCCCTGGGGACGGCGGCGGGGCCCGCCGGAGCGCTTGCCGGCGGAGCCGGAGCGGTCGTACGGGCGGTCGGCACGTGCACGGTTCATACGGAACCTTCCTTGACGCGGCACGTGCCAGGGAATTCCCGCAGCGGTGAAACGGCGCAGAGAATCGCGAGAACGAGCCGGGAGCGATGGGGCCGGGAGGCGAGGGGACAGGGGGATGGATACACGGACCGGCGACCGGTGGTCGAGTCCGTTCCGTTGAACGGGAGGGAAATCCTTGAAATTCCCTGAAGGCTCTGGAAGTTCGGAAGAACCCGAGACTTCTGAAACCCAGGAACCCGAACCCCTGGAACCCCGTACCCCCTGAAATCCCCGGAATGCAATGAGCTGGGGCCCGCACCCCACGGTGCGGGCCCCAGCTGTGAAGTACGCGTCAGCTGACTGACGGCGTCGTCAGTTGGAGGGAACGATGTTCTCCGCCGTCGGGCCCTTCTGGCCCTGCGCGATGTCGAACGTCACCTTCTGACCTTCCAGGAGCTCGCGGAAGCCCTGGGCCTGGATGTTGGAGTAGTGGGCGAAGACGTCGGGGCCGCCGCCGTCCTGCTCGATGAAGCCGAAGCCCTTTTCGGCGTTGAACCACTTCACGGTGCCGGAAGCCATGAGAATCTCCTTTGGAGGACGGTGCACGAAGCACACCCTGTGTGCACTTCGGTCGCCGCGATGATCACCCCGTCGGAAAGACTGGCAACCAACTGCAACTGATGTCGACACTAGCACGGCACGATCGGCGCAGGGGGCGGGGATTTCCGCAGCTGGGGGCTGTCCGCGTACCCTTTCCGGGAATATTCACCGGACGTCGCGAAAAATTCTTACGTCGCCGGCACAGATATTGCTCCGCTCCCGGTGCAGGGTCGCCGGTCCGGGCCCGTGCCCGGCCCGTGCCCGTACGGCCGTGACCTCCCACGACGCCCGCGCGACGCCCCCGGACGCGGGGCCGGGGACGGGAGTGCGGGCCGGCCCGGGACCCGACCCCCGGCGAGACAAACGCCACAGGCGCCCCAGCCGCCCACCCGGGTGACCCCTCAGGCGCCGGCCCGCTTCACGGCCGTGCGACGGGTGGCCCACAGGGCGCTCTCAGCGTTCCGGGACAGGGTGTGAGTATGCCTGCCGTCCGTGGAGTCCCCACCGCCCGCCCGGGCACGGTCCGGGTCCTGATCGTCGACGACGAGCCCGAACTGACCGAACTGCTGGCGTGGGCCGTCACCGAGGCCGGCTGGCGGCCGTTCCTCGCCCGGGACGGCCGCAGCGCCCTCACCCTCGCCCGCGGCTGCGCCCCGCACGCCGTCGTCCTGGACTGGATGCTGCCCGACCTGGACGGCCTCCAGGTACTGCGGCGGCTGCGCTACGAGGACGCGCGGCTGCCGGTGCTCATGCTGACCGCCCGCGACGCGCTGGACCACCGACTCGAAGGGCTGTCGGCGGGCGCCGACGACTACGTGACCAAGCCGTTCTCGCTGGAGGAGGTCATGCTCCGGCTGCGCGGGCTGCTGCGCCGGTCCGGCGCCGAGGAGGAGACGGCGGGTGACGGGTCCGTCCTGGCCCTCGGCGACCTGGTGGTGTCCGTGAAGACCCGGACGGTGCAGCGCGCCGGGGAGCCGATCGCGCTCACCGCCAAGGAGTTCGACCTGCTCGCGTTCCTGATGCGGCACCCGCGCCAGGTGCTCAGCAAGGCGCAGATCCTCGGCGAGGTGTGGAGCGGGGCGTTCGACAGCGAGGGGAACCTGGTGGAGGTCTACATCTACGGCCTGCGCGCGAAGATCGACAAGGGGCGGGCGCCGATGATCCACACGGTACGCGGCGCCGGCTACGTGCTGCGGGCCGCCGGTGACGGCACATGAGCGTCGTGCCGGGCCGGTGGCGGGGCCCCGGCCTCGGCGCGGGGCCCATGCCGGGACGGCTGAAGGGCCGGTCACCGCGGCTGAAAGACCCGCTGCTGAAGTTCCCACTGCCGAAGTTCCCGCTGCTGAAGCTCCCACTGCCGAAGCTTCCACTGCTGAAAGGCCCGCTGCCGAAGCTCCCCCGGTCGAAGAGCCTGTCGCTGCGAGCCCGGCTGGTGCTGTTCACCTCCGTGGTGCTGTGCGCCGTGTGCGCGGCGATGGGCGTCACCACGATCCTGGTGCAGCGCGCCCACCTGCTGGCCGACCTGGACCAGCGGGTGCGGGACGCCGCCGAGCACGCGCAGGGCGCCGCCCGCCACCGCACGGGCGGCGCCACCGACCTGAGCTACCTCAGTGAGGAGGGACAGACCACCGGTGCCGTCGCGGCCCGCCTCGACCCGGCCGACGACACCGGACGGGTCACCGCCGCCGAGGTGGTGACCGGGGACGGCGACCGGACGGTCCTCACCGCCGCGCAGCGCGCCGCGCTGGCCGGCCTCGCCGCCGACGGCACCCTGCACACCCGTACCGTCCCCGGCCTCGGCACCTACCGGGTGACCGCCGTCGCGGGCGAGACCGCGCCGGTGCTGGCCGGGCTCCCGATGGACCACGTCCAGCACGCCGTCGACCACATGGCCGTGACCGAGGCGGTCATCGCCGGCGCCGGGCTGCTGGCCGCGGGCGGTGTCTGCGCGGTGGTCATCCGCCGTGAACTGCGCCCGCTGGGCCGGGTGGCGGCGACCGCCGCGTCGGTGGCGGGCGCCCCGCTGGAGTGCGGGGAGGACGTCCGCCTCACCCGGGTGCCCGCCCGGGACACCGACCCGCGCACCGAGGCCGGGCAGGTGGGCGCCGCCCTCAACCACCTCATCGACCGCGTCGAGTCCTCGCTGGCCGGGCGGCGGCGCAGCGAGGAGCGGATGCGCCGCTTCCTCGCCGACGCCGGCCACGAACTGCGCACCCCGCTCGCCTCGATCGCCGGGTACGCCGAACTGATGGGCCGGGGTGCGGCGGACATCGAGCCGGGCCTGGCGTGGCGCCGGGTGTCCGCGCAGTCCGCCCGGATGACCGGGCTGGTCGAGGACCTGCTGCTGCTCGCCCGGCTGGACGAGGGCCGGCCGCTGGAGGCGGTCGAGGTCGACCTCGCCACCCTGGTCGCGGAGGCGGTGTGGGACGCGCGGGCGGCGGGCGCCGGCCACGACTGGCGGCTCGCGCTGCGCGTGGACGGCCCGGCCGTGGTGACCGGTGACCCGGCCCGGCTCACCCAGGTCGTCGCCAACCTCCTCGCCAACGCCCGCGCGCACACCCCGCCCGGCACCCGGGTCGACGTCACCGTGGAGGCGACGCCGGCCGGCACCCGCCTGGTCCGGGTACGGGACGACGGGCCCGGCATCCCGCCCGCCCTGCTCCCGTCCGTCTTCGAACGCTTCACCCGCGCCGACACCTCCCGCTCCCGCAAGCCGGGCGAGAACGGCGGCTCCGGGCTGGGCCTGGCCATCGCCGCCGCGATCACCCGGGCGCACGGGGGCCGGGTCACCGTCGAGAGCCAGCCCGGCCGCACCGAGTTCACGGTGACGCTGCCGGGCGCCGCCCCGCTGTCCACCACCTGTGAATGTCCGGGGATTTCAGCCAGGACTCAGTTGGGCGGACCAGGGTGGCGATCAGGCGGCCGGCCGCAGGGGCGGGCCGGGACTGAAGGGAGCCAGCGACGATGACCGAGCTCGACACCGGGGAACAGCCGCAGCGGGAGACGGGCCGCCGGGCCCACGCGGACCGCCGTTCCTTCATGCGCAAGGTCTTCTTCGCGTCCGGCGCGACGGCCGTCGCCACGATGGGTGGCGCCGGCGCCTGGGCGGCTCTGGCCGACGACACCACCACGGCCGACGCCTCGGCCTCCGCCTCGCCCTCGGCCGCGCCGAGCGGCGCCCCGGGCGGGGGAGCGGGCGGCCCCGGCAACCAGACCATCACCGAGGACTTCTTCGGCCTGACCACCGACGGCAAGCGGATCGACGACCTGTACTCGATCCACTCCACCAAGGTCGCCACGGCCCCGGTGATCGCCGCCGCCGAGGCGTTCCTGGCCGGTCTCACCGACGACCAGCGGACGTCGACGCAGTTCACGGTCCACTCCACCGAGTGGCGCCTGTGGAGCAACGTCGACGGCTACTCCCGCCAGGGCGTCTCCCTCGCCGACCTCACCGACGAGCAGAAGGCCCTGGGCACCGCCCTGCTGAAGTCGGCCCTCAGCGCCGACGGCCTGGAGACGACGGAGAAGATCCGCCAGATCAACCAGGCGGCCGGCGAGGCGATCGGCAACACGGACGCCTTCAACGAGGACGCCTACTACTGGACCGTGATGGGCACCCCGTCGGCCACCGAGCCCTGGGGCTTCCAGTTCGACGGCCACCACCTGGTGATCAACTACTTCGTGCTCGGCGACCAGGTCGTGATGAGCCCCTGCTTCTGGGGTTCGGAGCCGACCGAGATGGAGATCGACGGGACGACCGTGAAGGTCTGTCACGAGGAGGTCGAGGCGAGCCTCGCCTTCATCAACTCCCTCTCCTCCGCCCAGCAGAAGACCGCCATCGCCTCCGACACCAAGTCGTCCGAGTCGATGAAGGCCGGCGCGTTCTCCGACAACGCGGTCCAGGCGTACGAGGGTCTGCGCTGCAACACCCTGAACGCCGCCCAGCGCACCAAGCTCCTCGCCATCGCCGGGGCGTTCGTGGACCGCGCCAAGGCGGACGCCGCGAAGGTCCGGATGGCCGAGATCGGCCAGCACCTCGACGACACGTACGTCACCTGGGCCGGCGGCATCGCCGACGACTCGGCCTTCTACGTCCGCGTCCAGAGCCCCGTCGTCTGGATCGAGGTCGACTGCCAGGCCCCCGGCCCGCTGGCCGGCGCCTACGACTCCACCCAGGGCACCCCGACCCAGCTGCACGTCCACTCCATCATCCGCACGCCCAACGGCAACGACTACGGCCGCGAGCTGCTCCGCCAGCACTACCTGACGTCCCCGCACCACAACTGAGCGGCCCCGCCGTCCACCGGCGGAACCGGCAGGTCCCGGCCGGTCCCGGCCGGGGGACGCCCGGGGGACGGCCGGTCGAAGGCCGGGGGACGACGGTCAAGGTTGGCCGTATTGACCCTCGCCTCCGCAAGCACGTTCGCCACACTGGGCGTGTGGCGAACTTCGAGGACGTCGGCACACCGTCCGGGACCCCGGCGAAGGAGGGTCATGCCGGCGCCCCGGCTGCTCGATGAGCTGCTGCGTCAGCTCAGGGCCCGGGGCGGCGGCCGGGACGCCGACGCCGATGTGCGGGCGCTGGTCGACTGGCTGGGGCGGCAGCTCGGCGCGGAGGTCGCGCTGATCGACCGCGCGGGCGAGGTGGAGGTGGCCACCGCCCGGCTCGCGCCGGACCTCCTGGCCGGTGTCCGGCCGGTGCTGGCGCGGTTGTCGGGCGGGCACCTGGCCGCCGTCGCCGCGCAGGTGGGCGCGGTCCACGTACGGTGCGAAGCGCTGGGCCGTCAGGTGCCGCGCCCGGTGCTGGTGGTGGCCGGCCCGGCACCGCTGACCCGCGAGTCGCTGGAGCTGGCCTCCCATGTCGGCGCCATGGTCGAGGTGGTGCGCCGCGCCCGGCAGACCGACGACCTCGCACTGCGCTATCAGCAGGCGGCGGCACGGCTGCGGCTGGCGGTCTTCATGGCCCTGATGACCGGAGAACCGACACTGGCCCGCCGGATGACGGCCGGTGCCGTCCCGCCGCTGCTGGACGCCGAACGCCTCCGCGTCCACCTGCTGCGCTGCCCGCCCGCCGACCGCGGCAGGCTCATCGACGCCCACCAGGACGCGTCCGGCTACCACGGCCCCGCCCTGATGGTGCGCTGCCCCGTCTACGACGACCACGTCATCGGCCTCCTGCCCCTGGACCCCGGCGGTGGCGACGGCGCGGACGCCGGCCTGGCCGCGCACCTGCGGGCGCTGGTCCGGGACAACCCGCACTACGCCCTGGGCATCAGCGCCCCCGTGCCTCTGCCGGGCACCGCACGCGCCTACGACCAGGCCCGCCACGCCCTGGCCGTCGCCCGCCACACGCCCGAGCGGATCGCCGACCACCGAGGCCGCCCTCCGCTGGCCGGGCTGCTCCCCCGGCGGCCGGCGCTCGCCTGGGCGCGGGCCTTCCTGGCGCCGGTCGGGGCGGCACCCCAGCTCACCCTCGACATCACCGGTCTCGCCCTGCACTTCCCCCGCTCCGGCGTGGCACGGCTGCTCGACGTCAGCCGCAACACCGTCACCGCCCACCTCCGGCGCGTCGAGCACGCCCTCGGCCTCGACCTCCAGGACCCCCGCGACCGCGCCGACCTCGCCCTGGCCCTGGCGGTCACCGACCTCCCGCCCCCCGACGCGCCCCCCGACGGCGCCACCGTGGCCGAGTCCGGGGCCGGGCCCACGGTGGACGCCCTGCTGTCCACCGAAGCGGCCGTCACCTGGGCCCGGGGCTTCCTCGAACCCCTGCGGACCGGCGCGGACCGTACCGTGCGCCGGACCCTGCGGGCCTGGATCGAGGCCGGCACCGACGCCCAGCGGACCGCCCGGGACCTCGGCATCAGCCGCGCCACCGTGCGCGCCCACCTGTGCACCGCCGAACGGCTCCTCGCGCGCAGCCTCCTGGCCCCGGGCCCCGGCATCCACGAACTGGTGCACGCCTTCCGCGCCGCCGACCGCGCCGACCGTGCACCGTGAGCAGTCACCGCCCCGCACTTGCGCAGTGTGCGCATTGTCCGCCCTCGACGGCGCTCCCTATGGTCTGTCCCGTCCGGGGGGATAGCGCGGGCGCGGGAAACAGGGGGAGCTGACGCCCCTGCCCCGCCCTGCCCGGCTCCCCCTCCGGCCGCCGCCCCGGCGGCCGGAACACCAACGGGGGAGAACACATGACCATCCGTACCGCCGGGCCGCGTGCGGCCGTCGCCGTCGTGGTGGGCACCCTCGGGGCCACCCTGGCCCTGGGCACACCGCCCGCTTCCGCCGCTGTCTCCGACGGCTATGTCAGCGGCAGCGGCGCCTTCCGCAACGACTGGTCCGACGAGACCGTGCACACCGGCTACTACCCGCGTTCCAACGCCGCCTGCCTGTGGCAGAAGGTGCTGTGGGCGGAGGGCCTGCTCGGGAACGCCGAGGTCGACGGCTCCTTCGGCAGCAAGACCCGCGCCCGCACCGGGCAGCTCCAGTCCCGCTGGGGGATACCCACGAGCGGCAAGGCCGACAAGGCCACCTTCACCGAGGCCGCCGGCCGGTTGCGGTTCGCCTCCGGCAGCACCGCCGACGGCAAGCGGCTGGAGCTGACGTACCGGGGCGCCGCCCATCGCTTCACCGTGCGGCGCGACGAGCGCGGGCGGCACGGGTTCCACCTGGACGGCGGCTGGAAGGCCGCCTCGTACAAGAAGCGCACCTGCGTCTGACCCACCACGCGCCACCCACCACGCGCCACCCACCACGCACCGCACACCAACGGGAGGAAACCCATGCGCAAGCGCATAGCGACCGTCCTCGGCGCGACCGCCGCGGCCCTGATGCTCACCACGACCACGGCGTCCGCGGACACGGTCATCGTCGACGAGGGCAACTTCGCCTACTGGCAGCGCAGTTGCGCGACGTCGTACAGCGGCACGGTCACCAGGACCAAGGCGGTCACGGCGAAGGGCAACGACGGATGGTGCGACGGGCACGCCTGGCTGCGTGTCCTCGGTGACAGCTGGGGCACCTGGAAGCACGGCGCCACCAGCAAGACCCTCACCAGCCCCAGCGGCAAGTTCCGCAAGGCGCAGCACAAGGGCTGCGCCGACTGCAAGGTCTACACCACCGTGGTGGAGTAGGCCGGTTCACGGCCTGCCGTAGGCCGCCACCATCAGGGCCTCCGCCACCTGGTTCATGCCCTCGCCCTTCGCGTCGGTGGAGTGGACGCCGTAGACGAGGGTGCGGGAGCCGTCGCGGGTGGCGGAGACGGCCGCGTTGTAGCCCCACCGGCCGCCGGTCTTGCCCCACACCTCGCGCCCGCCGAGCCTCTTCATCGACAGGCCGACGGAGTACGCCGCCGGGTCGCCGGTCTCGTGGTCGGCGACCTCGGGGAGGGTGAACATCTCCTCCAGCAGGGGGCCGCGGACGACCCGGCCCCGGAACAGGGCCTTCGTGAACCGTTCGAGGTCGGCCGTGGTGGAGATCAGGTCCCCGGCCGCCCAGGCGTCCGTCGAGCCCCACACGGACACGTCGCGCAGGCCGGTCGTGCCGTCGTCCAGGGTCATCGTCTGGTAGCCGTGGTTGTGCGGACCGGCGATGCGCGGGTCGGCGCCGGGGGCGTACGTGTCGCGCAGGTGCAGCGGGTCGAGTATCCGGCGGGTGACCTGATGCTCGTAGGAGTCGCCCGTGACGCGCTCGATGAGCAGGCCGGTGACGGTGTAGCCGATGTTGAGGTAGTGCTGCGCCTCGCCCGGGGCGAACTCGCGCGGCTTCGACGCCGCCGAGCGGACCATCGCCTCGGCGTCGTGGACGAGGAAGCGGTTGGCGTACGCCTCCTCGACCGTGGAGCCGGGGAGGTCGGGGGCCGGGATGCCGTGGGTGTGGTTCAGCAACTGCCGTACGGTCACGTCCGCGTACGAGGCCGGGATCAGGTCCGGGAGGTAGGAGCGGGCGGTGCGGTCGAGGTCGAGCCGGCCCTCCGACGCCAGTTGCAGGGCGACGGCGGCCGTGAAGACCTTGGTGACGGAGCCGACGCGGAAGCGGCCGTCCGGGTCGGCCGGGCGGCCGGTCTCCAGGTCGTGCACGCCGGCGCTGCCCCGCCAGGTGCCGTCGGTGCCGCCGACCCGTACCAGGGCCGCCGTCGTGTGCGCCGCCGGCAGTCCGGCCAGGGCGCCGGCCAGGGCGTCCCGCACGGACGGGGCCGACGCCCGTACGGAGACGGCCGGGGCGGCGGCGGCCGGGCCCGCCGCCACTCCCAGGACGAGCGCGGCGGCGAGCAGGGTTCGGGTGGTGCTCCACATGGTCGACTCCCGTGAGATGGGCCGTGGTTCGGACGGACACCACCCTCCGGGACGGCGGCCGGCGGCGGATCGCCCGCGCGGGCGGGAGTCAGGGCCGGGGAACTCCCCCGGGCGGGGGATCCCCGGCCGTGACCAGGCCCGTCTCGTACGCGCAGATCACCGCCTGGATACGGTCCCGCAGGCCCAGCTTGGCCAGCACGTTGCCGACGTGGGTCTTGACCGTGTGGTCGCTGATCACCAGCTCCGCCGCGATCTCGGCGTTGGACAGGCCGCGCGCGAGCAGCAGCAGGGTCTGCCGTTCGCGTGCGGTCAGCAGGTCCAGGCGGGGGTCGGTGCGCCGGGGCCGGGTGGCGGGGCGGGTGTACTGCTCCACCAGGCGGCGGGCGACGGACGGGGCGAGCAGCGCGTCGCCCCGGGCCACCACCCGGACCGCGTGCACGAGGTCGTCCCGGCGGACGTCCTTCAGCAGGAAGCCGCTGGCGCCCGCGTGCAGCGCGTCGTACACGTACCGGTCGGAGTCGAAGGTCGTCAGCATCACCGTGCGGCAGCCCCCGGCGGCGCTGATCGCGCGGCATGCCTCGATGCCGTCGACGCGGGGCATGCGGATGTCGAGCAGGGCCACGTCGGGCCGGTGTCGGCGCACCGCCTCGACCGCCTCGGCGCCGTCGCCGGCCTCCGCGACCACCTCGATGTCGGGCTGGACGTCCAGGATCATCGCGAAGCCGCCGCGCACCAGTTCCTGGTCGTCGGCGACCACGACACGGATCGTCGTCACCGGGTCGCCTCCACGGGGGTCGGTGCGGGCAGGGGGAGCCGGACGCTCACCTCGAAGCCGTGGCCGTCCGGGCCCGGTCCGGCGGCGGCCGTGCCGCCGTGGGCCGCCGCCCGCTCCCGGATGCCGGTCAGCCCGTGCCCGCCGGGGCCGGTGGGGCCGCCGGAGCCGGTGGGGCCGGTGGCGGGGCGCGGGCCGCGTCCGTCGTCGGTCACGCGGACGTGCAGGCCGTCCCGGTCACGGGCGACGCGTACGGTCACGGTGCGGGCCGCCGCGTGCCGGACCGTGTTGGTCAGCGCCTCCTGGACGATCCGGAAGACGGTGGTGCCGGTGGCGGCCGGTACCGGGCGCAGGTCTCCGGCCGTCTCGTACACCACGGCCGGGCCGCCGGACCGGACGCGGTCGAGGAGCGCGGGCAGGTCCGCGAGACCGGGCTGCGGGGTGCGCGGGTCGTCGTCCTCCTGAGGTACGTCGTCGTCGCGCAACAGGCCGAGCATGGCCCGCAGTTGGGTCATGGCGTCGCGGCCCGTCTCCGAGATGGCCTCGAACGCGGCCTCCGCCCGCTCCGGTGCCGCCCGCACGGCCACCGGTCCGGCCTCCGCCTGGACGATCATCAGGCTCACCGCGTGGGAGAGGATGTCGTGCATCTCCCGGGCGATCCGGGACCTCTCCCGCGCGGCGGCCCGCTCGGCCTCGACGCGGGTCGCCCGGCGGCGGGCGTCGGTCAGCCGCCCGAAGGCGTGGGCCGCCACGAACACGATGGCGGTGAAGCCCAGTTCACGCGCCGAGCGGGTGTTGAACCACACGCCCACCGGTACCGCCGTCAGCAGCACCAGCCCGCAGGCCACCCGCTTGGCCGGCGGGCTGAGCGCGGCGACGGTGTAGACGGCGAGGAGCCCGGCGTACGGCAGCGGCTGCCCAGGGCCCTCCACGGCCAGCCCGTAGACGCCGCCGGCCGCCAGGACCGCGATCAGCACGGCGAAGGGGGCGTACCGCCGCCAGACCAGCGGCAGCACGCTCAGCGAACTCACCCCGTACGCCGTCCAGGTCGCCGGTTCCAGCTCCGGCCCGCGCGGCACCACGAACGGCATCGTCATCGCCGCCTGGACCAGCAGCGCGACGCCGACGTCGGACACCGGCACGCCGGCCGGCAACAGCCTTCTCACCTGAGTCCCCCCCCGGACCGGATCAGCGGGTCCACACGCTAACCGACCCGGGGGAGGCGCAGGAGGTCAGCGGCCGAAGACCTGGCGGCGGCTGCCGAGGTCGAGGAAGACCGTCTCGCCGGTGGAGTCGTCCAGGCCGTCGTTGTCGGTGACGGCGTAGACGCGGCCGTTGCCGGCGACGGTCAGGCCCTCCAGCTTCTCCTGGGTCCAGCCGTCGGTCGCCCGCAGGTCGGGCAGGACGTCGTGGGCGAGGGTCTTGGGGAGGACGGGGAGCGTGCCGGCGGGGGCGGCGGTCCTGGGGAGCGGGACGGTGTAGACCCGCTTGACCTTCGCGGCCGGGCCGTTCAGCTTGTCGCGCTCGACGACGGCGAGCTTGTCGCCGACGACCGTGATCTCGGAGAGGCCGATCCAGTCGCCGTCCGTGGTCGTGGTGGAGAGCCGGTAGCCGTACCAACTCCAGGTGCCGGCCGTCACGTCGTAGCGGCCGAGGCGGACGACGTTCTCCGGGTCGCCCTTCGCCTGGCGCTGGAGGGCGGTCCAGAGGATCTCGTGGCCGCGCGCGTCGGTGGTGGCGGTGACGCCCTCGAAGCCCTGCGAGCCGAGGCCGGCGGCGACGTCCGCGGGGAGGGCGACGGTCTGGCGGGTGACGCCGTGGCGGTCCAGGCGGACGAGCTTGTTGCCGGCACCGGTCTCGCCCTCGACGGCCAGCCAGAAGCCGCCCCGCGGGCGGGCGTACACGCCCTCGGCGTCGTAGCCGGTGGCCTCGCCGTCCGCGTCCTTGACGGTCAGCGCGCGCTTGATCACGGCGCCCTGCTTGCCGTGGGTGCCGACGGTGAGGATGCGGGTGTCGGCGTAGGCCGCGTCCGTGACCGCGTACACCTCGTCGGCGCGGCCCGGCACGGCCGACAGGCCGCTGAGCGCGCCCCAGCCGACGGGGGTTCCCGAGGAGGTGGCGGAGGAGAGGGTGGGGGCGGTGTTCGCGGCCGTGGCCTTGCCCAGGCGGAAGAGGGTGACCGTGGCGCGGACGCCCGCGTCGGCGTCGTCCTCCTCGCTGGAGACGGCGAACAGGCCGCGGGAGGGGATCGGCAGCAGGCCCTCGGGCCCGTTGGTGGTCTCCAGGACCTGCTTGAAGACCGGCTCGGTGGGCTTGCTGACGTCGTACACGGCGACGAAGTTGGAGCGCTCCGAGCCGACGAAGGCGTACCGGACACCGTCGTACGTGGCGACGGCGAGGCCCTCCGGCTCGGTGCCCTTGTTCTCCGAACGGCCCTCGTTCAGCAGGCCGTAGCGGGCGGCGAGGTGCTCGTAACTGTTGCCGGCGTCCCAGACGACCTTGCCGGTGCGGCTGTCGAAGACGGTCCAGCCGCGGGTGCCGCCCTTCCAGTCGCCCTCGTTGGCGGTGGCCAGGTAGCGGTCGTCGATCCAGCCGACGGCGTCCGGCTCGCGGGGGACGCCGGTGATCGAGCCGGTCTGGTCGATGACGCCGTCCTCGACGGTGTCGATGCCGGTGACGGTCGCCGTGCCGGCGCTGAACGCCTTGGTGACGCGGCCGGTGGGGAGGTCGACGAGGACGATCCCGTTGTTCTCCTGGAGGGTGACCACGAGTTGGCCGCGGCTGTTGACGGAGACGTACTCGGGCTCGGGGTCGGTCGGCGCGGCGATCCCGGCGGCGGTGAGGGCGGGGAGGGCGGAGCCGTCGGCGTTGGTCAGCGGGACCGTGCGCAGGCCCCAGGCGGCGGGCTTCGCCCCCTTGAGGTCGACGATCCGCACGAACCCGGCGGGTGCCTGCGGCAGGTCGCCCTCCTCGCCGCCGGCCGGGGTGGCCTCCTCGTCGCGCTCGTTCTCGACGGCGATGGCGGCGTACCGCTTGTCCTTGCTGAGCGCGATCGAGTCGGGCTGCCCGCCCAGGTCGTGGGAGGCCACCCGCTTCCGGTCGCGCAGGGAGATGACGTCCAGGCGGCCGGAGGGCTCGGTGTAGCTCGCGCTGGTGTCGACGACGACCAGCACGTACGGGCCGACGACCGTGACCGACGTCGGCTCGTCCTCGGCGTCGCCCAGCTCGGCGAGGGAGAGCGTGCCCAGGCCCTTGGGGGCGGCGGGGTCGGAGATGTCGAGGAAGCCGATGCGCCCCGCGGCGGCGTCGGTGTAGACCTGCGTACGGCCGTCCTCGCTGACCGCGGATATCTCGGCGACGGTCTGGGCGGTGGCGTCCTCACCGGCGGGCCGGTTCTGGAAGACCGGGTAGGTGGCGGTGCGCGCGAAGGCGGACTGCTGCCGCGAGCCGTGATCCGCGCCCTTCCCCGTCCCCGCGTAGGCGGTACCCGCCAGGGTGCCCGCGGTCACGGCCAGCGTGGCGAGCGCGGCACAGGTTCTCTTCGGCAGCATCGTTCCTCCGGTACGTCCAGATACGTCCACTGGGAAGCCGGATGGTGCCACCCCGGGACGGGTTCCGGCCGACGGTCCGGTGAACGGAAGACGAAGATCGCCTACGTCGCCCACTACAGTGCTGTAGAAATTGCCTGGTCGGAGCATGATCACGCGAGGTGGTAGCGCGTGTGGAGGAGGCAAGGCGGCAGGATGTCCGAGCAGTACGTTCCCCCGGCCGGCAGGGCGGCCCGTACGGTCCTGGCCCGGCGGTGCGGTGCCGTCGTCGAGGCGCGGTGGTTCGCCGTCGCCGTCTTCACCCTGATCCTCGCCAACGCGGCACTGCTGGGCGTCGAGACGTACTCCGGGCTGGTGGCGGCGTGGCGGCCCTGGTTATGGCTGGCCGAGCACGTCTGCCTGGCCGCCTTCACCGCCGAGATCGCGCTGCGGCTCGCCGCGCACGCCGACCGCCCCCGGGACTTCCTCAAGGACCCGTGGAACCTCTTCGACCTCGCCGTCGTGCTGTGCGCGTTCCTGCCGGTCGTCCGCGAGAACACCACCGTCCTGCGGCTGCTGCGCCTGGCCCGCGTGCTGCGCACCGCCCGCTTCCTGCCGCAACTGCGCGTCGTGCTCGTCGCGGTGGCCCGCAGCCTGCCCGGCACGCTCAGCTTCCTGCTGGTCGGCGCGTTGCTTCTCTACGTCTACGCCATGGTGGGCTGGGTCTTCTTCGGCCGGCACGACCCCGAGCACTACGGCTCGATCGGCCGCGCCGTCCTCACCCTCTTCCTGCTGATGACCCTGGACGGCATCGGCGACGCGGTCCACGCGGGCCTGGACATCTCCCGCTGGAGCCTCCTCTACTACGGCTCCTACGTGCTGCTCGCCTCGTTCGTGC
The DNA here is from genome assembly GCF_044768905.1 of Streptomyces sp. NPDC090994. Lineage (NCBI taxonomy): Bacteria > Bacillati > Actinomycetota > Actinomycetes > Kitasatosporales > Streptomycetaceae > Streptomyces > Streptomyces sp. NPDC090994. Next base: position 373,408 of record NZ_JBIVWS010000006.1, read on the forward strand.
TGGTCAACGTCCTGATCGGGGTCGTCATCACGTCCCTGGAGGAGGCCCGGGAGCTGGACGGCCGGGACGCGGGGCCGCCGGAGCGGGCGGACGAGGAACGGCAACGGCTGCTGCTGCGCCGCGTGGAGGCGGCGCGGCGGGCGCTGGCGGAACTGGAGGAGGAGCTGGGGCGGGAAGAGACGTCAGGAGTCCCGGCGGCGGGCCGCCGCGGGTAGTCAGCCGGCGTCGCCGTCTGCGTCCTGCGGCGGGTCGGCGGGGGATTCCTCCGCGCGCACGAAGGTGCCCTTGACGGGGACGGTGATGAGCAGGCCCCGGTCGCGCAGCTCGCGGATGGCGCGGCGGACGGTGTTGACGGCCACGCCGTACTGCTCGGCGAGGTCGCGCTCGGCGGGCAGCCGCGCGCCCACGGGCAACCGCCCGGACCGGATCTGCTCGGCGATGTGGTGCACGACCTGCACGTACACGTAGACGTGACTCGCCGGGTCGGGGGTCCAGTCGTGTGCGTCAGCCATCGAGTGCCGCCGGGGTGGTGTGGGCGAAGACCGCCGGATGGTCCAGCGTGACGGGATGCTCGCGGTCCGGGCGCTCGGTCACGGACGCCCCGGCCCCGGCGGAGCGGGCGGGTGACGTCGCCGCCGGACCGTGCGCGTGGACGGGGGACGGCGCCCGGCCCGGCCGCTCGGCCCGGCGGATCCGGTCGCCGTCGGCCGGCACGGTGGCGGTACGCACAGTCTGTTCCCTCGCCCGGTCGAGATCGGCCCTCTGACGGGGTAACGACGGTACCCGGCACGCCGTACCGGGGCCGTTTCGCGCAGGACCTCCTCAGTGACCGGACGGCCCCAGCACCCCGGCCACCAGTCGCCGGGCGTACGCGGTGTCCAGGCCGGTCGGGCGGAAGAGGATGCGGTACATCAGGGGGGCCACCACGCGGTCGACGACCGTCTCGACGTCGGGGACGGTCTCGCCGCGGGCGGTCGCGCGGGCGAGGACGACGTCGATCTGTTCGGCCGCGTACGCCGAGCACCGGCCGGCGTTGCTGCCGTCCGGGTCGCCGAGCAGGGCGTCGCGGACGTAGGCGCGGCCCGCGGGGGAGGCCATCTCGTCGAGGAACAGCTCCGCCCAGGCCGTGAGGTCGGCGGCGAGGTCGCCGAGTTCCTCCGGTTCCGTCTCGGGGCGCAGCCGCTCGACGGCCACGTCCGAGAGCAGTTCCCGCAGGTCGCCCCAGCGGCGGTAGACCGTGGACGGGGTGACGCCCGCGCGCCGGGCGATCAGCGGCACGGTGAGGGCGTCCCGGCCCACCTCGGCCTCCAGCTCCCGTACCGCCGCGTGGACGGACTCCTGGACCCGGGCGCTGCGACCGCCCGGCCGGACCATCTGCCGGCGACTCATGACTCCACCTCTTGCTCGACCGCGTGGCGACCCGCTCATCCTACGGCGTTAACGCAAACGTCTGGCTTTAGTGAGTGATGCCGTGGCGGGCCGGTCAGGCGGGAACCGTCTCCAGCAGCGCACGGGTCTCGGCGACCACCCGCGCGTTGAAGGCCGGGTCGTGCACCTGGGCGGAACCCCGCATCGGACGTCCCTTCTCGTCGTAGTAGACACCGGTGGCGTCCGACTCGTCGGTGAGTATCCGGGTGAGCACGCGAGCGGCGGTGCCCGGGTTGGTCCAGTACTTGATGAGCGGGGCCAGGGGCGAGAGCACGTACTTCGACAGCAGCCGCAGGAACAGGCCGGCGTCACGGCCGAGGTTCGTGCCGGGGGCGAAGCCGGGTTCGACGGCGTTGAACCGCAGCCGGGGTGTCTCGCGGGCGAAGGCGAGCACCGTCGCCAGGTTGCCCTGCTTGGACGTGGCGTAGGCGTCTCCGCCGGGCAGTTTCGAGCCGCCGGGCCGCCACTCGCCACGGGCGCTCGCCTCGGCCGAGATGTACCGGGCGCCGCGGAAACCGGACAGGGTGGCGGGCTTGCGCTCCGGGTCCTCCACGGCCGAGACGACGAACACCACCTGCGTGCCGTCCGCGAGGTGGGGCGCGAGCGTCTCGGTGAACACGAAGGGCCCGATGTGGTTGGTGGCGTAGACGATGTCCCAGCCGAGGGCGTTGGTGCCGGGGCGGTGGGGGAAGATGCCGGCGTTGTTGAGCACGCCGGCGATCGGGAGGCCGAGCTGCGTGATCCAGGCGGCGGCGCGTCGCACGCTCGTCAGGTCCGCGAGGTCGCAGACGACGGTCACGGCCTCGCCGCCCCTGCCTTCGACGCGTGCGCGTACGTCGTCGAGCTTGGCGGCGTCGCGCCCGACCAGCACGACGGTGCCGTGCCGGGCCAGTTCGAGGGCGGTGCGGCGGCCGAAACCGGAGGTCGGGCCGGTGATGACGTAGGCCTTGCCGGGCATGGCACTCCTCAGTGCAACTTAGGTGACTGACTGATCAGTCATCGGTGGGTGTGCGTCGACAGGGGAGGGGAGGGGAGGGAGGGGAGGGAGGGGAGGGGTGGGGGAGGGAGCGGAGCCGGGGCGGGTCAGCCGATCATGCGCCAGAGCGCTTCGAAACCGGACCGCTTGTGCTCGTCCGCGCGGTCCGGGTCGCCGAGGATGTAGTCGATGGTGGCCTCGGCCACGGCATTGCACAGCGCGAACACCAAGGTCGCCGGGGCGTCGCGCATCGGGCCGTTCGCCCGGCCGCGCTCCAGGATCTCCCCGATGCCCGTCATGGTCCGGCCCACCGACGCATGGGTGGACGCCGTGATCTCGTCGGAGACCTGGAGCTGGGCCAGGGCGCGGCGCTTGTACGGATGGGCCGTCGCCCAGTCCATCCAGCGTGACCACATGTGCAGCAACTGGGCGCGGGCGTCGGCCGCGGGCAGGCCGCCGAGCGCGGCTGCCCCCATCTCCCCCTTCAGCTCCAGGTACAGCTGGTTGAGCAGATCCGCTTTCGTGGCGAAGTAGGTGAACAGCGACCCGTTCGAAACGCCGGCCTCCTTCGCGATCGCCGCCGTCGCGGCACCCAGCCCCTGAGCGGCGATGATCCGAGTGGCGGCGGTCATGATCGCCGCGCGCTTGTCGTCGCTCCTGGGCCTGGGCATGTGTACAGCATGTAGGAGAGTGGTCAGTCAGTCAAGGGAGGGAGTGCCGAGAGAGGTCCATGCCGGCGCCGACCGCTCGTAGGCGTGCCCGGCCCGCAGTAGCACCGCCTCCTCGAAGGGGCGTCCCAGCAGCTGCATCCCGATGGGCAGTCCGTCCCCGTCCCGGCCGACCGGGAAGGTCAGCGCGGGGACACCGGTGATGTCGGCGGGGGCGGACAGGCGTACGTAGGCGTCGGAGACGGTCTCGGTCGTGCCGTCCGGCCAGGTGACCGTCTCCCGGCCGGAGGGCACGGCGGTCAGCGGGACCGTCGGGGCGGCGATCACGTCGACGTCCGTCAGCAGCCGGGCCCACTCCCGGCGCATCAGCGTCCGGGCGCGCTGGGCGCGCAGATGGTCCCCGGCGGACATCAGCTCCCCGGCCTCCAGCAGCACCCGGACGTCGTCCGCGTACCGGTCGGGGACGTCGCGCAGGGTGCGTTCGTGGTAGGCGGTGGCCTCCGGCACCATCAGGCCCCACTGGACCGCCTGGACGTAGCGGGCCAGCGGGATCTCGACCTCGGTCAGCCGCGCGCCGAGGTCGCGGAGCCGGTCGACGGCGCCGCGGACGGCTGCCTCCACCTCCGGGGCGACGTGGTCGAAGTAGAAGTTCCGCGGCACGCCGACGCGCAGGCCCGTCAGGTCCGGGTCCGGCCCGGGGCGGTGGAGGGCCGGGGCGGGGACGGAGGCCGGGTCGCGGGGGTCGTGGCCGGTCAGGGCGGGCAGCACGAGGGCGGCGTCCTCGACGGTGCGGGTGATCGGGCCGACGTGGTCCAGCGACCAGGACAGCGAGGTCACGCCGTGGCGGGGGACGAGGCCGTACGTGGGTTTCAGGCCCACGACGCCGTTGAGCGCGGCGGGGACGCGGATCGAGCCGCCGGTGTCGGTGCCGAGCGCGAAGGTCGCCGTACCGGAGGCCACGGCGACCGCCGAGCCGCCGCTCGAACCGCCGGCCACCCGGTCCCGGTCCCGGGCGTTGCGGGTCTGCGGGGTGGTCAGCCCGTAGGCGAACCCGTGCGTGTGGGTCTTGCCGACCAGGACCGCGCCGGCCTCCGTCAGCCGCGCGGCGACCGTGCTGTCGGCGTCGGCCAGGTGGCCGTCCCGGACCCGGGAACTGGCGGACGTCGCCGTCCCCGCCACGTCGATCAGGTCCTTCAGCCCCATGGGGATGCCGTGCAGCGGGCCGCGCAGGCGTCCGGCGGCGGCCTCCGCCTCGGCCGCGCGCGCCGCGCGGCGCGCGCGGTCGGCGGTGACGGTGACGTAGGCGCCGAGGTCCCGGTCCACCTCCTCGACGCGGTCGAGTACGGACTCCAGCAACTCCACGGGCGACAGCCGCCGTTCCCGTATCGCGTCCGCGGCGGCGGCGAGGGTCAGCTCAGCGGGCGTCACGGCTCGGCTCCTCGGCGCGGTAGGCGGCGGCGGGCGGGGTGTCGCCGAGGTCCAGCTCGCGCAGGACCGAGACGACGGCGTGGATGTGCCGGGCGGCCTGGCGGGCCGCCGGGGAGGGGGCGGGATCGGGGGCGGGGGCGGACATACCTGTGTCTCTCCCTGGGCATCGACGTTAAAGCTAAGCGTTTGCGTTAGCTGACCGTAGGCCCTAGCCTGGCTAAAAGCAAACGATTAGCTTTTGAAGGGAAGTCCTCCCGTGCGCGCCCCCACTTGGACCGTCGGCGACCTCACCGTCCACCGCGTCGACGAGACCCCGCTGCCGCCCGCGACCGGTGCCTGGCTGCTGCCCGGTGCCACCGCCGGCCTCGTCCGCGAACAGGACTGGCTGCACCCGGACTTCGCCGACGAGGCGGGCGTCCTGCGCCTGGGCAGCCACAGCTTCGCCTTCCAGGCGCCGGACGGCCGGCGCGTCCTGGTCGACACCGGCATCGGCAACGGCAAGACCCGCGCCAACCCCGCCTGGCACGGCCTGCGCACCGGTTACCTCGACCGGCTCACCGCCGCCGGCTTCGCCCCGGACACCGTCGACCTGGTCGTCCTGACCCACCTGCACACCGACCACGTCGGCTGGAACACCCGCGAGGTGAACGGCGCGTGGGTCCCCACCTTCCGCAACGCCCGTTACGTCACCGCACGCGCCGAGCGCGACTTCTGGGCGGGGCACGCCCTGGACGCGTCCCGGCGGCAGATGTTCGCCGACTCCGTGCTTCCCGTGGAGGAGGCGGGCCTGCTCGACCTCGTCGACGTCCCGCCGGACGGCACCGACCTCGCCCCCGGCCTGCGCCTGCTGCCGACGCCGGGCCACACGCCCGGCCATGTCGCCGTCCGGCTCACCAGCGGCGGCGCCACCGCGCTCATCACCGGCGACTGCGTCCACCACCCGGTGCAGTTCGCCCACCCGGCCCTCGGCGCCTGCGTCGACATCGACCCGGCCCGCTCGGAGGCCACCCGCCGCGCCCTGCTCGCCTCCCTCGCCGGTACGGACACCCTCCTCCTGGGCACCCACTTCCCCCCGCCGACGGCGGGGCGGGTGGTGGCGGAGGGGGAGGGGTACCGGTTGGTGCCGGTGGCGGGGAACTGACGGCTGCGGGCGGCCCCGGACCCTCGGCCCTCGGCTGTCGGGCGGCCGTCGGGCTGCCGGTCTACTCGGCGTCGCGGTCCCGCCGCCGCACGAACCCGTGGCTGCGCTCCACCTTCGCCACGTGCAGCGTGTACCGCTCGTACCACTCGTCCCGCCCGCGCCGCTGTGCCGCGCGGTGCTCGGCGTCGGTCCGCCACGCGGTGAGGGCGTCGGCGTCGCGGAAGTAGCCGACGGTGATGCCCAGCCCGCCGGGGGTCTGCGCGTGGTCCATCCCCAGGTACCCGGGGATGTCCTTCACCAGCTCCTCCATGCGGGCGTTGGTCTCGCGGTAGCCCTCCTGGTCCTGAGTGCGCACCGTGGTGAACACGGCGACGTAGTACGGGGGTTCGTAGGCCTCGACGGGCGCGACAGGTGTCTCCGGGTGATCGCTCATGGCGTCACCGTAGGGGGTGGGCGTACGGCGGGGCAGGCCCTTTCCCGACGGTTCTCGACCGGCTCATCGACGAGAACCGGCGGTACCTCGCCGCCGCGCCGCCCACCGCAGCACCGGCGCCTCGATGACGTAGTAGGACAGCAGGGCCAGTACGCCGGTGAGCAGGACCGTGGCCGCCAGGCGGCCCTCCGTCATGCCGAGGGAGGCCAGGAAGCGGACGACCGGGTAGTGCCAGAGGTAGAGGCCGTAGCTGAGGTTGCGGCCGGTCCAGGACAGCGGGGCCAGGGACAGCAGGCGGGCGAGGCGGCCGTCGCGGCGCAGCTCCAGGTCGGTGACGAGGGTGGCGGAGACGGCCGCCACGGCGAGGAGGCCGGCGGTGTACCAGGCGGCCGTCCAGACGCCGGCGTCCTGGGTGACCGGCATCCGCCAGGCCGCCAGGAGGAGCAGCCCGAGGGCGGGCCAGGCCAGCCGGGCCGCCCAGGCGCGCAGCCGCGCCAGGCGGGGGTCGTCGGCGCGCAGCCGGGCCAGGAGTACGGCGACCAGGGCGCCGGCCAGGAGCTGGTCGGCGCGGGTGTCGGTGCCGTTGTAGACGCGGTGCGCGGCGTCGGGGGCCCACAGGGCGCACCGCCACAGGACCGGCAGCGCGCACAGGGCGGCCGCGCACAGCAGGACGGTGCGGGGGCGGAGCCGGTGCAGCAGGGCGAGCAGGAGCAGGGGCCACAGGAGGTAGAACTGCTCCTCCACGCCGAGCGACCAGGTGTGGGCGAGGGGCGCGGTGAGGTCGGAGTAGGGGCCGGATTCGCCGGCGCGTACGAGGTTGACGACGAAGACGGCAGCCAGGCCGGCCGCCTGCCACGCGCCGTCGAAGGCCCACAGCGAGGTGGCCGCGCCCAGGACCGCGCAGACCGCGCACACCGTCCACAGCGCGGGGACCAGGCGGGCCCAGCGGCGCCGGTAGAAGGCGAGCAGGGCGATCCGGCCGCTGCGGACGTACTCGGCGAGCAGCAGCCGGGTGATGACGAAGCCGCTGATGGTGAAGAACAGGTCGACGGCGACCGAGCCGCCGGGCATGAGGCCCGGCTCGACGTGGTACACGACGACCAGCGCGACGGCGAGGGTGCGCAGTCCGTCCAGTCCGTCGATCCGGCCCGGCCGCGCGAGCGCCGACGGGAAGCCCCGGTGGCCGTGGGCCTGGTGGGGCCGGGCCGCCGGGGCGGCGGGTCTGCCGGGGGCGTCACCCGTGCCGGGGTCGATCGTGCGCGAGGTCGTCGAGTCCGGTGTCTCGGCCATGGACGGAGACGCTTCCCCTCTGCCGGCTTCACGAGCGGTGACCGGGGGCGCCTGCCCGGGAAGCGCGGTCGTATGCCTCCCGCGTCCCGGACGGCCGTGCCGGGCGGGGCGCGTCAGACGTTGACGCCGAAGTCGGCGGCGATGCCCGCCAGGCCCGAGGCGTACCCCTGGCCGACGGCGCGGAACTTCCACTCCGTGCCGTGCCGGTACAGCTCGCCGAAGACCATCGCGGTCTCGGTGGAGGCGTCCTCGCTCAGGTCGTAGCGGGCGATCTCGGCGCCGCCGGCCTGGTTGACGATCCGGATGAACGCGTTGCGCACCTGGCCGAAGCTCTGGCCGCGGTTCTCGGCGTCGTGGATGGAGACCGGGAAGACGATCCGGTCCACGTCGGCCGGTACGGCGGCCAGGTTCACCTTGACCGTCTCGTCGTCGCCCTCGCCCTCGCCGGTGAGGTTGTCGCCGGTGTGCTCGACCGAACCGTCGGGGCTGGTGAGGTTGTTGTAGAAGACGAAGTGGCGGTCGGAGAGCACCTTGCCGGAGGCGTCCAGCAGCAGCGCGGAGGCGTCGAGGTCGTAGTCGGTGCCGGTCGTCGTGCGCACGTCCCAGCCGAGGCCGACCAGGACCGCGGTCAGGCCGGGGGCCTCCTTGCTGAGCGAGACGTTGCCACCCTTGGCCAGGGAAACTCCCATGACGTACTCCTTCTCGTGCGGTGTCAGTTGGTTGTCCGTCGCTACCCGCTCAAAACTACATGGCTGTAGAAATACGCGGATTCAGTCCCGCGAGTCGCCGAACAGGAGGCGGTAGCCGATCAGCAGGACCAGGGCGCCGGCGATGGCCGAGCCCCAGGTCGCGGCGTCGAAGAAGTCGCGCTGCACCGGGCGGTCGAGCAGCGCCGCCGAGAGCCAGCCGCCCAGGAAGGCGCCCGCGATGCCGGTCACCGTCGTGCCGACGCAGCCGCCGGGGTCGCGTCCGGGGAGGATCACCTTGGCGATCGCTCCGGCCAGGAGGCCCAGTACCAGCCAGGCGACGATGCTCATCTCTCCCACGCTCCTCATCGCTGCCCCCGCTTGTGGGGGCGACTCCGGACAGCCTAACTTCTACACGTCTGTAGATTCTGTGGAGGAGCGACCCTCAGTGAGCGGTAGCAGGGGAAAGCGGCGGCGTACTCCGCCGGAAGGCCGTCGGCCGGAAGGCCGTCCGCCGGAAGGCTCCCGGGGGCGAGGCCGCGAGCCGGGCGGGCTGACGCGGCGGGGCAGGGTCGTGGCGTGGAGCGCCGGGGTGTGCGCGGTGCTCCTGCTGGCCGTGGCGGGTGTCGGCGCCTGGGTCTACCACGACCTGGACGGCAACATCCACGCCGCCGACCTCGACGGCAAGCTCGGCGGCGAGCGGCCCGAGAACCTCAGCCCGGGGTCGCGGAACATCCTGGTCGTGGGCTCCGACAGCCGGGACGGCGACAACGCGAAGTACGGCAAGGGCCTGACCACCATGCAGTCGGACACGCTGATGGTGCTGCACGTGCCGGCCAGTGGGGAGTGGGCCACGGTCGTGTCCTTCCCCCGCGACTCCTGGGTGGGGATACCCGCCTGCGAGAAGGGCGACGGCGGCACCTCCGCCCCCCACCACTTCAAGATCAACGAGGCGTTCGCGATCGGCGGCACGGGCGGCGACGTCTCCGTGGCGGCGGCCTGCACCATCAAGACGGTCGAGGCCGACACCGGGCTGCGCATCGACCACTTCATGTCCGTCGACTTCCAGGGGTCCAAGGGCATGGTCGACGCGCTCGGCGGGATAGAGGTCTGCCCCGAGGAGGCCATCCACGACGAGAAGGCCCACCTGGACCTGGCGGCCGGCTGCCAGACCGTCGAGGACGAGGAGGCGCTCGGCTACGTACGCGCCCGCTACAGCATCGGGGACGGCTCCGACACCGGACGCATAGGCCGCCAGCAGGAGTTCATGCGGGCCCTGGTGGAGAAGGCGCAGGCGAAACTGACCAGCCCGACCGCGCTGTACGGCTTCCTGGAGTCCGCCACCGGGTCGCTCACCACGGACGCGGAACTGGCCGGCATCAAACCCCTCTACAGCCTCGCCTCCCAGCTGAAGGGCATCCCCGGCGACCGGCTGACCTTCCTCACCGTCCCCAACTACCCCCGCGAGGCCGACGTCGCCACCGACAAGGCGAACGTGGTCTGGCAGTACCCGCAGGCCGCCGACCTGTTCACCGCCCTGGCCGAGGACGAGGAGGTCGACAAGGAGCGGCTGACGGCGGACGCGAAGGACCCGGTGTACGCCTCCGCCGTCCGCGTCCAGGTCCTCAACGGCACCGGCGTCACCGGCCGGGCCGCCGCCGTCGCCGAGAAGCTGACCGAGGCCGGTTACGCCGTCGTCGGGACGGGCAACGCCCCGGCGACCGACCGCACCACGGTCACCCACACCGCGTCCCTGTCCCGCCAGGCGGCGTCCCTGGCCTCCCGTCTCCCCGGGGCGAAGGACGAGGAGGAGGGGGAGGGGGAATCGGAATCGGCAGGCGGCGTGGTGACGCTCGTGGTGGGGGCGGACCTCGATCCCGACGACATCAGATGACCACCCTGCCGGTCCTGCCGGGCCCGTCCCGTCCGCCCCGTCCGCCCTGTCCGCCCTGTCGGCCGTGTCGACCCTGACGATCGTCGGGGGCCGGGCCTGCCCTTCGGCCCGGGTGCCGGCGGGCCGGCGTTCCTAGCGTCGGGTCCCATGGAAGCGAAGTCCCCTGCAAGGAAGTTCCGGACCGGCGGCGCGGTGGCCGCGCTGGTCGTGGGCGGTGGCGTGGTCGCCCTGCTGTACCCCGGCGGGCTCGGTGAGGCGGGGCCGGTACGGGTGACCGGCGGTGTCTCGGCCTCGGTGTTCCGGGAGGTGAACGACGCGGTGGCCGGCGGGCCGTCCTGGGCGGGCGCGCTGGCGGACGGGGCCGGCGACGGTCTGCTGCTCGTCCTCGGGCTGCTGGCCGCGTACCTGGGCCGGACCGCGCTGCGCGCCCGTGACGTCCGTACGGCGGCGGGGACGGTCCTGGCCGTCGCCGGTACGACGGTGGCGTACGCGGTCAGCGAGGCGCTGAAGCTGGTGGTGGACGAGGAACGGCCCTGCCGCGCCGTACCGGGTGCCGAGCCGGTCGCCGAGTGCCCGGGGGCGGGCGACTGGGCCTTCCCCAGCAACCACGCCACGCTGGCCGCCGGGCTCGCCGTCGGCCTGGCCGTGCTCCGCCCCCGCCTGGCCGCCGTCACCCTGCCGCTCGCGGCGGCGGTGGCGGTGGCGCGGGTGGCGGCGGGCGTGCACTACCCGCACGACGTGGTGGCGGGCGCGGCGCTCGGGGCCGCGGTGGCGACGGCGCTGGTGCTGGTGGGCGTACCGCCCGCCGCCAGGGCCGCGACCGCGCTGCTCGGCAGCCGTACGGCGACCGCGCTGATCGGCAGCCGTACGGCGACAGCGACGCTCGGCGCCCGTGCCGCGACCGCGCTACTCGGCGGCCGTACCCGACGGCGGGACGAGGCCGGCCTCGTGGGCGACCACGGCCGCCGCCGCCCGGTTGTCCACGGCCAGCCGGGCGAGGACGGAGCTGACGTGCGCCTTGACCGTGCCCTCGACCAGCCGTAGCCGGCGGGCGATCTGGGCGTTGGTCAGCCCGGCGCCGAGGAAGGACAGCACCTCCCGCTCCCGGGGGGTGAGGGCCTCGACCCGGCGACGGGCGGCGGCCCGCCGTCCGGCCTCGGCACCGGCGCCCCGGTCGGCGAGGTGGGCGATCACCCGGGCCGCGACCTTGGGCGAGAGGCAGGCGGCGCCGTCCGCCACGGCCCGCACCCCGGCGATCAGTTCCTCCGGCTCGCCGGACTTGACGAGGAAACCGGCGGCGCCGTCGCCGAGGGCGCGCAGGATGTACTCGTCCTCGCCGAACGTCGTTAGCATCAGGACGCCGGTGCCGGGGACCGCCCGGCGGATCTCCGCCGCCGCGCCCAGCCCGTCCAGGCCCGGCATACGGATGTCCAGGACGGCCACGTCGGGGCGGTGACGCCGGGTCAGCTCCACCGCCTGGTGGCCGTCACCGGCCTCGGCGACGACCTCGACGCCGGATGCGGTGGACAGCACGGCCCGGACGCCGGCGCGGACCATGGGCTCGTCGTCGGCGACCAGGACACGGATCGTCCGGCTCACGGGGACAGCACCTGCTTGCGCACCAGCCGGCCCGCGTGGAAACAGAGGCGGTAGGCGTCGCCCGAGTCGTCGGCGAAGGGGTTCGCGGTCATCGCGTAATACTCGCACCGGGCGCCCGCCGGGAGCGGGTCGCCGTCGGGTACCGGCGGGCGGTGGGGCGTCTGGTGGTCCGGCAGCAGGCCGGTGAGCCGGTCGCGGTCCTGGCCCACCTGTAGGCGGGCGTAGGCGCCGGGTGTCAGGACGGACGCGCGGACCAGGTACATGTCCCAGCCGCGCAGCGCCGCGGTGAGCAGCAGGACGGCGGCCGTCGGCACCAGGACGGCGGCCCAGGCGACGCGCCGCAGCCGCCGCCGTGCGCGCCGGTGCGCCACCGGCTCCACCGGCTCCACCGGCGGCGCCTGGTTCCGCCATCGGCCCTCCGCCGGCTCCGGACCGGACCGCGGCGGAGGCGGACCCGGGACCCGGGGCAGCCGGGCGCCGACCGCGAAGCCGCCGCCGTCCGGGCCGTACGTCAGCGTGCCGCCGGCCAGCCGGACCCGCTCGTCCAGCCCGGTCAGCCCCCGCCCGCCGCCCGGCGAGACCCCGGCGCTCGGTGCCGGTGCCGGTCCGTTGGCCACCCGTACCCGGACCTCGTCGGCCGTGTGGCCGACGGTCACCGTCACCGTCGCGCCGGGCGCGTGCCGGGCGGCGTTGGTCAGGGACTCCTGCACCACTCGGTGCACGGCGCGCTCGGTGACCGGGGGCAGCTCGCCCGGCTCGCCCTCGACGGTCAGCGTGACCGGCAGCCCGGCCGTGCGGGCGCCCTCGACCAGGTCCGCCACGTGGGCGCCGGACGGCACCGCGTCGTCCTCGCGGAGCACGCCGATCACCTCGCCGAGGCGGTCCACCGCGGCGGCGGCCCGGGCCCGGATGCCGGCGGCGGCCTCCCGGTGCTCGTCGGGCAGTCCGGGCGCCAGCTTCATCGCGCCCGCCGACAGGGCGATGAGACTGAGGTCGTGGCCGAGCAGGTCGTGCATGTCCTGGGCGATCCGGGCGCGTTCGCGCAGCCGGGCCTGGTCGGCGATCAGCCGCTGCTCCCGCTCCAGGTGCTCGGCCCGCTCCCAGCCGGCCCGCACCAGCGCGCGGTACTGGCGCCGGAACCGGCCCGCGCACCACGGCAGTACGCCCGCCCCGGCCAGTACGGCCACGAACCGGTCGCCGTGCACGATCCACGACGGGACGGCACCCACCGCCGCCACGGCCGCGGCCACCGCGCCCGCCAGCACCCCGGCCGCCGCACGGGCGGTGCCCGGACGCGCGCCGCCCACGCCCGACAGCACCGCTGTCGCCACCGCCCACCACGGGCTCACCGTGCTCAGCGGCACGGTGGCCGCCGCCACGACGAGCAGCGGCGTCCCCGACCTGATCAGTTCCCTCACGGGAGGTGACCCTAGGCAGCCGGGCCGCCGCCGGACACTGCCGAAAGTACCGGCCGGCCGGCCGCGGTCAGGTCACCAGTCCGTGCCGGTAGGCGTACACGACGGCCTGGACGCGGTCGCGCAGGCCCAGTTTGGTGAGGATGCGGGAGACGAACGTCTTGACGGTCTCCCGGCTGATCAGCAGCGCCGCGGCGATCTCGGTGTTGGACAGGCCGTCCGCGATCAGGCGCAGCACCTCCAGTTCGCGGGGCGTCAGCGGGACGTCCGGGTCCGCGCTCTCCTCGGCGGGGCGGATGCGGGTGGCGTAGCGGCCCACCAGCCGCCGGGTCACCTCGGGGTCCAGCAGGGCCGCGCCCGTGGCGACGGTGCGGATGCCGTGCAGCAGCCGGTCGGGCGGCGCGTCCTTCAGCAGGAAGCCGCTGGCGCCGGCGCGCAGCGCCTCGTAGACGTACTCGTCCAGGTTGAACGTCGTCACCACCAGGACCTTGACGGGATGCTCCACCCCGGCCCCGGCCAGCAGCCGGGTGGCCTCGATGCCGTCGATCCCCGGCATGCGGATGTCCATCACCACGACGTCCGGGCGCAGCCGGCCGGCGAGGTCGACGGCGGCCTGTCCGTCGCCGCACTCGCCGGCCACCGAGAGGTCGGGCTGGGCGTCGATGATGGTGACCAGGCCGGTGCGGATCAGTACCTGGTCGTCGCAGACCAGGACCCGCGTCGGGGCCGCCGGCCCCTTGGCGGCGGGGGTGCTCACGACGGGCTCCCGGAGGGGATGCGGGCCCGCACCGTGAAGCCGCCGCCCGGCCGGCCGCCCGCGCTGAACTCGCCGCCCAGCACATCGACCCGCTCCCGCAGACCGGCCAGGCCGCGTCCGCTGCCGCCGGGGGACGCCGACCGGTCGCCGGCCCCCTCCGTGCTGACCTCCACGGTGATCTCCTTCTCGCCGTGGCGCACCGCGACCGAGGTGCGGATGCCGTGGGCGTACTTGAGGGCGTTCGTCAGGGCTTCCTGCACCACCCGGTAGGCCACCAGGTGGGCGCTGCCGGTCGACTCCGGCGCGGTGCCCTCCTCGGTGAACTCCACCGGCTGGCCCGCCCGGCGGGTCTGTTCGACCAGCGAGCCGAGGGTACCGACGTGCGGGGTCCGGTCCTCGGGCGACCGGGTGCCGTGGTCGGGGTTGAGCAGGTCGAGCAGGTGCCGCAGGTCGCTGATGGCCTGCCGGCCGGTCTGCGACACGGCGGTCAGGGTCTGGTCGAGGCGGTCGGGCGCGGCGGTCAGATAGCGGGCCGCCTCGGCCTGCACGACCATCGCCGTCACATGGTGGGTGACCACGTCGTGCAACTCGCGGGCGATCCGGGTGCGTTCGGCGGTACGGGTCTCCTCGACGACCCGCAGCCGGCGTTCCGCCTCCGCGTGCCGGGCGGAGCGCAGCCACGACCCCATGCCCCACACCAGGGCCGTCACCACGTAGAACAGGGCGTACTCGCTGACCGCGTCGACCGACCCGAGGTGGGCGAGGGTGACGGCCAGCGCCACGTACGCCACCGTGCAGGCGAGTGCGGTGGTCCGCCGGTGCCGTTCCACCTGGGACCCGGCGCCCAGCAGCGCGAAGGCGAACGCGGTGCCCGCCACGGAGTGGTAGCCGCGCAGCTGGTCGAGGGCGAAGCCCGCCGACGCCAGGGCCAGGCAGGCGGCCGGCCAGCGCCGGCACACCGTCAGCGGGAGACACTGCAGGGCGACGGCCAGCACCGCCAGCGCGTCGAAGGGCCGGTCCGCCACCCCGCCGATCTGCGTGCCGTGGTGGTGCAGGGACGGCATGAACGAGGTGACCAGGAGCAGCGGGCCCAGCACGACGTACCAGGCGGTGACGTCGACACCGCGCCACCGCCCGGCCGCGTGTCGCAGCCGGGCCGGTACGGCGTTCAGCAGTGCGCTCACCGGGCGAGCGTAGCGGTCGCGGCCTTGCGGTCGGCACGCCGCATGGGGATCAGGTGGCCCCGGCGGTGGGCCAGCGCCATGAACACGATGGTGACCATGACGCCGAACACCACCGAGTACACGCTGCCTTCGGGGCCGAAGTCGCCGCCGGTGAGCAGGGCCGGGCCGGAGGTGGCGGAGTCGAGCAGGCCCTGCGGGGTGTCGTTGCCGGAGACCTCGGTGCTGAAGACGCCGGACGCGACGAAGTTCCAGCCGAAGTGCAGGCCGATGGGGACCCACAGCCGGCGGGTGGCGATGTAGGCGGCGGTGAGCATGCCGCCGGCCTCGATGGCGATGGCGACGGCGCCCCACACGCTGGCGTTCGGGTTGAGCAGGTGCGACGCGCCGAACAGCAGGCCGGTGAGGATCAGCGCGAGCCAGGTGCCGGTGAGCTTCTCGACGTAGCGGAACAGCACGCCGCGGTACAGCAGTTCCTCCGTCACGGCGGCCCCGGCCATGAAGCCGAGCAGTCCGACCGCGCCGGTCGGCGACCCCAGGCCGTCGACCTCGTAGTACCCGGCGGTGTAGAGGTTCGCGATGACGGCGCCGAAGACCGCGGCCCCGATCAGCAGGCCCCGCCCGAACGCGGGCGCGGCACCGTCCAGGGACACTTCGGTGGAGGGGCGGTGCTCGGTGCGGCGTACCACCCACCCGTAGAGGTACAGCCCGAGGGAGACGGTCACCGCTCCGGCGGCCAGTTGGAGCCAGGGGTTGTCCTCCACGGCCATGAGGGCCTGGCCCCCGGCCATCGAGACGACCACCACGGTCAGCAGCTGCCAGACGAACTTCATGAGAACTCTCCTCGGGGTGTGGGGGGCGGTCAGCGCTGGTCGGCGGCGGCCTGGGCGGTGACGTCGCGGACGGCCTCGACGGCGAGGTCGGGGCGGTCGGTGTAGATGTAGTGGCCGCTCCCGGCGGCGGTGGTCAGCTTGCTGCGGGAGGAGAGCGCGAGCCACTGCTGCTGGCCCGCGGACCACATCTTCTCCAGCGCGGGCCCGTACTCGGGGACCTCGGCGAACTGCGTCTCGTGCTGGATGACCGCTACGGGAATGTCCCCGGCGGAGCGGACCTTCGCGTCCTCCATGACCAACCGTTCCGGGTTCTGGCCCTGGTTGGCCGCGAGGGTCTGGTCCCGCAGCTCGGCGGCCGGGCCGGTGGCCGCGTCGGGGACGGCCTTCGCGAGGCCCGCGGCGAGGGCCGGGATCGTGGCGTCCATCAGGACCAGCCCCTTGACCCGGTCCTGGTGGTCGGGGGCGTACCGGGCGGCGATCAGTCCGCCCAGCGAGTGACCGGCCAGGACGACCGGCCCGTCACCGGCGACGTGGTTCAGCACGGCGGTCAGGACCTTCCCGCTGTCGGCCTGCCGCTGGGTGCCGGCCGGCTGGTCGCTGGCGCCCTCGCCGAGGCGGTCGTAGGAGCAGACCCGGTCCCGCTCGCCGAGCGTCTTCCGCAGGTCCGCCATCTTGTCCAGGCCGTCGCCCGCGCCGGCCAGGAGCACGATCACCGGCCGGCCGTCGGCCGGGGCGCCGGCACAGGAGAGGTTCACGGAACGGCCCCCGGCCTTGATCTTCTTGGTTCCGGTGAAGGTGGCGCCGATGACGGCGTCGGCGTCGTCGAGGACGTCGCCCACGGCCGCGTCGACGCTCTCCTCGATGGCCTTCCCGTCCACCGTGGGCGTCTCCTCGCAGGCGACGAGCCCGGTGCCGGCCACGGCACAGCACAGCGCGGCCATCGCGGTTGCCTTGATCGTGCGCAGCATGAGGAACTCCAAGAAGGACCGAGGGAGGAGGGGGGAAGCGGCCTCTCCGGTCTCCGGCGGCCACACCTGAAATCTAGGGAAACGGCGGCCCGGGATCGTCACCCCGTGGGGCGGACTTGCCTGTGGCTCACGTGGGGGACGGCAGGGGGGACGCGGGTACGACGGAGGGGCCCGAGCCGTCGACTCGGGCCCCTTCGGGGGGATTTGACGGGTGCCCCGGCTGGTTCCGGCGGGGTAGGGGGACGGTCGGTGCGCCGTCCGGGGCGGGGAGCACGATGACGGAACACCGTCCTGCTGGTTCGCAGAACCCCGGCGACGCGCACCTGTTGCCGAGATGGCAGCGCGACGTGAGCTTCTTGCTCACGCCCCGTCGAAGGTCTCCAGCAGGCGCTCGTACGCCGGCTTCGGCCGCAGGTCCGCGTCCCACGGCAGGGAATCGGCCGTGCGCGGAGGATAGATCTCGGTGTCGGCGGTGGAACCGTACCGGTCGGTGAATCCCCATGTGGAGAACGACGTGCAGTTCGGCTCCTCCAGGCAGACCCGCAGCTTGCCCGCCATCTCGTCAGCCTGGGTCTGCCGCCCGTCCTCCTCGTCCTCACCTATGGGGACGTCCATCTCCGACACCCGCGCCTGAACCCCCAGCTCCGCCAGATCCCGCACATGGCTGCGGAAGGTCTCCGGGTCGATGCGGTCGCCGGGCGCGTACTCATGGTTCTGGAACCCCACGCCGTCGATCGGTACGCCGCGTTCCTTGAGCCGCTCGACCAGAGCGTAAAGGGCGTCCCACCGCTCGCCCTCCTCCTCGACGCCGTACTCGTTGAGGAACAGCCGTGCCTGCGGATCGGCCCGGTGGGCGGCCCTGAACGCCTCGTCGATGTACTCCTCGCCCAGGGCCTCGAACCACGGGCTCTGCTCGGAGCGCAGACCGAGATCCCCGTTGGTGTAGCTCTTCTCGTCGTCGGACATGGGCTCGTTGACCACATCCCATTCCGCGACCTTTCCCTTGAAGTGTCCGGCGACCATGGCGATGTGCCGGAGCATGGTCCGGCGCACCTCTTCGGGGTCGTCGTTCTCCCGCATCCAGTCGGGCAGAGCCTCGTGCCAGACGAGGGTGTGCGCGTGCACCTTCATGTCGTTCGCGCGGGCGAAGCGTACGAGCAGGTCCGCGTCGCGGAAGTCGTAGACGTCCCGGCGCGGGTGCAGGAACTGTGGCTTGAACGCGTTCTCCGGAGTGAGCATGGAGAACTGGCTCCCCGCGAGCGCCCGGTAGCGTGCGTCGGTGAGCAGCGGGTTCTCGGCCAGAGCGGTGCCGACGTCGAACGGCCGCCCCACGTCTGCGGCCCGCGCGCGCAGCGAGTCGTCGGACTGCTCCTGGCGTAGCCGCGGCGCCTTGATCACGCGGAGCGGGTCGCCGCTCTCCGCCCGCGCGATCAGCTGCGTCAGACGCCATCCCTCGCGGTGCTCGTCCTCGCCCGCGTCCGCCTCCAGGCCGAACCAGACAGTGCCCTCGGCGAACACTCCCGGGTCCCGCACGGTTCCCAGCCGCCGCCCGTCGGCTTTCACGTGGAAGGTGTCACCGATGCTCGACACGGCGAGCGTCACCGTCCCGGAGCAGCCGCAGTCGAAATCCTTGGAGGTGGCCGGCTCATCCCCCTCGCCGTCCCATATCTGTACCCTCACGCGTCCGTCGGCGGTCACGCCGACGCGGAGCGAGGGCCGCTCCTGGCGCCACTCGTCGTAGATGACCGGTACCCGTCCGTACAGCCGCAGCCACGAGTCACCGGCATCGTCACCCACACCGGACATGCGCGCGGTGACGGTGAAGTCGCCGTCGGACCTGAGGTGCGGGCCGGCCAGGTTCAGCGGGGGGTTGGGCCGGCCGCCGGAGGAGTCCTGCTCCACGATGCGCCGGTCCAGTGCGCTGACCCGCAGGATGCCGTTCCGCGCGGTGGTGCCCGGCATCTGCGTCCAGTCGTGGTTCCGCAGCAGGTCTTCGTCGCTTCCGCCGCCCGCGCCTTCGCCCCGCCCCGTACACCCGGCCGCCACCGCCAGGACGAGCACCACGGCGGTCAGCCGCTGCCACGTCCCCCCACCAAGGCCCACGGTCACTCCCACTGTCTTGTCCGAGACGAGATCGACATCCCGGAACCGGGCCACAGTTCATCACACAGCGGTACGGCGGCCTGGC
Source organism: Streptomyces sp. NPDC090994 (assembly GCF_044768905.1). Lineage (NCBI taxonomy): Bacteria > Bacillati > Actinomycetota > Actinomycetes > Kitasatosporales > Streptomycetaceae > Streptomyces > Streptomyces sp. NPDC090994. The sequence goes on from NZ_JBIVWS010000006.1 coordinate 392,293, forward strand.
ACGTCCCAGCTCGTGCGGCGGAGCGGGCCCCGTCGCCGTTCCGGCCCGAGATGCCGGCGGTCCGGTAGCGCGGGCGGGGCGCGTCCGTTCCAGTCGGTAGTCGACAGCCGACAGCCGACAGCCGACAGTCGGTAGTCGGTAGTCGGCAGTCGGCTGCTCGGTCGGCCGGGGAGACGGGACGCAGCCGCAGGAGACGCGGCGGTGAGCGACGTCAGGGAAGCGTCAAAGGTCCCCGCGCCGCCGTAAGGGAGCCATCAACGACGGTACGAATCCGGCCACAGAGGGGCTTTCCTCGACGTGGCAGATTCTTCTCCGCACCTCATTAGGAGCTCGCGATGGCCGACGTGGCCTTCGTCGTCACCACGATCGCGGTGTTCGCGCTCGTGGCTCTCGTCGCCAAGGGGGTGACGAAGCTGTGACCGTCGAGAACGTCGTCGGCCTGATCGTGGCCGTCTCCCTGCTCGGTTACCTCGTCCTCGCCCTGATCCACCCGGAGAGGTTCTGAGAGCGCCCCATGAGCCCCGTCCTCGCCGGCGTGCTCCAGTCGCTCGCGCTCGTCGCCGCGCTGGCGCTCGCCCACATACCCCTCGGCAACCACATGGCCCGGGTCTACTCCTCGCCCAAGCACCTGCGGGTCGAGAAGTGGATCTACCGCGGCATCGGTGCCGACCCGGACACGCGGATGCGCTGGCCCGCGTATCTGCGCGGTGTCCTCGCCTTCTCCCTGGCCGGTGTCCTCTTCCTCTACCTGCTCCAGCGGCTCCAGGGCGTGCTGTCCGGCTCGCTGGGGTTCGCGTCCGTCGACCCGGACCAGGCGTTCAACACCGCCGTCTCCTTCGTGACCAACACCAACTGGCAGTCGTACTACGGCGAACAGGCCATGGGCCACGTGGTGCAGACCGCCGGTCTGGCCGTGCAGAACTTCGTCTCGGCGGCCGTCGGCATGGCCGTCGCCGTGGCCCTCGTACGCGGCTTCGTCCGCTCCGGTACCGGTGAGCTGGGCAACTTCTGGGCCGACCTGGTGCGCGGCGTGGTCCGCGTCCTGGTGCCGCTCGCGGCCGTGGCCGCGGTGGTGCTGGTGGCGTGCGGCGTCATCCAGAACTTCGCCGGCATCCACGAGGTCGGCCAGTTCACCGGCGGCACGCAGCAGTGGAACGGCGGCGCGGTCGCCTCGCAGGAGGCCATCAAGGAGCTGGGCACCAACGGCGGCGGCTACTTCAACGCCAACAGCGCCCACCCCTACGAGAACCCCACCCCCTTCACCAACCTCTTCGAGATCTTCCTGATCCTGCTGATCCCGGTCGCCCTGACCCGGACCTTCGGCGTCATGGCCGGCTCGGTGCGGCAGGGGTACGCGATCCTCGCGGCCATGGGCACCATCTGGGCCGGCTTCGTCGCCCTGATGATGTGGACCGAGTTCACCCACCACGGCCCGGCGCTGGAGCTCGCGGGCGGGGCGATGGAGGGCAAGGAGCTGCGCTTCGGCATCGGCGGCTCGTCGCTGTTCGCGGTGTCCACCACCCTGACCTCCACCGGCGCCGTGGACTCCTTCCACTCGTCGTTCACCGGCCTCGGCGGCGGCATCACCCTGCTCGGCATGATGCTGGGCGAGATCGCCCCCGGCGGCGTCGGCTCCGGGCTGTACGGCATGCTGGTCATGGCGGTCATCGCGGTGTTCATCGCGGGGCTCATGGTCGGGCGCACGCCGGAGTACCTGGGCCGGAAGATCGGCACCCGGGAGATCAAGTACGCCGCCTGCTACCTCCTCGTCACCCCCGCGCTGGTCCTGGTCGGCACCGCGCTGGCGGTCGCCCTGCCCACCCCGGGCGACTCGATGACCAACAGCGGGGCGCACGGCTTCTCCGAGATCCTGTACGCCTACACCTCCGCGGCCAACAACAACGGCTCGGCCTTCGCCGGGCTGAACGCCGACACCCAGTGGTTCAACACCACCCTGGGCCTCGCCATGCTGCTGGGCCGCTTCCTGCCGATGGTGTTCGTCCTGGCGCTCGCCGGCTCACTGGCCGGGCAGCGGCCGGTGCCGGCCACCGCGGGCACCCTGCGCACCGAGAAGCCCCTGTTCACGGGGTTGCTGGTGGGCGCCGTCCTGATCATCACCGGTCTGACCTACTTCCCGGCGCTGGCGCTGGGCCCGCTCGCCGAGGGGCTGGCGGCATGACCACCGACACGCAGGAGCACGAGGACTCGATGTCCACCACCACCCCGGCCCGGGCGCCGCACCGCGACGCCCCCGGCGGCCGTACGTCCGAGGGGACCGGCCGTGCGGGCGCGGGCCTCTTCGATCCGAGGCAACTGGTCACCTCGCTGCCGGACGCCTTCCGCAAACTCGACCCGCGGGCGATGGTGAAGTCGCCGGTCATGTTCGTGGTCCTGGTCGGGTCCGTGCTGACCACGGCGTTCTCCTTCACCGACCCCGGCGACTGGTTCGGCTGGACCATCAGCGCCTGGCTCTGGCTGACCGTGCTCTTCGCCAACCTGGCGGAGGCGGTCGCCGAGGGCCGCGGCAAGGCGCAGGCCGACACCCTGCGCCGGGCCAAGACGGACACGGTGGCCCGGCGGGTCGACGGCAGCACGGTCCCCGGCACCGACCTCACCGTCGGTGACCTGGTCGTCTGCGAGGCCGGGGACGTCATACCCGGGGACGGCGACGTCGTCGAGGGCGTCGCGTCCGTCGACGAGTCGGCGATCACCGGTGAGTCGGCGCCCGTCATCCGCGAGTCCGGCGGCGACCGGTCCGCCGTCACCGGCGGTACGAGGGTGCTCTCCGACCGCATCGTCGTGCGGATCACCACCCGGCCCGGCGAGACCTTCATCGACCGGATGATCGGCCTGGTGGAGGGCGCGGCCCGGCAGAAGACGCCCAACGAGATCGCCCTGAACATCCTGCTGGCCTCGCTGACCGTCGTCTTCCTGCTGGCCTGCGCCACGCTCCCGTCCTTCGCGGACCACGCCGGCACCCGGCTGACGATGGTCGTGCTGGTCGCGCTGCTGGTCTGCCTGATCCCGACCACCATCGGCGCCCTGCTCTCCGCGATCGGCATCGCGGGCATGGACCGGCTGGTGCAGCGCAACGTGCTCGCCATGTCGGGGCGGGCGGTCGAGGCCGCCGGAGACGTCTCCACGCTGCTGCTGGACAAGACCGGCACGATCACCCTCGGCAACCGGCAGGCCGCCGAGTTCGTGCCCGTGCGCGGGACGACACAGGCCGAGGTGGCGGACGCCGCCCAGCTCTCCTCGCTGGCCGACGAGACGCCCGAGGGCCGGTCGGTCGTCGTCCTCGCCAAGGAGAAGTACGGGCTGCGCGAACGCCACCAGGGGGAGCTGGCCGGCGCCGAGTGGATCGAGTTCACCGCGCAGACCCGGATGTCCGGCGTCGACGTGGACGGCCGCAAGGTCCGCAAGGGCGCGGCCGGTTCGGTCATCGCCTGGGTCCAGGAGCGCGGCGGCACGGTGGCCGAGGACGCGGAGGCGACCGTCGCCCGGATCTCCGAGGCGGGCGGCACCCCGCTGCTCGTCGCGGTCGAGGACGCTGACGGCGCCCGCGTGCTGGGCGTCGTCCACCTCAAGGACGTCGTCAAGGACGGCATGCGCGAACGGTTCGCCGAACTGCGCCGCATGGGCATCCGGACGGTGATGATCACGGGGGACAACCCCCTGACCGCCAAGGCCATCGCCGACGAGGCGGGCGTCGACGACTTCCTCGCCGAGGCCACCCCCGAGGACAAGATGGCCCTGATCAAACGGGAGCAGGCCGGCGGCAAGCTGGTCGCGATGACCGGCGACGGCACCAACGACGCCCCGGCCCTCGCCCAGGCCGACGTCGGCGTGGCCATGAACACCGGTACGTCGGCCGCCAAGGAGGCCGGCAACATGGTCGACCTCGACTCCGACCCGACCAAGCTGATCGAGATCGTCGAGATCGGCAAGCAGCTGCTGATCACCCGGGGCGCGCTGACCACGTTCTCCATCGCCAACGACGTCGCCAAGTACTTCGCGATCATCCCGGCGCTGTTCGCGGCCGTCTACCCGGGCCTGGACAAGCTCAACATCATGGGCCTGTCCTCGCCGGACTCCGCGATCCTGTCGGCGGTGATCTTCAACGCGCTGATCATCGTCGTGCTGGTGCCGCTCGCCCTCAAGGGGGTGCGCTACCGGCCGGCCGGCGCCGACCAGCTGCTCCGCCGCAACCTCGCCGTCTACGGGCTGGGCGGGCTGATCGCCCCGTTCGTCGGCATCAAGCTCATCGACCTGCTCGTCTCGCTCATCCCCGGGATCGGCTGAACGCCATGAACACCTCCGTCACCGCCACCGCCCGGCTGCTCGGGGCGGGCCTGCGCGCCCTCCTCGTGCTGACCGTGGTCACCGGCATCGTCTATCCGCTGGCCGTCACCGGCATCGCCCAGGGCCTGTTCCCCGGCCGGGCGAACGGCTCCGAGACCGAGTCGGGCGGCCGGGTCGTCGGCTCGTCCCTGATCGGGCAGGCGTACAACCTGCCGCTGAAGGACGGTCAGGAGACTCCGGAACCCGACCTCCAGTGGTTCCAGGGCCGGCCGGCCAACGGACTGGGCACCAACAGCGTCAACACCCAGTACGAGCTGATCCTCTCCGGCGCCACCAACCGCTCCGCCGACAACGCCGAACTGGTCGCGTGGGTCAGGGCCGCCCGGGCCGCCGTCGTCGAGGACAATTCCGTACCCGGCTACACCGTCGACCCCGCCGACGTGCCCGCCGACGCGGTCACCTCCTCCGGCTCCGGCCTGGACCCGCACATCTCCCCGGAGTACGCGGAGCTGCAAGTCCACCGGGTCGCCGAGCGCAACGGGCTGTCCGCCGCCCGGGTCCGGGAGCTGGTCGCCGCGCACACCGAGGGCCGCACTCTCGGCTTCCTCGGCGAGCCCCGGGTGAACGTGCTCGAACTCAACGTCGCGCTCAAGGAACTCGCGGCCGGGCACTGAAGCCGGACCCAGGCCCCCGGGACGCGGCTCAGCGCACCGGGAAGCCGAACGAGTACCCCTGCTCCTTGAGCCAGGGCAGGACGCGGCGCAGGGCCTCCACGGTCTGGGCGCGGTCGCCGCCGGCGTCGTGGAAGAGGAGCGTCGGCCCGTTGGAGAGCTGCTGCTCGACGGTGGCGACGATGGCGTCCGCGCCCGGCAGTTCCCAGTCCTTGGTGTCGACGTTCCAGCCCAGCGGGCGCATGCCCCGGGAGGCGGCGAGCTTGCGGCTGTCGGGGGTGAAGGCACCGCCGGGGGCGCGGTAGTACAGCGGCCGTACGCCCCCGGACGCCTTGGTGATCATGCGTTCGGCGTCGAGGATCTCCTTGGCCCGGTAGGCCGGGGTCTTCTGGTCCATGGCGGTGTCGTGCGACACGGTGTGGTCGCACAGCCGGTGCCCTTCCGCGACGACCTGCTTCACGAGGTCCGGGTGGGCCTCGGCCTGCGTGCCCACCATGCAGAACGTGGCCTTCACCCCGTACTCCCGCAGGACGTCGAGGACCTGGGGGGTCCACACCGGGTCCGGGCCGTCGTCGATGGTGATGTTGACGCCGCGCGCCCCCGCGTCCGAGGCGTGCGCGATGGTCACCGAGACCGGCTCGACGCCGGCCGGCGTGGCCGACGCGGTCGCCTTCGGGGAGGCGCCGCCCGCGGAACCGGCCTGCGCGGTCCACACCGAGGCGCCGGCGGCGAGCAGCGTCACCCCGAGCGCCGCCCCGAACACCTTGCCGTACCAGCGCCGCCCGCCGTTGTGCCGTGCCATGCCCGCCCCGCTCTCCCGTGGTTCCCCGTGCCCGTCGATCGCCGGTCGTTCCGTGATCACCTGACAGGACGAGGGAAGGCGGCGCGGGGATGCGTCCGTTACGGATCACGGACAGTTCCGGGGGAGATCGCGGACACGGACAGCGGGGCAGCGGCGCCGGACGTCACCGCCGCGGGCCCGCGACGGCGTAGGCCGCGGTGCCGGTGACCGCGAGGGCCAGGGCCGTCCAGGTGCCCGCGGGTGTGCCGGGCGGCAGCAGCAGCCAGGTCGCCACCCGCGTCGGCGTGCTCGTGGCGGGCGGGGCGAAGAACGCGAACGAGAGCCAGGCGAACGGCAGTGTCCACGCGTACCGTCCGCCCGCGAGCGCCGCGCCCAGGGCGGCCAGGCCCATCAGGCCGGCGGCGTCCCGGACGACGAACGCGGCGGTGGCCTGTTCCCCGCCCGCCGTCCGCACGTCCGGCAGCACGGCGGCGGCCATCACGCCGACGACCGCGGCGACCACCGCGCCGGCCAGCAGCACGTGCGCCGCCCTGCGGGGCGCCCAGCGGACCGCGGCCGTGCGGTCCAGCGCGAGGTCCTGCCCGCTCAGCCCGACCGACGCGGCCATCACCCCCAGGGCGAGGACCAGCGCGGGAAGCCGGGGATCACCCTGCTCCCCGGCCCCGCCCCGGGCCAGTGCCCCCACCGCCACCGCACCGGTCACCACCACGGCGAGCGACGCGGGCACCTGCCGCGAGCGCGCGTACAGCGCCGGCCACGGGGCGTACGGGGTCGGCCGTCGCGTGTACGGGGCCGGCCGTCGCGTGTACGGGGTCAGCCGTGCCGCGTACGGGGTCGGCCGTCGCGTGTACGGGGCTGGCCGTCGCGTGTACGGGGCTGGCCGTCGCGCGTACCGCGTCAGCCGTCCCGCGTACCGCGTCAGCCACCGCGCGGGCCCCGTCAGCCGGCTCACCGGTCCGCACCACCGGTCAGCGCGTCGAACGCGTCGCCCTCGCAGGAGAACGCGGCGGCGCGCATCGCCTCGATCCGCGAGAGCTGCTCGGCCCGCGGCAGCGCCGTGAGTTCCTTCCACACCGGGCGGGCCTCGGCGTCGGCCTCGTGGCGCATGCTCGCCGGGCCGCTACCGGGAAGCGCCCGGAGATCCCCCAGGACCCAGCCCACCGCGGCGGTCCGCGCGAACGTCTCCCGCCCGAAGCGGCTCCAGCCGGCCGGGGCGCACCCCGGCACCATGCCCTTGGCGACCAGGGCCCGGGTCAGCTCCCGGTCCGTCGAGGCGGCGGCGACCACGTCGTCGTCGAAGTCGAACAGCACGGTCGTGCGGGACCACCGCGGCACCGTGCCGTCCGGCAGTACGGCGGTGTCCTCCCGGACCGAGACCGGCGCCCGGTCGCCCAGGGCGCCGCGCAGCAGCCGCAGCGCCTCCTCGCCGGGACCCACCAGACCGGCCAGCCGCGCCTGGTGCGCCCGGGAGACACACACCGGGCCGTCGCACACCAGCTCCGCGGCGGCCTCGTCGACGACGTACATCCGGCGCGGGTCGGAGGGCAGGACGAGCAGGGCGAGCGCCGCGCCCGCCACGACGGGGACCAGGGCGGTCAGCCGGGCGCGCGGGGTCGCGGCGACCAGCAGGGCGAAGCCGGTCGCGGCCATGCCGAGCAGCCAGACCGTCTGCCCGACGTGCACGGGCACGGAGAGCGTGACGAGTACGTCGCGCACCTCCTGCACCGCCGGTGACAGCAGGGAGAGCCGGTTCGGCTCCGTGGCCGGGTACCCGTCCGCCGTGGTCGTCTCCGTGCGGCCCAGCGTCGACTGGAGGAGGGCGGTGAACACGAAGGCGCCCATGGCCAGCGCGGGCGGGGTGAGCGCGGACGGCAGGGCCCGCCCGGCGCCCATGCCCAGTACGGCACCCGCGACCAGGAAGAGCGCCCCCACCAGCGAGACCGGCAGCCACCCGAGGTGCGGGTACCCGGAGCCGGCGATCACCTGGACGGCGCCCACCAGGACGAGGAGCGCGAAGGCCGCGGCCAGGGTGAGGGCCGTCGCACCGGTCAGCGCGGCGGCGCGGTGCCGGGCGGGCCGCGGGGTGCTCGTCAGCAGCTCGGTCATCCTGCAGCGGTGGTCGCGCAGGCCCTGCAGCGCCCCGAGCCCCACGGTGAGCGGCCACAGGTAGAACAGCAGGCCGCGGGTCCACAGGGCCAGGGACGTCCACTGGGCCGTCCACGCCGCACTGCCCCGCCACCACGCCCCGTCGACGAGGTACAGGAACGCCAGCGCGGACGTCAGGACCACGGCCCCGGCCCACGGGGCGACGGAGCGCCGCAGCTCGGTGCGCAGGACACGGATGGTCACCAGGTGCCCCTCTCCCGCTCGGGGGCCAGCAGCAGCGCCGAGTAGCCGCGCTCCAGCGGACTGTCGCCCACGTGCTCCGGGCCGCCCGCCGCGGCGAGTTGGTCCGGGGTCCCCTGGAAGACCAGCCGGCCCTCGGCGAAGAGCACCACGTCGGTGCAGGCGGCGGCGACATCCTCGACCAGGTGCGTCGAGACGACCACACAGGTGTCCGTGCCCAGCTCCTGCAACAGCTCGCGGAAGCGCAGCCGCTGCGCCGGGTCGAGGCCGGCCGTCGGCTCGTCCAGCAGCAGGACCGCCGGATCGTTGACGATGGCCTGGGCGATGCCCACCCGCCGCACCATGCCGCCCGACAGCGTCTTCAGCCGGGAATCGGCGCGGTCCGCCAGGCCCACCCGCTCCACGGCGCGTTGCACCGCAGCCGGGATCTCCGCCTTGGGCACCTCCTTCAGCCACGCCATGTACTCGACGAACTCGCGCACGGTGAAGCGCTTGTAGTACCCGAACTCCTGCGGCAGATAGCCGATCCGGCGGCGCAGCGCACGCTGCTCGCCGGTGCCGCCCGCGCCGCTCGTGCCGCTCACGGGCCGGCCGAGCAGCTCCAAGGAGCCCCCGGCGGGCCGCAGTACGGTCGCCAGCGCGCGGATGAGGGTGGTCTTGCCCGCCCCGTTGGGGCCGAGGAGGCCGTGCACGCCGGTGCCCAGCGACAGGTCGAGGCCGTCGACGGCCATCCGTTTCCGGCCCGCCCTGACCCGCAGCCCGGTGGCCCGGATCTCCCAGGCGTAGGGCGTCGGCGCGAGGTCGGCCGCGCTCACCGCGGACGTCATGTGGTGGTCCTTTCCGAGGGTCAACGAGGGTCAACGAGGGTCAACGATGGGTTGCCAGCACGGAGTACGCGCCTCTGCGGGCGATCACGACACCGATGCCGAGCGCGCAGACCAGCCCCCACACCGGCAGGCCGCCCGTCTGCAGAACGAAGGTCGCGCGGCTCGCGGCGAGGGTCGGCGCGAGGACCGCGGCGGCCCATACGGCCACCAGCGCGGCGGCGGCCCGGGACACCCCGACGACACCGCCGAGCGCCAGGGTCGTCACCGTGAAGGCCAGACAGGGCAGCAGCCACTGCGCGGCCGTCACGCCCGGCACCCCCGTCAGCAGGCCGGCGCCCAGCAGGGCGGGGACGACCACGGCGAGCACGGACGCGGTGCGCCGCAGCACCAGGTGGAGCCCGGCCCTGGGCACCGACGCCGTCAGCTCGTACGCCGGGTCGAGCCCGCGCGACCACGACGCCGCGACGCCGAGCACGGGCAGGACCGGGGCGAGCAGCAGGACCAGGGACACGTCGCCGGAGCCGGAACCCGTGCCGGTGCCGGTGCCGGTGCCGGTGCCGGTGCCGATGCGGGTGCCGGCATCGGCCAGGTCGAGCAGCAGCGCCAGTACGGTCACGCTCACGACCATGGCCAGCCACGGCACCATCGCGGGCGTCAGCAGGCTCGACCGCCGCGCCGACCACCACCGTCGGCGCGGCGCCGGGGCGACGGCGGCCAGCCGGGGTTCGAGGCCGGACCACACGGTGCCGACCAGGGCCGCCACGGCCGGCGCCCGGGCCGTGACGGCGTCCGACAGCCGGTCACGGCAGACCCGGCACGCTTCCAGATGGGCTTCCAGGGCCCATACGTCGTCGGCGGCGAGGTCCGTGCCGCCGCGCGCGTACGCGTCGAGGTCCCGCGACGACGCGTGTTCCACCCTCATACCAGCGCCTTCCGCATCGCGATCCGGGCCCGGCGGGCACGGGTCTTGACCGTGCCCTCGGGCAGCCCGAGCAGGACCGCGGTCTCCCGGACGGACAGCCCGTCGAGCACCAAGGCCTGCAGTACGTCTCTGAGTTCCGGTGCCAGGCGCCGCAGCGCGTCCCCGACGTCCCCGCCGACGGTGGCCGCGAGCGCCTCCTCCTCGGCGGCCGGCGCCGCGGCGGCCGGAGCGGCGGCCGACGGCGGCTCGGCGTGGTGGGCCCGGCGCCGGAAGGCGTCGACGAGGCGGCGCGCCGCGATCGTCCACAGCCAGCCGACGGCCGTGCCGCCCACCGCGTCGCCCGCGAACGCGCCCGCCGCGCGCCACACCGCCAGGTACGTCTCCTGCATGACCTCGGCGACGATCTGCTCATCGGCGCAGCGACGGCGCAACCGCACCGCCAGCCACGGCGCGGTGCGCCGGTACAGCTCCTCGAACGCCGCGCGGTCGCCCTTGGCCACCCGCCGGACGAGACGTTCCTCGTCCGGTTCGCCCGGTGCCTTCCTGACTGCTCTCACACCCGCTAGACGCCCGGTCCGGGCCGCGGGTTTTCCCTCTGGGGTGAGCTGCGTCACACGGGTTGGTGGGGTGGGCCGGCCGGGTCGACCGGTGAGGTCGGTCGGTGGGGTCGGTCGGTGGGGTCGGTCGGCGGGGTCGATCGGCGAGGTCGACCGGCGGGGTCGCGGACGGGCGTTCCATGAACTTGCACACCGAAAGCGCAACCCCGGCCCGGTCACCGGGAGATCTCCACAAGTGACCGAAGGGTGACGCTCCGTTCATCCGGAGCGGTCCGGAGTGTCCTCTTCGCGCACCTGGTCACTGTGGACGTCGCGTCCGAGTACCGCACGGTATGTGGAGAAGGTGCCCCCACGCCGTGTGCCTGCCTGCACGGACCCGCCGCGTGTCCGCCGGGCCGGGCCGGGGTGCGGGCCGGCCGGCTGGATACGGCGGTGCACGGCGTGTTTTGATCCCTGCGCCGCGAAGGGCGGGCGGGAGTTCCGGGCGACCGGTCCGCGCGTCCACGGCACGACCCGCAGGCTGCCTCCAGCGGGGCCACCCCCCTTGTGGATGACCCATACGAAGGGAAGTTTCATGATGAACTCCGCCCCCGGGATCGAGACCGCCGAGATCTCCGACGCCGACCTCGACAACGTCGCCGGCGGCCTGAACGCGCAGGCCGGTGTCGTCGTCGGCGCCGACGTGGTGGCGCAGGCCGGGGCCGCCACGGACGAGGTGCTGGCCACGGTCGGCCAGTGCGCCTACGTCGGCGTCAGCGTCTCCGTCTGATCCGCAGCCGGACACCGCGACCGGACCGGCCCGGCTCCCACGGAGCTCGGGCCGGTCCTGTTCTCACGAACTCACGGACTCCACGGACCCGCGGACTCCACGGACTCCACGGACCCGCGGACTCCACGGACCCTGCGGACTCCACGAACCCTGCGGGCTCTGCGGAGTCCGCGGACTCACGGGGTTCAGGCCGGTCCGGACCGGTGCCTGGCCTCGTCGGCGACCTGCCGGCCCGACTCGCGTGCCTGGCCGGTCACCCGGGCGGACTGGTCGCGCGCTTCGTCCTGCGTGGCGCGGGCCCCTTCCGCGGCGGTGTCCTTCACCTCCTGCGCCGCGCTCTGCGTGGCCTCCCTGGCGCTCTCCTTCAGGTGCTGCGCGGAGTCGGCGGCCGCCTGCTTCACCGGCTCCAGCGCCTCGCCGCCCCGCTGCATCAGGTCGCCGGCCTTCTCCCGCTCCGCCTGGGAGGCGGGCAGCATCGAGGACACCAGCATGCCGAGGCCGAAGGAGATCAGACCGGCGGCCAGCGGACTGCCCTGGGTCCGGCGCATCGCCTGGTCGGGCGCCTGCCGTACCGCTTCCCCGGCCGTCCCGGCCGCCTCACGCGCCGTTCCGGCCGCCTCGCGTGCCGTGTCGGCCGCCTGGTGGGTGCCCTCCTGGAGCGAACCGGCCGCGGACTGGGCACTGTTCCTGACCCCGTGGGCGGTGTCGTAGGCGGACCCCATGACCCGTTCACGTACGCCCGAGACGGCGCCCCGCATCCTCCTGGCGCGGCGGCGGACCACGCGGCGTGGGGCGGCCCGGTCGGCGAGCTGGTCCACGTCCGCGGACAGCCGCTCCCGAGTGGCGTTGATCTCGGCCCTCATCTGGTCGGGTGACGTGCCCATTGCGCGTTCTCCTTGATCGATTCGACGGTCTGCTCGGGCTTCGGCGCCACGGTGCGCATCCGGGTACGGCCCCGCTGGTACAGGACGGCCGCGGCCACGGCCCACACCGCTGCCACGATCAGCGCGGCCCAGCCCCCGTCCACCACGTTGGCCAGTCCCAGCACGGCGGCCAGCGACAGGAACAGCAGCACCATGTAGCCCGCGAACCCCGCGCCGCCGTACATGCCGGCCGCCTTGCCGGCCTTGGTCGCCTCCTGCCGGACCTCGGTCTTGGCCAGTTCGACTTCCTGGCGGAACAGGGTCTGGACGTCCGACGTCACGGCGGACAGCAGTTCACCCACCGAGCTGTCGTCGTCACGCGTCCTGACGCGGACGCGGTCGGGCGAGATGGAGGCCATCTCACACCTCCGGATACGGACGGCCCGGCGTCTCGCGCGCGGGGGTGCCGACGGACGGCGGCGCGACCGGCGGCCCCTGTGTGGCGCCTTGCGACACGTTCCGCGTGGCGCCCCGCGCCGTACCCGGCGTTCCGGAGAACGACGGCTGCCCGTCACCGCGGAACGACGGCTGCCCGTCTCCGGAGGCCGTCCGCTGTCCGTCTCCGGAGGACTGGTCCGCCTTGGCCGCCACCTTGACCAGGCGTCCGACGGCCAGCCCCGCCAGCAGCGCGCCGCCGAGGAAGGCGCCGGGGCGACGGCGGGCGAAGTCCTGCACCTCGGACATGACGCCCTCGACTCCCTGGCGGTCCAGGTAGTCGGCCGCCCGGTGACCGCCGTCGGCAGCCTGGGTCGCGAGACTGCGGGCAGGGGAGCCGCTCTCGGCCTTCTCGGCCATTCCCGCCAGGTCGTCCGCCCAGTGGCGCAGCGTCCCGGCGGCCCGCTTGGCCTGGGCGTCGGCCTCGTCCCAGGCGCGGCTCCACAGGTCTTGGGCGACCACGCCGGCCTGACGCTGCGCTTCCCCCGCCACCGCCCTGGCCTGATCGGCGGCGGTACCCGCGACCTGGCCCGCGGCCTGTTTGGCCTGCCCGGCCGTGGCCGAGGCCTCCGCCCTGGCCGTCTCTCCGGTCTGCTGCAACCTCGTCGCGTTGCCTTGCACTGCGTCACTCATCAGCCGCTCCTCTTCGACACACGCTGACGCGTCGGTAAGCCGGTTTTCTTGAAGAGTGACTGTTTTGTAGGCATTCACACATGTCTGCGGGAGATTCTCTGCCGGGCTCCCGCCGTCCGCCCCGGGGCGGCCCCGACCGGTACGTCGTGCTCAGCGGTGACCGTGGTGACCGTGCGGCTCGGGGGCGGAGGCCCGGGTGTACTCCGGGCAGTTCGGGTTTCGGCAGTGGCCCGGCCGCCAGACGGGGACGTAGACGCCCATCGTCTTGTGCCGCTTGATCTCTTCGCCGACGGAGTGGTGGCAGGCCGGGCACTCATGCTCGGCCTGCGGCGCGTTCGCATGCTTGTCTCTACCCATAGGTCCACGGTACGCCGATAAGCGAAATATGGGATAAATTTTACGAATCCGACGGTGCGGGTCAGCCGTCCTCCGGCGGCCGGTCACCGGAGTCCCGTGGGGCGGGCCGCCACAGGCTCAGGACGACGGACACGGCCAGGATCGTGGCGATGACCGCGAGGCTGATGAGCGACGGGATCTCCGGGATGCTGCTGCTGAACATCTTGTGCGACGCCTGGAGGATCAGCTTCACGCCGATGAGCGACAGGATCAGCGCGAGCCCCTTGCTGAGGTAGTGGAACCGGTCCAGCAGCCCGGCGAGCAGGAAGTACAGCGCCCGCAGGCCGAGGATGGCGAACGCGTTGCTGGTGTAGACGATGAAGGCGTCGTCGCTGACCGCGAGGACGGCGGGCACGCTGTCCACGGCGAAGACCAGGTCGGCCGCCTCGATCGCGGCCACGACGGCGAGCAGCGGAGTGGCGACCCGCTTGCCGGCCTCCCGCACGAAGAACTTCATCCCGGCGTACTCGTCCCGCACAGGCACCGCCTTGCGCAGCAGCCGCACGGCGATGCTCCGGCCCGGGTCGAAGCTCTCCTCCTCGCCCTTGAGGATCTTGTAGGTGCTGTAGAAGAGGATGGCCGCGAAGACGAAGAGCACCGCGGTGAACCGGCTGACCACGGCCACACCGGCGGCCAGGAAGAGGCCCCGGAACACCAGCGCGCCCATGACGCCGAAGAACAGCACGCGGTGCTGGTAGGCGCGCGGCACCTTGAAGTAGGCGAAGATCAGCGCGAAGACGAACAGGTTGTCGACGGACAGGCTCTTCTCCAGCAGCCACGCGGTGGTGTACTCCACCCCCGGCGTGGTGCCGAGCACCAGGAAGACGACCGCGCCGAAGACGAGGGCGAGGCCGACCCACACCGCGCTCCAGGCGGCGGCCTCCTTGAACCCGATGACATGCGCCTGCCGGTGCGCCAGCAGGTCCACGGCCAGCGACACGACCACGGTGACGGCGAACACCGCCCACAGCCAGAACGGAACATCGAGCACGTCGGACCCCTCACGGGCGGGGGCGGAAACCGGCCTTTGCGGAAATTCTGACCCACCCGCCCCGCCTTGTCGTCCGCACCCGGGTCACCGGACCCGTGCCGTCCGGGCCTTCCGTTCCCGCCTGCGCCTGCGCAGCGGCGCCGTCACCCACATCGTCAGACCGACGAGGGAGACGACGACCGCCCCGCCGACGACGGTGGGGACGGCCGCTACGAGGAAGAAGGTGAGCAGCAGCTCCGCCCACGTCGGCTCCTCACCCATGGTGCTCCCGCCCTGTGCCATGAACGCCAGGACGCACGCGGAGCCCCCACCGGTTTCCCGCCGCCCGCACGCCGGCCGGAACTCAGCCCTCAGTCCACCCTTCGACGAGGGCCCGGCGCGGTCAGGGGACGGTGACGGCCGGAACGGCCGGAGCGCACGTCGCACGGAAACCGGCGGTGGTCCGTCCGGACGAGCGCCTCGGGGCGCGTCGGCCACGACGAGCCGAGGCAGACGCGGCCGGCGAGGGATGTCGTGTCGCGTCCCGGCGACCGGCCGGTGCGGGCCGTGGCCCTGGGCGCCGGGTAGGCCGGGCGGGCGTCGGGTACTCGGCGGGTGCCGCCGGGCAGAGCGGTCCGGACCGCCCCCAGGGAGATCACGATGTCCGAGCACAACACCCGGGTCACCGGTCCGCCGGAGCAGGTGACCGCCGCACACGCCGCACACGCCGCACACGCCGTACCCCCGGAGTGGGACCGGGACCGGGACCGGGACCGAGTCCGGCCGCCGTCCGAGGCGCACGCGGAGCGGACCGGGGAGACGCCGTGACCGTCTCGATCGCCCGGCAGAGCGTCGCGGACCTGGGCGGGCCGGGCAGCCTGCTGCTCCGCCAGCGCCGTGATCACGCCGAACTCGACCGGCTGATGAACGCCTACCGGGCAGCCGACGCCCGCGACACCCGCCGGGAACAGATCTGGCGGGACTTCACGCACCTCGTCTTCCGTCACGCCTTCGCGGAGGAGACCGTCCTGTGGCCCCTGCTCCGGCGCCTCGTCCCCGACGGAGAGGACCTCACCACCCGGGTCGAGGAGGAGCACCAGGCCGTCAACGACCTGCTCGCCCGGGTCGAGAGGAGCGCGGACGACGCCGAGCGTCAGGAATGGACCGAGGCAGCGTTCCGGCTCGTACGGCAGGACATCCGGGACGAGGAGGACGAACTCCTGCCCCGCCTGCGCGACGCCTTGGACGACCGCCGACTGCGCCGGGTCGGAGCCGTCTGGGAGGCCGTGCGACGCACCGCCCCCACCCATCCGCATCCGGCCGTTCCCCGACGGCCACCCGGCAACGCACTCGCGGGCGTACCCCTGAGCGCTTTCGACCGGCTGCGCGACGCCCTGCCGACGGCCGACGCGTCCGCGCGCCGCGCGGCGACGGCCGTCGGCGTCGCCCTGCTCGTGGCTCTCGCCGCGGGCCACCGCATACGGCGCGCGGCGAACCGTCGCCGTGGCTGAAGCCCGCGGGCGCGCTCCAGGCCCCAGAGCGTTCTCAGGTCAATGACCCACGGAGCGTCCGCTGTCCAGGCCGGCTCATCGTGGCGTGCTCGGCGTGCTCGGCGTGGCCGAGTTCCTCGGGCGCAGGTCGCCGTCGTACACCGTGCCGTAGTCCGGGACGACGACCCGGGTCGCCGGGGACACCCGCTGGACCTCGGCGACGAACGCGTCCAGGTCCATGGCCGGGTCCCGTTCGGGGGAACCGCCGTACGGCACCTCGAAGTTGTCCCAGTGCACGGGCACGGCCACACGAGGGTGGTCCAGCGCGCCCAGGAGCCGGGGGACGTAGCGGTGGGTCGCGGTGCCGGCCGGTACGGCGATCATCGCGAGGTCGGGGCGCAGCCCCTGCACCGCCCGCTCGGAGAAATCGCTGGCCCCCATGAGGAACGCCGACGGGCCGGCCGTCCCGGCGGTGACCTGGAAGGCGAGGGTGTCACCCTCGGGCAGGTCCCCGATGGTGCTCGGGGGCGTCGCGGGCGGGCTGTTCAGGGTGCCCGGGGCGAGGTAGGAGCACTTCTTGTTACGGCTGTGCAGGCTCGGCACGACCTCGACGGTGATGCCCCCGAAGTCCAGCACCTCGCCGCCCTTCACGACGGAGATCTGCCCCGCGTCGACGCCGAGGGCGACCAGCAGGTGGTACGTGGTCTCCGTGCCGACGACGCGGGCGCCGGTGGCCTGGGCGATGTGGGGTACGTCGGCGAGGTGGTCCCAGTGGGAGTGGCTGACCAGCACGAGTTCGGCGCGGCCGATGTGCGGGTCCACGGCCGTGGGCCGGGACAGCAGCGGGGTGCGCGGGTCGAAGGCGCCGTCGAACAGGCCCGTGGGGAAGCGGCTGAGGTACGGATCGAAGAGCACGGTCCGTTCCCCCACGTCGATGCGCCAGCCGGCGGTGCCGAGCCAGCGGAACGACACGGAACCGGCGCCCGGGCCGCCCCGGCCCCGGTCACCGCCCCCGGCCGAGGCGGTGGCGGCGGTGGCCGGGAGCAGCGGGGAAGCCGCGCCGAGCGCGGCGCCGCGCAGCACCGTACGACGGTCGAACCGGCGGCGGGAGGGCATGCCCGAGCCGCCCGTGACATGTGTGTCCTGGGTCATGGCGTCAGGAGAACAGGAACCGGAACCGCGCGTCCAAGACCGGAACACGGCCCTGGCGATACGTGAACGCATATGCGCCCCGGTCACCGGCCGTCACCGTCACCGTCACCGTCTCCTTCTCCGTTTCCTTGTCCTTCTCCTTCTCCTCCTCCGTCTCCGCGGAGGAACCCGACCGCCATCTCGGCGGTCCTGCCGATCGCGGCGTCCACCGCGGGGCGGGAGGCGGCCAGGTCGCGGGTGCGGGCGAAGACGGCGACCGCGTAGTGCGCGCCGTCGGGGTAGCGGACCACGCCCGCCTCCATGTGCAGCCCCGGCAGGGTCCCGGTCTTGGCCGCGACCGTCACGTCGTCCGGGAAGCCCGACACCAGCCGGTGCCGGAACACCTGACGTGCCATCAGATCGCGCACGAGCGCGCAGGCTTCCGGCGGCCCGGCGGCGTCGCTCCAGACGAGCCGGAGCAGCCGGGTGATCTCGCGGGGCGTGCTCGCCGTGGTGTGGTGCGGATCCAGCACGGCCAGCCGTCTCTTGCGGTCCTCCGGCAGGGCGGGGTAGCGGACGGCGAACTCCCGCTCGTCGCGCGCGCCGACCTCCCGGAGCATCGACTCCAGCAGGTCGCGCGGACCGCCCACGATCCGGGTCCGTTCCAGTCCGAGTTCCTCCGCGAGCAGGCGTACGGTGTCCAGGCCGACCCGGGCCAGCAGCAGGTCGGCCGCCGTGTTGTCGCTGACCGACAGCGCGAAGTGGGCCAGGTCGCGCAGGGACAGTTCGACATCGTCCAGGCAGCCGGCGGTGCCCCAGCCGCCGAGCCGGTCGGCCGCGGTCACCCGCACCCGCTCCCGCGGATCGAGCTGGCCCGCGACGGCCTGCCGGGCGAATTCCAGCGCCAGCAGCACCTTGAAGACCGAGGCGATCACGACGAGATCGTCGGCCCCCACGGCGACCTCATGGGCCTCCGGCTCGACGCCGGTCTCCCCGGGGACCCCTGCGCCCAGACGTACGGGCACGGCGTGCAACTGCCCCTCGGCGCCCGCACCGGCGAAGACCCGCCGGATCCGCTCCTCGATCATCTGCCCCCCCATGCCGCCGATTCTCCCTGAACCCGGGGAAGCCACCGACGGCCCGCCCCTCGCCGGCTCGGCGGTCGCGGCGGCTTCACGTACGATCCGGCCCGTGGACCTCCTACGCCACCTGCGTCTCTTCGTCACCGTGGCCGACGAGCTGCACTTCAGCCGGGCCGCCGAACGGCTCGGCATGGCACAGCCGCCGCTCAGCCAGGCCATACGGAGGCTGGAGAAGGACCTCGGCGCGGAGCTGTTCGACCGCTCCCAGCGCGGCGTCCGGTTGAGCGTCGCCGGGGCGG
Organism: Streptomyces sp. NPDC090994; assembly: GCF_044768905.1. Taxonomy (NCBI): domain Bacteria; kingdom Bacillati; phylum Actinomycetota; class Actinomycetes; order Kitasatosporales; family Streptomycetaceae; genus Streptomyces; species Streptomyces sp. NPDC090994. Next base: position 410,848 of record NZ_JBIVWS010000006.1, read on the forward strand.
CCCTGCTGGAAGAGGCGCACGAACTCCTCGCCCGGGAGAAGCGACTGCGCGAACTGGCCCGCCGCGCCGCCGCCGGCGACACCGGCACCCTGCGCGTGGGCGTACCGCCCGACATCACCGCAGCCGTCCTGTCCGCCCTGCTGGCCGCCTGCGCGGACCACGCTCCGGGGCTCTCGGTCGACCTGCGGGAGGTCACCACCGAGGAGCAGGTGCGGCTGCTCTCCTCCGGCGGGCTGGACGTAGGACTCGTGCACCACCCCGTCGACGCCACCGGACTCCGGCTCGGTCCCGAGACCTCGCTGGACCTGGGGGTCGTCCTGCCCCGTCCCTCGCCCCTGGCGCGATCGCCGGAGGTGACGCTCGGCGAGCTGTCCGGCCACGACCTGGTGCTCTTCCCGAGAGCCCACGCACCCGGCTGGTACGACCGCATCCTCGACGTGTGCCGCGCCGAGGGCTTCGTCCCCGGCCGCCTGCGCCATGCGTCCCACCCCGAGTTCCTGCTGGCCATGGTGGCGGCGGGCCACGCGGTCGCCTTCGACCAAGGGCCGATGGCCCGCAAGGAGCCCCGCGTCGCCTGGCGCCCGCTGGCCGGCCGCCCCCTCGCCTCGCGCATCGGCGGGGCCTGGCCCATCGGCCGCGGAGCCCACCCGGCCGCCCGCCGCTTCGCGGAACTCGCGGCCGACGTCCTGGCCCGCGACCACACGGCGACGACACGACACGGCAGCACCTCGCCCTCCCCGGACGACGCCCCGCGCCCGTGGTCGGTGGTCTACGGCTAGGCGGACTTCGGCCGTATGTACGGTATGTAAGGATACGGGCTGTACATACCGTATATACCGCACGTACGGTACGTGCCGCACGTACCCGGCCGTCACCCACCGACCGGGCACCGGCACCCGTCCCGTCCCGTCCAGGCGCCGCGTGCCTACTCTGCTCCCGTGAACGACATCCTCCTGGGAACCGCCGAGCCCGCCGCCCCCGCCCGCGGCGGTGCCACGGTCGGCGCGGTGGTGCGCCGGCTCGCCGACGCCCTGTCACCGGGACCGGTCCTCTGCGGCCCCGACGACGGCGTGATCGGTGACGTGGCCATCGCCGAGCCGGGAGAACCCCTCGACGGGGTGACCGGCGCCCTGGTGCTCGCGGTCGGGACACGGGCGGCGCAGGCACCGGCGACGGTGGCGGAGGCCGCGGCCGCGGGCGCCGTCGCCGTTGCCGTGCGGGTCGGCGACGACGGGCTGCCGCCCGAGGTGCGCGCGGCGGCGCAGGACGCCGGGGTCGCCGTACTGGGCCTGCCGCGGGGGCTGCGCTGGGACCGGGCGGAGGCCGAGATACGCACGGCCCTCGCCGCACCGGCCGGCGTGTTCGCGGCGGCCCGCGACGGCGACCTGTTCTCCCTGGCGCAGACCGTGGCGACGCTCACCCAGGGCGTGGTCAGCATCGAGGACGGCGCGCACCGCGTGATGGCGTACGCCGGTTCCGGCGACGAGGCCGACGAACTGCGCCGCCGCTCCATCCTCGGCCGCAGCTGCCCGGAGCCCTACCTGGCCCTGCTGCGGCGGCTCGGCGTGTACCAGCGGGTCCGGGAGGGCGGCGAGGTGGTCGTCGTGGCGGAGCAGCCGGAGATGGGAGCGCGCCGGCGGCTGGTCATCGGGGTCAACGCCGGGCGCCGCCCGCTGGGCACCATCTGGGTGCAGGAGGGCGCCGGGCCACTGGCCGAGCAGGCCCCTGACCTGCTGCGCGGCGCCGCCCGGATCGCCGCGACGCAACTCGTCGACCACTACTTCCAGGGCGACGCCGGAGCCCGGCTCGCCTCCCGCGAGGAACTCAGCCACTCCCTGCTGACCGGCCGTTTCGAAGCCTCCGCCCTCGCGGCCCACCTCGGCATCGACCCGGCCGCCGGGGCCGACGTGGTCGCCGTCGACCTGCGCGAACCGGCCGACGGCACCGCCCGGCCCGCCGCGGACACCCGGCGTGCCGAGGCCGCGGGGATCATGTCCGTACACGCCGCCGCCCTCCGGGAGAACGCCCTGGTCGTCCACGCCTGCGGCCAGCTCTACGCCATCCTGCCGACGCCCGCGGGGAGCGCGCGGACCCGTACGGCGGACGGCCCGCGGGACCCCGCCGACGAGGGACACCTGGTGCGCTGGGCCGGCGAACTGGTGGCCACGCTGCGCCGCCTGACCGGCACCCCCGTTCAGGCGGCCGTCGCAGGCCGCGCCGAGCGGCTGTCCGACGTACCGTCCGTCAAACTCCGCGGCCACCACGCCCTGCGCCTGCTCGCCCGCACCCCCGAGGAAGCCGTCGGCACCCACACCCGGCTCGCCCCGGCCCTGCTCGTCGACGACGTCCTGGACCTGCTCGACCGGACACCACGGCTCCGCTTCCCCGCGGTGGCCGCCCTCGCCGCCCGCGACCGCGAACAGGGCACCGACCTGGCCCGCTCCCTGCTGCTCTACCTCGACGGCTTCGGCGACGTCACCGCGGTGGCCGGACGGCTCAACGTCCACCCCAACACCCTGCGGTACCGCGTCCGCCGAGCGGTGGCGCTGACCGGGCTCGACCTGGCCGACCCCGAACACCGGCTGGCCGCCACCCTCCAGCTCCGCCTGGACCTGAACGCCCGGGACCACACCGACACGGCGTTCCCCGAGGTCTAGCCAGGTACGCCCGGCGTCGCCAGGAAGGCAGGCAGCGTTGCCGGGAGGGCCGGGGGCATTGTCGGGACGGACACACCGGCGGCCCGAGCACTGTCCGGGCGGACAAGAGGCGGGACCCACCGGTCGGCTTAGGTTCACACCCTGTTCGCGTTCCGCGACGGCGTCCCTGTCCCGCACCGCTCCCTCCGGAGGCCAGCCATGCCTTCATCCGTGCCCCCCGGCACCCCGCAGCCCGGCATCACCCCGGACCCGGCCACCGCCCCGGACCCGGCCACCGCCCCGGACCCGGCCACCGCCCCCAACCCGGAATCCGCCCCCGACCCGGCCCCCGCCCCCGGTTCCGCGCCCGCCACCACCCCCGCACCCGCACCCGCCCCCGCCACACCCCCGACCGCCATGCGCCGCATCGCCACCGCCAGCTTCATCGGCACGGCCATCGAGTTCTACGACTACTACATCTACGGGACCGCCGCCGCCCTCGTCCTCAACGACGCCTTCTTCCCCGAACTCTCCGAGACCGCGGGCACCCTGGCCACCCTGTCCACGTTCGCGGTCGGTTTCGCCGCCCGTCCCCTCGGCGCCGCCGTCTTCGGCCACTTCGGCGACCGGGTCGGCCGCAAGGCCGTCCTGATCGTCTCCTTGCTGATGATGGGCCTGTCCACCGGCCTGATCGGCCTGCTGCCCGGCTACGACACCCTGGGCGTCGCGGCACCGGTCCTGCTGGTGCTGCTGCGCGTCGTCCAGGGCCTCGGCCTGGGCGGCGAGTGGGGCGGCGCCGCCCTCCTCGCCGTCGAACACGCCCCGAAGGAGAAGCGGGGCCTGTACGCCGCCGCTCCCCAAATGGGCTCCCCCGTCGGCTACTTCGCCGCCACCCTCACCTTCCTGGTCATGTCGTCGCTCCTGGACGACGACGCCTTCGACAGCTGGGGCTGGCGCATCCCGTTCCTGATCTCCTTCGCCCTCGTCGCCGTGGGCCTGGTGATCCGCCTCAAGATCGCCGAGACACCCGCCTTCGCGAAGGTCACCGCCCAGCGCGAGACGGCCAAGGCACCGCTGGTGGAGGCGTTCCGCAAGCACCCCCGGGAGATGCTGCTCGGCGCCGGGGTGATCACCGTCGTGTATGTGATGTTCTACACGGCGGCCACCTACTGCATGACCTACACCACCGACGACCTCGGCATCCCCAAGAACGACATGCTGCTGCTGACCCTCGTCGCCGTGGCGGTCCTCGGCGTCTCCACCTACCTCGTCGCCCGCTGGTCGGACCGGGTCGGCCGCCGCCGGCTCATCATCGGCGGCGCGGCCTTCGGCGTCGTCTGGGGTGCCGTCCTCTTCCCCCTGCTCGACACCGGCGACTACGCCCTCATCGCCGTCGCCCTGAGCGGCGCCCTGCTCTGCATGGGCATCATCTACGGCCCGGCCGGCGCCTACCTGCCCGAACTCTTCGGCACCCGCATGCGCTACTCCGGCGCCGGCTTCTCCTACAACCTCGGCGGCGTACTCGGCGGCGCCGCGGCCCCGCTGATCGTCACCGCGCTGGCGGAGAACTACAGCGCCTCCGTGGGCGGTTGGTTCATGAGCGCCATGGCCCTCCTCTCCCTCCTGTGCGCCCTCGCCCTCCCCGAAACCAACCGCCGGGACCTCGACACGGTCTGACCGCACCCCTGGCACTCCGGTGCACTCCGGTGGGTGTACTCCAGTGCACGGGAACCCCCTCGGCAGTGTCGGTACCACCCCTTAAAGTGAGCCGATCGTCTCCCGTGACGCATGAGCCCGGGACGATCCCAGGGGAAAACGCCAAGAGGGGGGACAGATGTCGTCCATGGTCCGTATGAGCCGGATACGAAGACACGCGGTGGCGGGACTGTGCGGGGCGGTGCTGACCGCCTCGGCACTGCTCACCTCCGCGGCGACGGGAACGGCGACGGCGACGCCGTCCCCGTCGGACGCCGGACCGGCCACGACCGGGACGGTCACGACCGGGACGGTCACGCCCGCGGAGGGCACGGCGGCCCGCTCCGGGCAGAGCGCCGAGCTGGGGGACCTCGGGCGCGTCGAGGTCGTCGACGGACGTGACATCCGGGTGACGGCGGACGAGGCGGGCGCCACCCTGCCCCGCTACTCCGTCGCATCGCTGGACGGCACGGTGTCCGTGCGGCCGGCCGGCGAGACCACCGCCGACCGCCCGACCGCGCAACTGCGGCCGACCGCGCGCGCCGAAGACACCCGGGGCGCCCTCCGGACGACGTACGCCGCCGCCGCGTCGACGTACCCGGTCAAGCTGAGCATCACGCACGCCGACGTCCAGTCCAAGCTGTTCTACGTCTGGGACCGCGAGACCTGGACGTACTACGCCGTCGACAGCGACACCGAGGGCGCCTCGTCGACCGTGAAGCTGCCGCCGGGTGACTACTTCTCGGTCGCGCTGCACATGGACTGGACGCAGCCGAGCTACCTGCTCACCCGTACCTTCACGGTCGGTTCCGCTGCCAAGACGGTCACCTTCGACCAGCGCGCGGCCAAGGAGACCGCCCTCCGCACCGACGACACCACCGCCACCCGGGACGATTCCGCCGTGTGGATCAGCGTGCCGGGCGGCGACCTGGCGGGTTTCGCCGGCGGGGGGACGGACAAGGTGTACGTCACCCCGTTCTCGGTCAGCGGCGTCTCGCTGCGCCTGCACGAGGTGCTCGTCAAGAAGGGCGCCTCGGCGAGCGTGCCGAGCCCCTACCGCTACGACCTCACCCACAGCTTCACCAAGACCGTGCCCGCCACCCCCGTGGTGACGGTCCGGGCCTCGACCCTGGCCAGGACCGTCACGGAGATGCGCGCCCCGGGCACCCGGACCACGGCCTACCTGCAGACCGCCCCGGCCCTCGGCGAATCGGCGGGCGTCTACGTCGGCTCCGCGGCACCCGTCACCGGTTCGGTCACCGAGTACGCCACCCCGGGCGTCACCTACAGCCGGCTGCTGTCCTACGGGAGCGGCGAGCTGACCCTGGACCTGCCGGACCGGACCCTGCCCGCGGGGACCAGCGCGGGCGAGACCCTGGGCGCGGCTCCCTCGCAGCCGCACCGCTCGCAGTGGGGCGGCTCGCAGCGCGACTCCGGCAAGATCCGGGTGTCCGAGCCGTACGCCTTCGGCGACGCGGCCGGCCACACGGCGGTCGACAGCCGCGCCACCTACGCGTACCAGCTCACCTCCGCCGACGGCGTCACCTACGCCCAGGCCGACGGCCTCGACGTGTACGACAGGCTGACGTCGACCAGCCTGCCTTCGGCGCAGCAGACGTACACCCTCGACCAGACCGTGCACCGCCGTGTCCCGTACTCCCGGCTTTCGACGGACGTCCACACCGTGTGGACGTTCCGTTCGAGCTACGCGGACGTCGGCGAACTCCCGCTCATCGACGCCCGACTGAGCGTCCCCGGCCTCGACGACTACGGCCGCGCGACAACCGGCCCGGTCCAGATCCGGGCGAGCGCGACCACCCGCGACCAGGACGCGGCGACGCCCGGCACCCGGATCACCGGGCTCGCCTACTCCACCGACGACGGCGCCACCTGGACCGACCTCGACGTCGCGGCGGACGGCTCGGCGACGCTCGACCTCCCCGCCACCGCCTCCTTCGTCTCCCTGCGCGTCACCGCCGCCGACGACCAGGGCGGCCGCCTCAGCCGCGTCATCACCAGGGCGTTCGCGGGTCCGGCACCCCACGGCGACGAGACGGCGGGGGCGACCCGTATCTCCCACGCCGTGGTCAACGGGGGCAAGCGGGTCGAGCTGACCGACGAACCGCTCCAGGACTTCAAGGCGAAGTTCACCGCCACCGACCCGTCGGGCATCGCGAGCGGGGACATGTACCTCTACAAGGGCTCGTACGACACCCCCGACGCCGTCCTCTACGGCACCTGGCCGGCGACCTGCACCAAGACCGGCGCGACCACCGCCACCTGCGAGGCGCACTTCGCCTACATCCACCCGCGCTTCTCCCTGGGCCGCAACTCCCTCGCCGGCACCTGGAAACTCGCCGCCTGGGCCGAGTCCGCGGACGGCACGGGCCACGCCGACCTGCACGCCGCCACGTCGGCCTCCGTCGTACGGGACGCGACGCTCACGGCCAACGCGGCCCCCGAACCGGTCACCAAGGGCAAGACCCTCACCATCACCGGCAAACTCGCCCGCGCGGACTGGGAGACACGCGGTGGCTACCACGGCTACTCCGGCCAGAAGGTGAAGCTCCAATTCCGCAAGAAGGGCACCACCACCTACAAGACGCTCAAGACGACCACCACCAACAGCTCCGGCACCCTGAAAACCACGGCAAAGGCAACCACGGACGGCTACTGGCGCTTCGCCTCCCCCACCACCTCCACCACAGCCCCCGCCACATCCCCGGCCGACTACGTCGACGTCCGCTGACCCCGCCGGGTTCCCGCCCACTGAGCCGGAACCCGGCGACCTCCCGCCTCCAGGAGGGCTCGCGGTTGGCCCGCCAGGTCGGCACGCCGGCGGAGTAGGCGTTACGGGGCCGACCTCCCAGCAGGGCGGTGAATCATCGGATATGCGCGGCGGAGAAGATCGGCAGGAACGCGTGAGGGAAGTAGACCGCCAGGGATGTGGTGGTCAATGCTTGACCGTAGGTGAGCGAGGTGAGTTCGTCGATGCACTCGTACGCTCCCGCGGTGGCAGTTGTGAAAGCGGCGACGAACTCACTGCGTACCTTCGCCCAAGCCTCCTGCGTGCCGAGCCCGCAGCGCGCACTCGGTACGATGCGCCATTCGCCCGTCCGGTGCTGGTAGACGGTGTGTTTCGCAACTGGCACGGCCTGACGCTTCTACAGTCAGCGGGAACAGTCCCTGGGGCGGGGTGTCCGGGGTGCCGAACTTGCCTACAGGTAGGCAAAGTTGCAGGTCATAGGCTGTGATACAGTTCTGGTGCTTGATCTCTTCGCACCTTGAGCTGTGGCATCAAGGGGGTGGGCTCTACGCCGCCAGAGGATGAATCAAAGCTCGAAGATTTATAAATCCATATCGTGAAATCGCAAGCCTGATTTCTTTTCGCGACGATGGCGCATTAGTGCCGGAGTGATTAGAAGTCGGGCTTTTCTTGTTTCGCTACGGAGAAGGTTAGAAGCTCCACCCGGGAGTTAAATAATCAATGGAGGTGCTGGTGCGCGAATTGTTCACGCAGGTTGGGCAGACGGTCCGGTTCGCAATTGCCGACGAGTCCCGGACCGCCCGCCTGAAGTCCCTGATCACGACGACTGCCATCGTCGTAACCGTGGGCTACTACGTCCTGTTCGTTAGGTAGACGCCCTCTACGTCAGGACAACTTAAGGGTACGGCGGGCCGCGTCCTCATGGCTACGGCCCGCCGTACTCGGCCCAGGTCCGCTCACGTGCTGAGGTGCATTCTGAACGGCAGCGGAGCGTGATCTGTAACCCGCGTCACCTGCACCTGACGGACAGAGGTGCCTCTGCTGAGTCCGCTCGTCCTGGGCATGGCTCCTGTCGAGACGTTGAGAGGCGGCATCCGCTCTCCTCGGCGTTGCCGGGGAGCCACCGGGCCACGTTGGCCATGCAGGGCCGCCTAAGACTGCTGGCCTGCGGCGTCGTTGATGTCACTCGTGGATGTCAGAACGGTGCAACCACGTGCAAGCAGGGCGCCATGATCACCATAGACGTCGGCGAGGTGACCGACGAGCGCGCCCTGCACCTGCTTCTGAAGCGAGAGCTGGGCTTCCCGGACTTCTACGGCATGAACTGGGACGCCGTCACCGGCCTGGTCAACATCCCGGATCATGTGAGCTTCCTTGGCTGGGAGCAGCTCGCGGCCGGCGTCCCCCGTGGGGCCGCCATGCTTCGGCGGGCGCTCGACGACTACCAAGCCACGTACCGCCCGGAGTTCGTCGCTGAGTATGCCTAGCGATGAGCAATCTCCGGGTGCAGGCATAACACGTCCAGTGTGGCAGATCATCCGCGGGACCCCAGGCCAGAGCGGGGTGGGGTGGTCACCCGTGGGTGCTGGCTGTCAACGTTGGTCGGCCTCGGACGGCCCAGGGACGGCCCAGGCCCGATGCTTCGCCGTCAGTTTCATCGACACCACCCTGACCATCTGGATCAATACCAGCGACGATACCGATTACTAGGGTCCTCAACTTTGTCGGATTTTTTGGCATTACGGTTCTCGCAGAGGAGCTGAAGATTGGTCACGTCATTCAATCCGCCTCGCGCAAGCGGCATCATGTGGTCATAATTGCCAACGTTCAATGTATCAATGAGCCCGGACAAATCTGTTCCGCAAGCCGTACATCTACCGCGATCGCGATAGAAGACGGCTCTACGCGCCCACATCGGGGGGTGAACTCGCTTCAGTTCCCCGTCACGCGCAAAGAGGTCCGTCAATGACGCTTCGTCTGCATCGAAACCGTCACTAGCGACCTCCCCGACATGCCCGGCAAGAAATTGGTTCAAATTAGCCAAGGCTCGCCGGTTCAGAAACATCACATAAAAAACTTCGTCGGTAATGCGAGACATGAGGTCTTCGTAAACCTGAGTCCATCGTAGATTCAAAAGGTAGTCGTAGCACGCATTAACGACATAGTGCGGATCGATGGATTCTGGCGAGTCGCCTCCACTGCCAGGGGCACCCCCAGGGGCAGGCTCGTCAGGGATGAAGAACAAGGGCTCGCCGATGAGTCCATATTGCAACATCGCGGCATCAACAGGAAGAATCCAATCGGGATAGAGGGGATCAGGACCGAATGGTACCCGTGTTGGACCGTCAGTATCATTCATCAGGATTTCATCAGCAACGTAGCGGATGAATGCATGAAGGGCGGAATCTTTCTGCCAATGCGGAAGAAAATCGTAAATTCCGCTGTTTATCGTCAGCCCTTCCAGGTGACGCAAATAGGAGAACGGGTCGCGCATGATAGTGTCCACTGCATTGGCAATCCGGTACGTACGAAAGTACTCATGCGTCAACCACTCGTTCTTCTTTGCCCTCACACGCCCTCCCCTGGGCTTAATTACCGCCGACCCGATCTTGCCTGACAGTTTGGGGCGTGCACACGTTTTCGACGAACCTAAGGTCAGTGGAGTCCCAATGACCGAGTCAAGCCTGTGGGGCGCCGCTCATAGGTTGAGAACGGCGCCCCGTGCAGGCGTTGTGTGACGTTGCCCCTAGATGCGAACTACGGGCGGGACGATCGCTGAGGTCGGCTCAGCTGGTCAGCCGGTCGCCTAAGGTAGATGACAGTCAGTTGGGGTCGTGGTGGTTGCTGTACTTCGCTGCTGTATAGGAAGCGGTTCTGGAGGGGCCTTGGCCTGGGATACTGCCCGGTTCACCCTGATGGTGGGCCAGATATCCCACCGTTGGGTAGTGGGTAACGGTAGGCCGTGGGGACCAGAGCATCACGCGCCGGCGTCCAGTTCTGCCAGACTCGCCACCGGCCGGCTGAGCAGTGTAGCTCACTGTCGATCTCAATACGGTCTATGACTATGAGGCATGTGGAACTGTCCTCTGCGTGGCGAACCTCGCCTTCCGTCAGGTCGATGACTTCCCGCTCAGTCGTGCTGCCTTTCACCTCTATGTGCAGCTCTGTTCCGTCGCGGCGGGCTGTGACGTCCCACGGGCATCGGTCACCTACGTCAGCAACTTCGTAGCTAAGCGACTCATAGTGGTTCATCACGAGGTCTACCGCATAACGCTCAACAGCTCTCCGACGCGCAGTGTTTTGCTGCCGTCCGTACCCACTGCTGCTCGGTTTCCTTCCGGACGCCCGGATGCGCGTCGAGGACTCTGACTCGTATGGTTCGGATGCGGCGGACTGGTGTAGCTCCGATAGCACCGGAATAGCCTCTACGAGAGCCCGGGGCCACTTGGTCAGGTATCCCTGAGCCGCTCTAACGGGTCGATTTTCAGAGATGGCGAATGGGAAGTAAATCGGACCCTCGACAGAGGCAGCGAGCAGCGCTCGCACCCGGCGTATCGCAGGCTCAAGCGCCCGCAAGCGCTCCTGATTTAGAGGTACTTTGAGTCGCTGGTAGCCACCGAGAGGCGCTTGCCATGCCGGTTCGGGACCGGACGCGGTGCGCTGACGACCATACGTACCGCGGCTCTGCCATGTAATCGTAGAAGAGAACGGCTCCCCTACGACACGCGAGTAACCGACGATACCGGGACCGTGATTTTTGTCCCAGTGCAAGACAAAGTCGCCGGGTCGGGCATATTGAACTAGCGAATATGACCAATAATCAGCGCCACTGTCGTTGACCTTTGGCGCGAGCAGATCGTGTCCGATGTCTTGCCTATTGGTGATCTCCAGCCAAAATCGTTCGGCAGGGTCACCCTTCCACCATGCGTTGACAGGCAAATGTCTCCTCCCCCAGGAGCTATCACTGATCATCAGATCTTGTCAGATCTTGTCAGATCAGGGTTGCCCGGATCGCGGGTTCCGCACAGAAACCACCACTTACCCCAGCTCCCATCTCGTCTGCCGTCGACCCACACACCGTGGAGCGGGCGTGGTTCCTGGCGTCCAGGCGGAGCGCGCCACTGTACGAACGACCTTGACGCCCTGGGCCGCGTCTGCTCGGCTCTGCCTGGGTCGACGGCAGACGGGATGGGAGCTCCCCTCGCACGCCACCCTCGGCCGGCACCCGCGAGTGGCGCCCCCGCCATCTCGGAGTCTGAGCGCCCCCGTCGGAGGCATGTTCTTGGCTCGCGGGTGACTTCCCTGCTTTGCCCGTTGCACGTAGCGCGCCGCAGAGGCGGCGCGCGCCCGCGCCGTGCGCGGGCCTTGAACCAGTAAAGAAGGTTGTAACTCAGGTGGCGTCTGGGATGCGCCAGAGTGGGGCTGCGTACTGCTCCGAGCGTCTAGTGAGCAGGAGTTGGCGCAGGTCGCTGCGCTGGGAGCCGTTGAGGTTGAGGACCTCGGTGAGGTGGCGGAACGTCGTGTGCGTGACTCCGCGGGCGCGGGCTTCCGACTCGAACTCGTCGACCTGGCGCAGTACCGCCCCCTCGTCGAGCGGAGCCGGCGTTTGGTCCTTCAACCACAGGGCCTTGTTGCGTTCGTAGTCGATCTCCGAGAAGCCGCAGATTTCGCGGCTGTGGGTCTCGACCTCGTCCAGGGCCGTCGTCGCCATGATGGCTCGGGCGAGGGTGTTGTGGCTCAGGGCCTCGTCCAGGTCGACTTCGTGGACACGCGGGCTTTCGTCCGTGAGCGGCACCGGTAGGCCGGCGTCGCGTACCTCGCAGATGCCGCGCGTTCCCTGGGCCGTCGCCGCGAGCATCCCCGTGGCTTCGGACGGGTGCCATTCCAGGACGGTGTCGACCCGGGCCACGTCCTGTGCCGTGAGGGTGTGGACGACAGGGCCCAGCAGCGGACGGAGAGCCTCCGCCGACAGCTCGCCGTCGAGACCGGGGCCGGCGACCAGGAGCCGGACCGAGGCGTTCACCTGGCAGCACGCGGCAAGCGTCACCGCGCCGGCGAGCGGGCTTCTCAGGGTCGGTTCGTCGCCGCGGGCGAGGATGTCTCCGCCGACGTCCAGGAGGTCGATCGACTCGGGCGCCAGGTGGGCCAGCAGTTCTTCCATCTGGCGCGTCACGCCCTCGACTCCGTGGGAGGGGTCCAGCAGGGCGAGTGTCTGTGGAAGTTCGGACGCGAGGCGGGGGAGCGTCGACCCTGCCGGAGCGACTGGGCGGGCGGTCGCCGGCACTGACCACACGGACGGGGTGACGGCTTCCAGGCCGGTGAAGTCGTGCGCGCCGCGCGGGCCCGGTACCGGGTCGATCAGTAGGCGGTCCCACGCGTACGTGAGGATCACCGCCTGGTCCTCGTCACCGTACAGGGCGGCGTGAAGCATTGCGGCGGCGACTGCGTCGCCCCCTCCTCCTGCTGCGACGATCAACCGCGTCATGTGGTCAACATTACGGGTTCTGGTATTTACCACTCACCCTATATTGGCCAGAGGCCATAGCCACTTGGACGAGGAGGGAACGTGCCGCAGATCGAGGAGGCGCAGCCGAAGTGTCTCCAGATCGCTCACCACATCCGGGATCAGATCCTTCGGGGCGACCCGCGAGCGGGTGACGAGGTGCCGTCGGAGAGGCAGTTGGCGGCGGACTGGAAGGTGTCCCGTCCTGACAACCGCGCACAGCAAAAAGGCCCGGGTCTCTGACCTGGGCCTTCTTCATGGAGCGGGTGACGAGAATCGAACTCGCGCCCTCAGCTTGGGAAGCGATGGCGCTTGCGCGCCCGGATGAACGCTGACCTGCGCTGCTTCGTCGTGCTGGCTCCATTGCGTGCGGCCTGATCACAGCGCTGTTGACCGTGGTTGTCCGCTCTTACGGGCACGCTATGGGCACGTGGCGCAAAGACCGGTGCGCAGAGCACGTGCACGGACGGTCGCTGTGTTGGGCGGGGCTCGGTCGGACGTCCAGTTGGCAACGCCTTCGCACGTGCACAGAGCCGGGTGAAGCCCGTTTTACGTTGAAAGGCCGACGGTCGCGGCTTCCTCGGAAACGGTCGACGCTGCCGGTGGTTCGACGTCACCGGCCTGTTCATCGCCATCGGCCACGACCCGCGTACCGAGCTGTTCACGGGCCAGCTGGACCTGGACGACGAGGGCTACCTCCAGGTCGCCTCACCGTCGACCCGTACGAACCTCCCCGGCGTCTTCGCCGCCGGCGACGTTGTTGACCACACCTACCGCCAGGCCATCACCGCCGCCGCCAGCGGCTGCCAGGCCGCACTGGACGCCGAGCGGTACCTCGCCGCGCTTGCTGACGGTAGCGCCGAGTTGGTTTCGGCCGCCGCATCGACCTGACCCGCTTGGAGAGGCGGGGCGACCTGCTCGCGATCGACGCCAGGTCGCCCCGGCTCTCCGAACTTGACGATTCGGCATCATGTGTAAATGCCGCGCATCGATGCGAGCCTCATCCTTACGCTCATGAGGTGACAACCACCACTGAGGAAGACCAATACCTCAGACGGATACTGGCGCTGCTGGACAGCGCCCGGCCGTACGAGAGCCTCACCCAGTCCGACTCCAAGCAGTGGAACGTCCAGCCCGGCAGCGCCCTGGCGGGTGACGATGCCAAGACCGACCCCTATCAGCTGTCCCACAACGCCTGGAACGCCCTGAGCGTGGCCGTCGACCACCTCCACTGCTTCCGCTCCACCTTCGCGGGCGACCCGCAGGACAACTCGGTGTCGATCACGTTGCACACCCACGGGCAGTACTCGCTGCTGCGCGGTGCCTTCGAGAACAGCGCCCGCGCGGTATGGATGCTCGGACCCCGCCAGCGCCTCGTACGCGTGCAGCGCCGACTCTGCATGCAGGCCGGCGAGCACAAGAACTCCGACCGCATGAGAGCGCTCATCCAGCAACAGCCCAAACGGCCCCTGGATGTGCGGATGCAGCAGCTGACGGACCTCGTTGTCAGGGCGGGAACGGACCCCGACGAGGCCAAGAAGGCACTCAAGCCCGCGCCGTACTCGGAGATCGTGCGCGAAGCGGGTGCTTTGACGCCCATGGGTGCCGGCGAGGCCGAGGTCGTATGGAGCAGCTGCAGCTCGCTGGCGCACGGCGACATCTACGGCACGCTCAGCATCCTGGAGCGCAACGTCGTCGACACCCGGGCGCGTGTGAACCTCACACAGATCACGAGCTCGCCCAAGGTGCTGTTCTGGGCCACGGACCGAACCGTCGCGATGATGCGGCGCGGCTTCGATCTCTTTGAAGAGCGGGCCACCTGTCACCGTTGACCACGGACCTCGGACGTTCGCGGAAGTCCGTGCCGGTCCGATCACGGCAACTGCGACCAAAACTGCAACCACGGAACAAGGAAGGTCCCGACCGCTGAGCGGTCGGGACCTTCGTTTGCCCTGGTGGGCGGCTGCGGAGGATACGAGATTCGAACCCGTGAGGGGTTGCCCCCAACACGCTTTCCAAATGTTCGTCTGGGTGTCCGGGGTGGGATAGGGGCGTTCTGATCTGGGTGGAGCGAATGATGGTGGGAGGTTCGGACGGTGCCGGACGGGGGTGAATGAGACCAAAGCTGAGACCAGAGAGAGCCACGTTGTCCCTGCCGGGCGATGCTCTTCAAGGTGATGTCGGGCCACATGGCCGAGAGTCGTCATGCGAGGATCAGCCGACGTCCACGGCTCAATCTCCCCACGCGACCTCAGAATCGATTTCGGCGTAGGGAAGCTTGCTGGCCCCGGTCACAAGGGCCGCTTCGCGAATCACCACTTCTCGCAAGGTTGGGATGCGCGCGAGTGGGCTGAGATCGACGAAGCCCGGACACGGAGCGATGATCAAGCGCTCAAGCCGACGGAAGTGCTCCAGGCCGTGGAGGTCGATGTCGGCCTGGTCGCCCGTGTCTGAGTCTGTGTCCCGCCTGATGGTCAGTTCGGTCACGACGTCGTCTGGGACTGCTGACAGTAGATTCAGGTTGAGGTTCCCGTGGATTACCACGCGAGAACGGCCGCCCAGGGCGACGAGAGCCTCGAGTGCCGCATTAGAGTGCACCGGGAAGGCGATGCCCTCTGGGTTCAGGTGGCCGATGATCTCCGAAGCGTATTCCTCGGGGTCGAAGCGGGACCAGGCCCCGGCAAGCACACTGCGCACGGCGTGGTCCGGGTGATGACGGAACAGTGTGAGTACGCCGATTGCGGCGTCAGTCCCGATGGCCGCTGCGACGGTGACGACCTGGGCTGCCGTAGCGTCGTCGAGTTGGTCGGGCCCTGGAAGGAATTCCAGGACGACAGGGCCTGCTTGGGCGAGGTCGTAATGGCTGCCCTTACTTAATGCCTCCGGCGAGACCAGGTCTTGGGCGTGGTCCTCTACCTTGCGCCGCTTATTGGGATGCAGTTCCGTCGAGTGCTCCAGACAAGCTGCGGCGAGTAGGTACATCCGGGTGCGATGATCGGTCTCTTGCTCTCCCCGGGCGAGAAGCCCATCGAGGATCTCAGCCCGCTCGTCCATCCGAGCGTGCGCGACGGCGAGCCGGATGACGTCCTCCCACTGGTCTTGGTTGGCGTGAGCCACCAGCAGCGGGATGTCACGCGATTCGATGGCTGCTTTCGCCCCAAGGTAGTCCTGGAAGGTTCGGTGGACGAAGTCGAGCGCACCGATGACGGGTTCACGCAGGAGCCCGGAGCGCAGAAGCAGGTATTGGTACACCTCCTCCGCGGGGGCTTGGATGTAGGGCATGGCGACAAGGGCATCAGCGAGCACTGCAAGAGCGTCTGAGCGCCTCATCTCGGAGCGACCATTTCGGATCATCCAGTAAGCCAGCTTCTGGAGAAGCTGGATCTGGGGCTCCTTGGGCAGGAGTAGCGCGCCGGGGCGGTGCATCGCGCGCTCTCGGTCTCTGCGTTCCAGGAGCATGGACAGGGCAGCCTCGTACAGGTCCTTGCGGCTCAGAGGCAGGAACCCTCTCCGTTCGCGGTGCAGGGCGCAGATCAGTCCGCACATGAGCGGGTTCACCGCAAGGCGGCCGAGATCCTTCTTGGTACGCAGAGCCTGCAATAGGGCAGCCGACAGGAAGGCATCTGCCGCCGCTGCATCGTGCCAGCGGACCACGAAGGACTCGACCTCTCCGCGGGTCATGGCGGCGAGGTCGTATTCGAAGAAGCCGTCATTGGCGAGCCAGTGTTGACGCACGGCGGAGGGTCTGGAGGTGACGAGCCACCGATTGTCAGGGAACGCCTCGTACAGATCTCGCAGCCAGCGACGTACCTGCTCGCGCTCCTGCGCAGGGATCTCATCGACGCCGTCGACCAACAACAGGCCGCGGCCTGCTGAAAGGACGCGGTGGGCCCATCCGTTGGGTGCCGAACCGGCGAGAGGGCAGCCGGAAGCCTCCAGGAAATGCTCTGGGGCAGGCAGCCGGGTTGCCTCCCGAGTTAGCGTGCGCAGGGGCAGCACGAAGGGGATCCGCCCCAGCAGGTAGGCCAGCTGTCCGTGCAGCTCTGACTGCCGCGCGGTGGTGACGGCAAGCCACTGCACGAGTGTCGTTTTGCCCGAACCGGCCGCACCGCGCAGGAGGATGGACTGGTGGTTGGCCAGTGCATGCTCGACCGCCTGACGCACTGGACGCCACGTTTCCACCCGCAGGGCGTCTGAACGGTCTTCGTCCGTGTTCTCAGCTGCGTGGCGGTGCTCGCTGGCTATGGCTCCGAGGCTCAGGTAGGCGCTGTCCAGCTGCCATTCGGCTGTTTCGTTGAGGTCGACACCGTAGATGGTCAGCCGCCCATGCTTCTTGCAAACGTATGCTCGATAGCGCTCCTCAAACTCGGTGTCCTCGGCTGATTGGGCGGGAACGCGCTCCACCAGTAGATCGACAGCTTCTACCAGCTCGCTTAGTTGTCGGCTCTGCGCAACAAGTGTCCGTGGAATGAACGTCGAGCGCTGCGTGAAGAAGTTGAGGATGTGCAGGCAGGCCGCCTGCAACACATTCGAATACACGTGCACAGCATCTGTACTTAGAAGTCGAATGAGTTCAGGGCCACGGGCCTGGGCGTACAGTGCATGCGCCAGCTGTTGGTGGCCCAACTGCACAGCCTGCAAGTCGTCAAGATCAAGATCTCCGAGGCTGTGGAGGGTCAGCGTCAGCGCTTCAGCGACAGCTTCTTGCTCATCTTCAAGCAGTGGATCATGTGGCCCTGCAGCACGTACTGCACGTTTTACCAGCTCAGTTGCCACCTTGCGCAGGTCAGCTTCGGACAGGGTGCGTTTCTCGCCGCGAAAGGACACGAGCGACGACAGCCGCACGGGTTTGTCCACCATCCCTGCCCCGGTGCCGTCAGAGATGAACAGCTTCCTGACCAGCGGAGCGATCGCGCTCGACGCGAGCCGAATTCCTATCTGAGTCGGATCCATGGCTTCCCCCAAGCTGTGATCACTCTGCCCATAGGCACGGTACCGACTTATCGCTGCAGGCGGGGGAGAGACGGCCGACTGGAAACCGGCGCTAAGTCAGCCGGACGCCTGCGCAAGATCAATTTCAGTGCCAACGTCATCCTCGATGTTCATCTGGGGGTCTGGGATTGATCAGGAGCGTCCTGACCTGCGGCGGAGCGAGTGATGGAGGAGGCTTCGAACGACGCCGGACGTGGGTGAATGAGACCAAAACCGAGACCAGAGCATGCACCCACAAAGGGGCGAGTGATCCTCGTGCCGGGGTGGGGGTGCGCTCGCGGACGGGCCAGTTAGCGGCTGGCGCGAATCATCACGGTGAGGACTGGCGAGGCTGGTGACGGCTGGCTTCGTCCGATGTCCTCGTACCCCCACGACTGGTAGAGCGCATGGACCTTTCCGTCCCCAGCGGCCGGGTTGACCATGAGCGTGACGTACGGCTCGTCGCGTGTGGCGAGGAGTGCGTCGTGGATACGCCGGGCGGTGCCGGTCTTCCGCCAGGCCGGCCGGACGCCGATCTCCTTCAGGGCTACGGCCGGACGATCTGTGTACTTCTCGGCCGGCGTCGGGCTGGTGCGCTGCCAGTACCGGTCGCCGTGCTCGATGGTGTTGCCGTAGGCGTAGCCGACCGGATGTCCGTCCGCGTATGCGAGGACAGCGACGAACCCCGGCTCGGCGCCGTGCCGGTCCAGGCGCTCGCCGAACGCGGTGACCGCGTAGTTCGGCAGGTGGAGGAGTGGAGCGCGCACGTCGGCGTACACGTCGAGGAGGTCGCCGCGGGCGGTGTCCAGGGTGGTGAACGTGCGCAGTTCGATGGCGGGCGCCGTGGTCATGCGGTCATCCTCCAGGTGGCGGTGTGCTCGGTCCAGGTCTGCACGCTGGAGCTGCCCGGCGCGGTGGCGCGCAGTGCGGCCCCGAACTCCTGCAGCATGCGCGTGACCCGGGCGTGCTGGGTAGCGGCCTCGGCAGAGACCTTCATCGCAGTGGCCGTGGCGGCGTCGGGGGCGCCCTGGGCGAGCTGGGCGTGTGCGAGCCGGGTGGTGGTGATGGCGCGGGACCGGACCATGTGGGGGCGGAGGGCGGACAGGCAGCGGTGGGCGTGGTACTCAGCGGTCGAGTAGTCGCCGAGCGCCAAGTGCGCGGAGAGGGCCAGGGAGTCCAGCTCGGCCTGGTCGTAGAAGGCGAGCATCCACACCGGCCGGTAGTCGGCGGGGTCGGCGCGCAGCATGGCGTCCTGCGCCTGTTCGAAGGCGCGGCGGGTGCCGGTGTCGGTCCTGTGCCGTGCCGTGGATGGCGCCCTGGTGGGCCAGGCCGAGGGATGCGAACAGGGGGTCTCGGCGGGTGAGGTGCAGGTTGCGGGCGACGTCGTTGGCGGCGAATGCATCGGCGGGTCGGCCCATGTGGCGGTACATGGTGCCGGCGTGGCTCCAGATGCGGAACTTGATCGCCTGGTCGCCGGACATCTCGGCGAGCGCCTGGGCCTCACGCATGTGCGCCTTGGCGATGTCGTAGCGCCGGCCGTCGATGGCTGCCCACATCGCCGAGGAGCGGAAGGCGGCTGCGGAGGCATAGAGGCTGCTGCGTACACGCTGGCTAGCGCTGCCGGCGTTCTGGAGGTTCAGGGCCTCGTCTGCGAGCGCGGCGGCCCGCTGTTCGATGCCGAGTTGGCCGCCGTGGCGGTGGTCGCTGGCGATGATTTCGGCGAAGCGCTTGTTCAGTCGGTTGACGTCGCTCATGCCGATGCGGCGAGGGGATGCGGTGCCGGGCGCGGCTGCTGCGGCGGCGGCCGCGGCGATCCCGCCGACGAGGGTGCGGCGCTTCATGTCGGGGTCCTCCTGCTGCGGTGGGGCTGGGGTGGACGGAGTCCGGCCCCGTGGCACGAACCCTAGGTTCTGTCTCTTTGGTCAGCGCCGGGTCCAGATGTGGATGCCCGCGAGGTGGAGTGCGGCCTGGTAGGTGATCGCGAGCTTGTCGGTTCGGGTGGCCAGGCCGCGCCACTGCTTGAGCCGGTTGATGCACCGCTCGACGGCGTTGCGCTGCTTGTATGCCTCCGCGTCGAAGCCGGGCGGACGGCCGCCGAGCCGGCCTCGCCGCAGGCGGTGGCCGACTTGGTCGGACGGCTGCGGGATGACCGCATGGATGCCCCGGCGCCGCAGGTGGCTGCGGATGGCGCGCGAGGAGTACGCGCGGTCGGCCAGGACGGCCTGGGGTTGGGTCCGGGGTCTGCCCGGCCCTCTTCGGGGCACGCGGATGTGAGACATCACCGTTTCGAAGGCGGGTGCATCACCTGCCTGGCCTGCGGTGACGGTGAAGGCGAGAGGCCGTGCGCGTCCGTCTGCGGCCAAGTGGACCTTGGTGCTCAGCCCGCCGCGGGAACGTCCGATCGCGTGATCGGCGGGCTCGCCGTGGACCGCCCCTTTTTGCGTGCTCCGGCGGCGTGTTGGTGGGCCCGGACGACCGTGGAGTCCACCGATACCGTCCAGTCGATGTCGTTGTCGGCGTCCGCTGCGGCCAGGACGGCAGCGAGGATCATCTCCCAGGTGCCGTCGAGGGCCCATCTGATCAGCCGTTTGTGGGCGGTCTTGAACGAGCCGAGCTCGTCGGGCATGTCCCGCCAGGGGGAGTTGGTCCGGTACTTCCACGCGATGGCCTCAAGAGTGCGGCGGTGGTCGGCCCATCGCCGCCCGCGGACCGGATCCGCCAGCATCAGCGGCTCGAAACGGTCCCACATCGCATCGGTGATCATCAATCGGACAGGCACATGCGATCAACTGATCAACCCATCAAAGAGACACGCGCTAGGTGTATTGACCCGCAGCGTTGTTGACGCGGCTGATGGGCGGGTGTCCGTCCAGTGCGGTGTGGCAGCGGTGGTGGTTGTAGGTGTGGAGGAAGTCT